>NZ_CP058910.1:3440073-3786764 GCF_013415885.1 Halosimplex rubrum
GAGCGGCGCCCGAACAGGAAGCGTCGACGCCCGAGCGGCGGGGCTGAGCGGCGCCCGAACAGGAAGCGTCGGCGCCCGAGCGGCGGGGCTGAGCGGCGCCCGAACAGGAAGCGTCGGCGCCCGAGCGGCGGGGCGACTCAGAAGGGGACGAGCCCGCGGAGCTGTTTGACGATGCTCGTCGAGGCGGCCTGGCGCTTGCGCTCGAAGACGGGGTGCAACGCGTTGAGCAGGTCGTCCTCGGAGTCGAACGACTCCCGATCCGTCTCGGCCAGCGCCTCGGCGACGGGCATCTCGTTGCCGGCGGCGTCGTACGGGACGGTCGCGTCGCCGAACCGGTCGCGTAACTCCGCCGCTGTCGCGGGGAAGCCCACGTCCGCGTCGGCCAGTCGCGCGTCGAGTGCCGCGATGCCGAACTCGACGACGTCCGGTTCCTCGTCCACGTCGTTCGACGGTGGCCGAACTCCCATCACCCGGTACAACGGCATCGACCTCCGAAAATCCTGCGGCTCGACCCCTCCCGCGAGCGGGGCGCTCGCCACCAAGGATAACTAACCGGCCCCCTTTGTGGCGGACATGCTGCAGTCGTCGTCGGCGCCGGTCGCCGAGTTCGTCGAAGCCGTCCGCGCGCTCGCTCCCTGGCAGCAGATCTTCCTCGTCCTCGCGGTCGTCGTCTCCGTCGGCGTCCTCCGCCGGCTCGTCCCCGGCGAACGCTGGGGCGACCGCCTGCGCGCCCGGTTCGTCCTCGGCGTCCCCTGGGGGACGCTGCTGACCGTCCTCGGCGTCCTGCTCGTCTACTGGGTCCTCCAGGGCGGCTGGGACCACCCCAACAGCCCGCTCGTCGTCCCCTTCCGGTCGTGGTCGTACTTCTACCCGCTCGGCGTCCTCGCCGCCGGCTTCGCCCACAACGGCGTCGGCCACATCACCGGCAACCTGCTGGGTACGGTCCTGTTCGCCCCGATCGTCGAGTACTACCTCGGCCACTACCCGACCGACCGCGGGTCGGAGTCGTTCGGCTCGCTGCGCACGAATCCGTTCGTTCGCCTCCTGGCCGTCCCCGCCGCGTCCGTCGTCGTGGGCGTGTTCACCGGCTTGTTCTCGATGGGGCCGGTCGTGGGCTTCTCCGGGGTGGTGTACGCCTATGTCGGCTTCGCGATGGTGACGCGGCCGATGCTGGCGGTGCTGGCGCTGGTCTCCGAGCGCGTCGTCGACCTGCTCTACCGGAGCCTGCGCACCCCCTACATCACCCGCGAGCCCGGCCCGGGCTTCTCCTCGCCGTGGTGGGCCGACATCGCTATCCAGGGCCACGCGATCGGCATCCTGGCGGGCGTGCTGGCCGGGATCGCCGTCCTCGCCGTTCGCGAGGACTACCCCAACCCGCTGTACCTGTGGTTCGCGGCGCTGGTGCTGGGCATCCGACAGTCGCTGTGGGCGATCTACGCGCCGCTGGGCGCCAACAGCTACGCGCTCTTCCGCGCGGTCGGCGTCGGGATCGTCTTCCTCGCCGCGGCGCTCGTCGCGACCGCCGTCTCGGCGTCGAACCGGTCGCTCGTCCCGCGGCTGGACGGGCGGTCGCTCGGCTTGTCCAGGCCCGACGCGTCGGTCGCCGTCCTCGCGGTCGGACTGGTCGTGCTCTCGTCGTTCGCGGTCCCGTTCGGCTTCTCGACCGTCTCGGGGGAGCTACCCGCGGACGCGGCGACCGTCGAGGTCCGCGACTACACCGTCACGTACGTCGAGAACGAACCCAACCAGTACGTCTCGCTGGTCAACGAGTACCTCTACGGCGATTCCCGGACGATCCGCTCCAGCGGCGTGGTCGTCCTCAGCGAGGAGCGGCGGGTCTGGCTCGAAGCGGTCTCGAAGAGTCGGCTGGCCTTCCAGGGGTGGGGGCGCGTCCGCGTCGGCGGGCTCGGCTGGCGCGAGACGGTGTACGCCGACCGCGAGGGGTGGTCGCTGGTCGGCAACGGCTCGGTGTACAAGGTGTCGCTCCGCGAGGCGGGCGAGCGGGCGCGGCTCGCCTACGCGACCGACGCGCGGCGCGCCCGGCCGACGATCGACGGCCGCAACGTCTCGGTCGCGCCCGTCGAGGGCGGGTTCGAGGCCGTCGTCTCGTCGAACGGGTCGGTGCTCGGCCGGGCGCCGGTCCCCGGGCGGTCGAACGCGACGGCGGTCGGCGGGCTGACGCTGAACCGGACCGGTCAGGGGCTGGTCGCCATCAGCAACCGGACGAGAGTCCAGGTCGCGAGCAAGTCCGTCCCGCGAGCCCAGCGAGGGTGAGACACGGCGACCGCGACGCCCCGCCGGTCACTCCGCGTCGGCGTCTGCGTCGCGGGCGTCGTCGTCCCAGACGATCCGGAAGACCTCCACGTCGACCGTCCGCGAGTCGTCCTCGTGGAAGTCGAACTGATGCGGGAGGTCGAGCTCCGCCGCGTAGGCGTGGGTGACGCGGCCGCCGTTGTCGGCGGCGAAGGACTCGACGAACGCCTCGCTGCCGGCGTTGTGGATCGAGTAGGACACGTCGCCGACGGCGGCGGCCGTCGCGAGGAAGCCGCGGTCGGCGTGTTCGTTACCCGACTGGGCGCCGAACGGCGGGTTCATGACGACGGTCGTCGGTCCGTCGGGGACGAGCGGGAGCGCGGTCGCGTCGGCACGGACCCACTCGACGTCCGCGGCGGCCGCGACGCGGCGCTCGTTGGCCCGCGCGGTCGCCAGCGGGTCGAGATCTAAGTCGACGCCGACGACCCGTTTCGGCCCGCGCAACACGGCACCGAGCGCCAGCATCCCCGTCCCGGTGCCAAGGTCCACGACCGTCCGACCCTCGACGTCGCCCTGCAGGTCCGCGGTGTGGATCAGGTGCGCCGCGATATCGGGCGGGGTCCGGTACTGCTCCAGGTCGACCCGCGGGTCCTCGAAACCCGCGACCACGCCGAGTTGCTGTGCGAGACGGGTCTTCGTACTCACGCTCTCACCTCGCGGTTCCCCTGACCGTCCGCGCGCCGCGTCGCGTCACTCATTCCTACACAATTTCTACCGCGTATGCAAAAACGTTTGTGAATGTCCAGCAGTAATCCCGCGGCGGCCCGTGGTCGCGGCGGGATCAGGCCCGGGGTAGTTCGAGGACGAAGGCGGCGCCGCCGCTGTCGCTCTCCTCGGTGCGGACCGAGCCACCGTAGGACTCGACCATCGAAGAGACGAAGAAGAGGCCGAATCCGGTGCCCGTCGAGGCGTCGCCCTTGCCACCGCGTTCGAAGATGTCGGCCTGGTCGCTGGGCGGGACGCCCGGCCCGTCGTCGGCGACGCGGAGCGACACGGTCGGCCCGCCGTCGTCCACGCTGACGTGGACGCTGGTCGTCGCATTCGAGTGTTCCACCGCGTTGGTGAGGAGGTTCGCGACCACGTCCTCGAACAGGTCGTTGGCGAGGACAGTCGTCCCCTCCGGGACGTCGACATCGACGTCGACTCTGTCGGTCACGGCGTCGACCCGTTCGGCTTCGGCCGTCACGAGCGGGTCGAGTTCGACCGGTTCGAGCGTCGCGTCACCGTCGTCGGCGACGGAGTCCAGGATGGAGCGGACCTTCTCGCTCAGGTCGGTGATCTTGACGCTCCAGTCGTGGATGTTCTCGGCGTGGGCGACGTGTTCCGGGTCGTCGAGCCCGTTCTGAAGCATGTCCGCCCGCGCCATGATGATGTTGAACCCGTTCATCATGTCGTGGCGGAGGACGCTGTTGAAGAAATCCAGCTGTTCGTTGCGGCGGGTGAGCGCCCGTTCCTGTTCGTGTCGCTCTATCGCGTAGCGGAGCGCCCGAACCAGCCTGTCACCGTCGAGGTCCCCCTTCGGCAGGTAGTCCTGTGCGCCGGACTGGATGGCCTCGACGGCGACGCCCGTGTCTTCGAGCCCGGTGAGCACGATGATCGGCACGTCGGACTCGACCTCCGAGGCCCGGCAGAGCGTCTCTATCCCTTCTGAGTCGGGGAGCCCCAGGTCGAGCAGGAGCACGTCGTAGTGGTCCGCGGCGAGCGCCTCCTCCGCGGCCGGGAGCGACTCGACGTGGGTCAGCTTTACCTCGTCGAGGAACGCCTGGACGGAGGGGTTGTCGAGATAGTGCTCGACGAGCTTCGCGTCCCCCGGATTGTCCTCGACGAGGAGCGCGTGGACGGTCGGCTTCATCACTCGGGCGGCATCTTGACGACGGTCAGCCAGAACTCCTCGATGCGCTCGATGACATCGAGGAACCCGTCGAAGTCGATCGGTTTCGTCAGGTAGGCGTTGGCGTGCAGGTCGTAGGACTGGACGATGTCCTCCTCGGCCTCCGAACTCGTCATGACGACGATGGGGATCCGCTTGAGGCGGTCCTCGGTCTTGATCTCCTCCAGCACGTCGCGGCCGTCCTTGCGCGGCATGTTGAGGTCGAGGAGGACGAGGTCCGGTCGCGGTTCGTCCGCGTATTCGCCCTCCTGACGGAGGAACGACAGCGCCTCGACGCCGTCGTTCACGACGTGGAGGTTGTTGATGATGCTCCCCCGTTCGAGCGCTTTCCGCGTCAGCGTCACGTCGCCCGGGTTGTCCTCCGCGAGGAGGATCGCGACCGGTTCGGCCTCGTCGTTTCTCATCGCCGTCCCTCCGTCCGTCGGGTCGGTCGACTGCTGGTCACCGTTCGGTGCTCGCTCGTCCGGCTCCGGGTGTGGCAAATCATGCGTCGGTCTCCTGGTCGGCCTCGTCGACGGCCGGCATCGTGAAGTGGAACGTCGCCCCGTCGTCCGGTTCGGACTCGACCCATATCTCGCCGCCGTGGCGATTGACGATGCGTCTGCACATCGCGAGGCCGATCCCGGTACTCCCGGGACGGGTACTGTTCTGTTTGAATATCTCGAAGATGCGGTCCTGCTGGTCGGTGTCGACCCCGGGTCCGTCGTCGGCGACGGTGAAGTGGACGCGTCCGTCCTCGTGGTCGGCGCCGACCGTGACGGTCGGTTCCTCGCCGCCGTAGTGGAGCGCGTTCTCGACGAGGTTCTGGAACAGCTGGCCGAGCTGGTTGCGGTCGACGACGACCGGCGGCAGGTCGCCACGGTCGACCGCCGCGTCGCTGTCGTCGATCAGCATCTCCAGACTCCTGACCGTCTCGTCGAAGACCGCTTCCGAATCGGTCTCGGTCGGTTCGTCGCCCTTCGTGGTGACCCGCGAGTACTGGAGCAGCGCGTCGATCATCGCCTGCATCCGGGTCGCGCCGTCGACGGCGTACTCCATGTACAGTTCGCCGTCCTCGTCGAAGCTGTCCCCGTACTCCTCTTCGAGGAGGGACACGTAGCTCGACACCATCCGCAGTGGCTCCTGTAGGTCGTGGGAGGCGACGTAGGCGAACTGCTGGAGGCTCTCGTTGGACCGTTTCAGTTCGGTCCGCTGGCGTTCGAGCTCTCGTTCCCGGCTCACGCGGTCCAGCGCGTCGACCGTCGTCTGTTCGATCATCTCGACCATCGACCGTTCGAACTCGTCGACCGCCGTCCCCGGGTCGCCCACGACCAACACCCCGTGGTCGCCAACCGGGACCAGCACGAGGGCCGTCGGATCGATTCCCGCGAGCGGCGGGCTCGACGACCCGTCCGACTCCGGGAGAACGCTCGGTGTTCCCGCCCGAAATCGGTCCATCCAGTCGTGATCCGGTCCGAGTACCGGGAGCGCGTCCGGACCGGAGACGCCCGCGCGGTCCAGCGCACCGTCGGAGAACTCGCTCGGGACGAGCCTGTCGGCCTCGTCGTCGTAGGTCCAGTAGCCGGTGACGGAACGGCCGACGACGGTATCGACGGTGGCGACGACGATCTCGGTGACCTCCGTCTCGGTGCGGGCCTGGGGAAGCCGTCGGGTCGCCTCCGCGAGGTCCGTCAGTCGCTCCTCGCGCCGCTTGAGTTCGGTGATGTCGCGGGTGAACCCGGCGACGTACTTCACGGAGCCGTCGTCGTCGAAGACGGGTTCGGCGTGGACGCTGACCCAGCGGGCGATCCGCTCCTCGGAAGTGTCGACCCGAAACTCCAGATCGGCCGCCTCACCGTCCGAGAGGACGGCCATCTTCTCCGCCACCGTCTCGCGGTCGTCGGGGTGGACGCCGCGGAGGAAGTCACCGGGGTCCTCGATCAGGTCGGCGATGGGGCGGTCCCAGAGGGGTTCGTACGCCGAGTTTATCACCACCGTCTCCGACCAGTCCCCCGTGAACATCCACAGCGCGTCGTTGGTGTACTCGGTCAACCGGAACAGCAACTCCGTGGTATCCTCGAGGCGCTCGCGTGCGCGATAGTCGTCGACGACCGTCGCGATCCGGTCGTCCAGAGCCGCGAACGTCTCCTGTTCCGGCTCGCCGTCGTAGGTGACGTACCCGTCCGCGCCGGCGTTGATCGCCGCAGCCGCGACCCGCTCGCTCCCGTCGCCGGTCAGCATGACGAACGGTAACCGGTCGTGGGTCTCGCGGACCCGTTCGAGGACGGCGAGCCCGTCGGTATCGGGCAAGGAGTACGCACAGACGAGGCAGTCCACGTCCCCGACCTCCAGACGGTCGAACGCGTCCGACGCAGCCGTCGTTCCGTGCGCGGTCACCGACTCGCTCGCCGCCTCCAGTCCGTCGGTCACGGCCGCCACGGTCGCTTCGTCGGGGTGCACACAGAGGACGCTGACCGTCTGACTGGTCTCCTCCAGGGGCCTGACGTACGTCGTCGAGGTCGGTCTGCCGTCAGTCACGGCTCGCTCCGACCCTCCGTGGCGGTCGTCCGGGGCGGAGTCGTCGCGCCCCGTGAGTCCGCCGGCCGACCTCGATCACTCACGCCCGCGTGAGGATACATACGCGGAGTTCCACGGCCAACGATAAACGAGTATGCCACCGGTTATCGACGGTGATACTCCGTACGACGACGGCAGAACCGCTCCGAGGCAGGTTACCAGGTGCCGTGGAAGGTGTCGAAGGCCAGATCCTCCAGGGGCTCCTCGCCGATGGCGATGCGGTACTCCTGGGGGGTGAGCATCGGCTGTTTGAACTGCGGGCCGTCGTCGGTCGTGATGCGCGGACAGCCCGTGTTGACGTAGGCGTCCATGCCGAAGTTGGTCAGCCGGTCGGGCGTCACCTCGTCCATCGTGATGAGGTAGGCGTTCTCGTTGTTCTCGACGATCTCCTGGGCCTGGTCCCAGCGGCCCTGGCCGATCTTGGTGCAGAAGATGACGCCCCACTCCTCGGCGTCCATCGCGCGGTGGACGGCGCCGTAGCGCTGTTTCATGAACTTCTCCGTGTCCGCGACGGAGACGGCGTTGTTGACGGGGTCGGCGATGACCACTTTCTTGTCGGGGTGTTCCATCGCGAGGCCGAGCGGGTGGAACTTGCCGCCGCCGACGTACAGCATCTGGTCGGCGTCGACGTCGGCGCTGGCGTAGTTACAGCCCAGCACCTGCCCCTCGTGGGTGAGTCGGTCGTCGCCCTTGCGCGTGTGGACGGTGTAGCCCCGCTCCTCGAGCCACGAGCGCATCTCGTCGAACTTGTTCATGTGCTGGGCCGTCGTGACGAGACCCACGTCGGGGTCCTCGTCGGCCGGCGAGAGCTGTTCGTCGACGGCCCGCTCCATGATCGGGAAGACGTCGACGTTCGAGAACAGGGGGACGTAGATGATCTTGTCCGACTCCTTCATCGGGCTGTGGCCGAAGTGGACGAACACGTCCGTCCGGCGCATCAGGTAGGTGTCCAGATCGCAGGCGCCGTAGCAGGGCTGGCCGGAGATCATGACGCTCACGTCGCCGGGCAGTTCCGAGCGGAGGTCGTCGGCGACGCGGGGGCCGCGCCGTTTGAGTCCCTCGGGGAACTGCAGGCCGACGGTCTCGGCGTCTCGCTCTTCGACGGCGTCGACGATGCGGTCGAGTTCGTAGTCCCACTCGCGGTCGTGGCGCAGCGACATCCCCGTCTTGGTGAGGTCGCCCTCGGTGCGGGCCGCGTCGTCGGCCTCGCCGCGCGAATCCTGGCTCATTGGGCAATCGTATCGGCCGTGGCGGTAAAACCTCCGCGGTCCGACGCGGCCCCCTCGACAGTCAGTCCCACTGGGGTCCCGTCGCCCGGTGACAGAGTCGCGACTGGCCGACGCTACGGTCGCGAGAAGCGAACCGCCGGCCGGTCAGGGGTCCTCGACGACGATCCCCTCGTCGCCGCCGCGGGCGCGGGTCAGCGCCGAGACGATGCGGTCCTGAAATCGGAGGAAGCCGAACACGAGCGTCGCGAGCAGCCCGCCGACGACGAGTTCTGAGACCATACCCCCGCTTCGGCCCGACGCCGGAAAAGCCCTCGGACACCAGCCAGTCCCGCCGTACTCGGTGCCGTACCGCTCGAACCGGCCGGTCTCGGGGGCCGACTGCAGCGCTACACTTATTCACTCGTTCGGAGTAGTGTCAGTCGATGACGGTCCCCGTCACGACGCTCCTCCGGACGGCGGCGGTCGTCGCCGGCTCGTTCGCGGTCGCGGCCGGCTGCGCGGTCGCGGTCACCCGGTTGGTCGTTCGAACCCGCTTTTTCGCGATGCCCGAGACCCGTCCCGACAGCTGGCACGGTCGGCCGCTCCGCCAGGCCGACCGCGAACGACGGGACGGACTGAACCCGTTCCTGCTCGCGCTCCTGACCTTCTGGGTCGCGTTCGGGATCGCGAACCTCGCGCTGGACGCGCTGTTGCTCGGGTAGCGTCGGCGAGGTCCGCCGTCCCGTCCGGTGTCGCCGGCACCGACCGCCGCAGTCACCGAAGCTTTGCCGCTCGCGCGCTCAGTGTCGGGTATGTCCCTCCGCTCGTGGGCCTCGGCGACGGTCGACTTCCTCCTCGCCACCGTCGGTCTCTACCTCGCCGTCGTCCCGGCGTTCACCGTCCTCTACGCCCTCGTCGCCGCCGCCACGCTGTTCGCGCAGCCGCCCCAGACGGCTGCGGTCGTCGTCGCCGCCGGCGGGAGCTACCCGTTCGTCGCCGGCGACTGGTCGTACCGCCGGCTGGCCGTCTTCGTCGTCGCGCTGTACGTCGCCAGCGGTGCCGTGGGGCTGGCCGGACTCGCCGTTCTCCGGTCGATGGACGTGACGCTCCCCTCGGCGGTCGTCGCCCGCGCCGGCGCGCTCGCGGTGGCCTACCCGGTCGCCGGGGCGGCGGCGTTCCGCGACCGCGTCCGTCGTCGGCTCGGGTTCCGGCCGCTCGACGCCGACGACCGCACGCGCCGATGACCGTTCGGCCGGTGTCCGCTCGGCCGGCGACCGCTCGTCCGACGCGCCCGCCGGCGCTCGGAGTCGGCAGCTTGAAACCCGCGAGGTCCCAAACGCGAGTAGAATGAGCATCGAGACCGACGCGGCGAACGCGGAGGCCGGCGAGGACGTCGACGCGCTCGCCCGCGAGCTCGGCGAGCAGATCGCGGAGATGCCCCTCTACGAGCGCTACCGGGAGGTCAAGGCCGAGGTCGAGGCCGACGAGGACCTCCAGGAGCAGATCCGCGAGTTCGAGAAGATCCGCGAGGAGTTCATGCTCGCGCGCCAGACCAACGAGGCCACCCAGGAGGACCTCCGGACGCTGCAGGACGCCCAGGAGGAGCTCCACGACCAGCCGAAGATGTCGGAGTACCTCGAAGTGCAGAGCGAACTCGAACTGCGCCTGCAGGAGCTCAACGAGATCATCTCCGAGCCGCTGACGGTGGACTTCGGCGGCAAGGCCGGCGGCTGCTGCGAGGACTGAGTCCGCCCCGAACCACCCCACCGGTCGGCTCCGACGCTCCTCCGTCGGCAAAGCACAATACCTTAGCCGCTGGTACGAGCAGAGTGAGCCATGACAGTTGGAAGCAGCGACTGGGGCGACTGGCTCCCCCGCGCAGTGGAATCGGCGTCGCCGGACACCCTCGCGATCTGGTATCTCGGCTGTAACGGCTTCATCCTGAAGGCCAGCGATGGAACGACGGTGTACATCGACCCGTATCTCGGTCTCGGCGACCCGCCGCGGACCCTCCGGATGATCCCCGTGCCCTTCGACCCCGAGGACGTTACGGAGGCCGACGCGATGTTCGGCACGCACGAGCACGTCGACCACGTCCACGGGCCGAGCCAGGCGCCGATCCTCGCGAACACGGGCGCCGACTACTACACGGCCGACGCCGGTCACGACGTGATCGACGAGGAGGACTGGACCGGCAACTGGGGCGTGAGCGACGACCAGCTGCACGAAATCGAGGAGGGCGACACGGTCGAACTCGGCGAGCTGACGGTCCACGTCGAGCCCGCCAACGACCCCGACGCTATCCACCCCGTCTCGCTGGTCTTCGAACACGAGGCCGGCACCTTCTTCCACGGCGGCGACGCCCGCCCCGGCGAGTTCGAGGCGGTCGGCGAGGAGTACGACATCGACGTCGGGGTCCTGGCCTTCGGCGCCGTCGGGAACATCCCGGACAAGGAGACAGGCGAGGACGTGCGCACCCGGTGGTACAGCGACGAGAACATGGTGATCGAGGCCGCCAACGAACTCCAGCTCGACACGCTCGTGCCGACCCACTGGGACATGTGGAAGGGTATGACGACCGAGCCGACCGTGCTGCACAACCACGCCGCGAGCTTCGAGTATCCCGAGACCCTGCGGATCGTCGAAATCGGCGACCGGTTCGACCTCTGAGGCGGCCGCCGGAGCGGGTCGCGGGCCGCCCGCGGCGCCGCTGCGACCGCCGGACGAACGACCACTTTTCGCCCGAAATTCCGGGCGTTCCTTCCGCTGAGCCGAAATGACGTATTCCGGACAATAAGTATCATTAAGTTGGTCCCTAAACGAGAGGGAACACATGAGCGACTCACAGCAGTACGAGAAGGTGTCCGTTTCGTCGGACGGGGTGACGGTGGACAAGCGGTTCGAGGAGGACGAGTTCCCGGTGCCGGCGATCGCCTTCGAGATCCAGTCGGCGCGCTCGGAGACGGTGACGGTGACGCTGGTCGATCGGGTGCCCGAGGACGTGGCCGTCGAGGACCTGGGCTTTCACCCGGAGTACGGCTCCGAGTACTGGACGATCGACGAGGACCAGATCACCTTCGAGCGGGAGCTGGAGGCGGGTGCGGAGTACACGACCGTCTACGGCATCCGGGCGACCGGGACCGACAACGTCGAGCAGTTCCTCACGACGCCGACCGTCGAGTCGGTCGACCCGCCGCTGGAGGACGGCGACGGCCCGGTCGTCGACGAGGGCAGCAGCGACGTGGTCCGCGACGTGATCTCCGGCGACGGGGACGTGCCGGGGCTCGAAGACGAGGACGACGCCGACGGCTCCGACGAGGACGTGGAGACGCTGAACCTCAAGGACCCGAACGAGCCGGGAGAGGCGGTGTCGAGCGGTGACGGCGCCGGCGACGAGTCGAGTGACTCCTCGGGCGGCACGGTCGCCGTCGAGGACGCCGACGTGGACTCGCTGGTCGGCGCGCTGGCCGCCGAGATCCGCAACCAGAACGTCGACGCCGAGGACGTGAAGCTGCTGCGGAAGGCGTTCGACCTGGCCGACGACAACGGCGGCAGCGTCGACGCGCGCATCCAGCACCTCCAGACCGAGGTGTCGGACCTGCTCGCGTACACGGGCGCGCTCGAGGAGTTCCTCGACGAGAACGGCACGGGCGACGAGATGATCGAGGAGTTCCGCGACCAGGTCAAATCCTTCGAGTCCGAACTGGAGGAGGTCCGCGAGATGGCCTCGGGCCACGAGGAGTCGATCTCGGGGGTCGAGGAGACCGTCGCCTCGGTCGAGTCGTCCATGGAAGCGCTCCAGTCGGACATGGACGAGGTGCTCGACGACGTCGAAGCCGTCCAGAGCGACGTCGACACCGTCCAGAGCGAAGTCGAGTCCGTCGAGGGCACCGTCGACGAGGTCGAGGGCGACCTCGACGACCTCGAATCGCAAGTCGGCGACATCGACGTCGAGGACGTGCGCTCGGACATCGAGGACATCAACGACGAGATCGAGGAGCTCAAGGAGTGGCGCGAGCAGCTCTCCTCGGTCATCGGCGGGAGCTGAACGGGAGCGACCGAACCGACCGCCGCTCGGGTCGGCGCCGCGGCGCGACCGCCCGCGGCGTCCGGACCGGCGAACCCCGCGGAGATCGGACTCGTTTTACGCGCCGCTTGCGTGCCCTTTGGCAATGACGACCGTCAGCGTCGCGGTGCCGCGGAAGGGACGCCCGCTCGAAGCGGTCCTCGACAGACTCGCCGACGAGACGGGCGTCGCCGGCCTCGCCGACGACGTGATCTCGACCCTGCGCTACGAGAAGGCAGTCACCAAGGGCGAGCAGTCGGCGACCGGCGACGTGTACGAACGGCTCGCGGCCTACAGCGACGACGAGGACCCGCGTGCCCCGGAGTACACGCTCGTCCGCGACGACCGCTCGGGGATGCCCCGCCGGATCGTCTTCGACAGCGTGACCGTGCCGGTCGACGAGGACCTGCAGTTGCGGCTGGTCGGCCGCGAGGAGCCGTTCCGCGCGCTCCGGAAACACGAGATGCCGCTCGGCTTCGACAGCGCCGACCTGTTCCTCGAAGAGGTCGTCGAACTCCGCGAGGAACCGCTCGCGGAACTCGACGATGTCAACGAGCGCGTCGACCCGCGGGACACCGACGTGCGCCTCGTCGCCGGACTCGGCGACACCGTCTGGCACTCGCTGCTGGTCACGCCCGAGGTCGCCGCCGAGTACGACACCGACCACACACGCGAACTGGTCGACGCCTACGAGGGCGACTTTTGCATCTCGCCGCGCTACGAGCGGCTCGTTGAGGGCGTCCTCGGCACCTCGGCTATCGAGGGGGTCGACTTCACGTACCCCACCGACGCCCACGCGGAGGAGGAAGCGGCGATCGCCGAGACGGGTATCGGCGTCTACCTGACCGTCTCCGGGGGGACCGCTCGCGAACACGGGCTGGAGGTCGGCGAACACCTCTTCCCCAGCGAGACGGTGCTGCTGAAGAGCGAGCCGGAAGTGACCGAGGCGGCCGAGCGAGTGGCGGACCTGCTGGTCAGCGCCGAGACGGGGACGCGACTGGCAGCACAGTGAGAAGCGGACGCCTGCGACGCGGCGGGCGTCGTCCGTCGCCGTTCGACGGCCCGAACGGGGTCAGTTCTCGTCGTCGCTCTCGGTCTCGATGGTGTCGATGACGTCGAGCGGTACGTCCCGCAGGGCGCCGCCCACGTCGCTCTTGGCGATGCGCTGGGCGTGTTCCTCGCTCTCGGCGTTGAACACTTGCATCTCCAGCACCAGGCCCACCAGGGCGGTGTCAGCGGCGATGTACGCCGAGTCGAACGGCTCGGCGCAGGCCGGACAGTTCGTCGAGCCCACGCCCACCTCGACGTAGTCCATGTCCTTCTGGTTGAGCCGTTTGCCCGCCTCGCTGATGGCGACGCCGATGGCGTCGTCGATGTTCTCCACGTCGTGAACCAACCAGGCTGCCTCCATCACTACGATGTAGTTCATACACTCCTCTCCGCCTTACTCTGTAATCCTGTTTTTGGTCCCGTCACGATAGCTTTCGGTCCGGTGGCCGTGCCTCACCGCTCGCGAAACCGACCGCTCGGCCCGCCCAGCGCCCTGCGCACGTAATCGGAAACGTGGCCATAACTTATAGGGATTCCCGCGGTCACCAAGCGACCCCTTACTCGAAAACCGGCCCGAACACCGGTACGGTTGTACCCAGAACAATCTGAGCTTAATCGCAAGACTGCGGCGGGGTAATCCATCACGATCCATTATCGGGTACTCGATCTCGGGGGGAACCTTTATATACGCTAACGGATGGAGACATGAGCACACCACGATGCGTTCCACCCTGAACCGTGCAACCGTATTCGCACTGTACCAGCTGACTCTGTTCGCGGGAATCCTGCTGCTGCCCCTGGCGCTCGTCATGCGCAAGGCGGGGATCACCCTGCCGGTCCACCGCGCCGTCGATCGGGTCAACGAGACCTACGAGGACATGGACATCGAGAGCGCGAACTGATCGCGCGGCCACTCGTTCTGTCGCCGTCCGCTCCCGTCGAGCGGCGGTTCGACCCGGCGCAGTCCGGTGGCGACGACCCGGTGCCGTCTCCGGACGGGGGACCGAAAAGGTGGTTTTATCAGCACAGGACTGATACCCGACTACCATGCGCGACCCATTCGCAGATTCGGAGTTCTCGCAAAATCTGCAGCGCCAGAGCGCTGGGATCCCCGACCCCACCGAGCCCGAGATCGGCTCGTTCCCCGACGAGTCCCCGCAGGGCGACCAGAGCAAGGTCGCCGAGACCGGGACGACGACCATCGGCATCACCGCCGAGGACGGCGTCGTCGTCGCGACGGACATGCGTGCCTCGCTCGGCGGCCGGTTCGTCTCGAACAAGCGCGTCCAGAAGGTCGAGCAGATCCACCCGACGGCCGCACTGACCCTCGTCGGGAGCGTCGGCGGCGCCCAGTCGTTCATCCGCTCGCTGCGCGCGGAGGTCGACCTCTACGAGGCCCGCAAGGGCGAGGACATGAGCATGACCGCGCTCTCGACGCTCGCCGGCAACTTCGCCCGCGGCGGTCCCTTCTTCGCCATCAACCCGATCCTCGGCGGCATCGACGACGAGGGCAGTCACGTCTACTCTATCGACCCCGCAGGCGGCGTCATGGAGGACGACTACACCGTCACCGGCTCCGGGCTCACCGTCGCCTACGGGACCCTGGAGGACCGCTACGAGGACGGCATGAACATGGACGAGGCCCGCTCGGCCGCCGTCGCCGGCGTCCGCGCGGCCGCCGAGCGCGACACCGGCTCGGGCAACGGCGTCTACATCGCCGAGGTCACCGAGGACGGCGTCGACATCGAGGACTACCCGGACTTCGACGGCGTCGAGTAACGCTTCATTCGTTCTCTTCGCTTTTCGACGGCGAGCCGCGGCGCTCGCACTCGCGGCCCGCCGACGGTCTCCGCGGTCGTCACGCCGTCGTGTCCGCTCTCGGCTCCGCGAGCGCGTGCCACTACGGTTAATGGGCGCCCTCACGTGGGGTCGGTATGGAACTCTTCGGGACCGCGGGCATCCGCGGTGACGTGCAATCTCGGGTGACGCCGGCACTGGCGCGGGCCGTCGGGCGAGCGGCGGGGACGGACGGCGACTCGTTCGTCGTCGGCCGCGACGGGCGAACGACCGGCGAAGGGCTGGCGGCGGCCGTCGAGGCCGGCCTCCTCAGCGCCGGCGCCGACGTGACCAGGGTCGGGCAGGTGCCGACGCCGGCGCTGGCCTACGCCGCCCAGCGGAGCCGCGGCGTGATGGTCACGGCCAGTCACAACCCGCCGACGGACAACGGGCTCAAGCTCTTCGCCGACGGGGAGGAGTACGGCGACGACGCCGAGGCGCGGATCGAACGCCGCGTCGCCGACGAGCCCGAGCCCGTCGCGTGGGACGAGTGGGGGTCGAGCGAACGCGCCGACGTACTCGGCGCGTACCGCGACGCGGTCGCCGAGTTCGCCCGCGGGCACGGCGAACCGCTCGACGGCCTCTCCGTCGCGGTCGACTGCGGCAACGGGATGGCGAGCCTCGTGACGCCGCAGGTCCTCCGGGACCTGGGCGCCGACGTGACGGCGATCCACGCGAACGTCGACGGTCACTTCCCCGGCCGCGAGAGCAAACCCACGCCCGAGAGCCTGCGCGACCTGCGCTCGTATCTCGCGGAGGGCGACGCGAACCTGGGGATCGGCCACGACGGCGACGCCGACCGGATCGTCGTCGTCGACGCGAGCGGCGAGGTCGTCCACGAGGACACGATCGTCGCCGTCCTGGCCGAGCACTACACCGTCGAGAGCGACGCGGCCGACCCCGTCGTCGTCACGACGCCCAACGCCTCCGCCCGCATCGACGAGCGGGTCCGCGCCGGCGGCGGCCGCGTCGAACGGGTCCGCCTCGGCGCCCTCCACGAGGGGATCGCCGCCGCCCGCGCGGCCGGCGACGAGGACACCGAGGTCGTCTTCGCCGCCGAACCGTGGAAACACGTCCACACAGCCCTGGGCGGCTGGATCGACGGCGTCGCGAGCGCCGCGGTGCTCGCCCGCCTCGTCGCCGGCCCCGGCCTCGCCGTGTTGCGCGACCCGGTGACCGAACGGCCCTACCGGAAGGTCAGCGTCGAGTGCCCGGACGACGCCAAGGAGCGCGCGATGGCACTGGTCGAGGAGCGACTCCCCGCCGAGTTCCCGGACGCGAGCGTCGATACGGAGTACGGCGTGCGCCTCGAACTGCCTGACGGCTCGTGGACGCTCGTCCGCCCGAGCGGGACCGAACCGTACGTCCGCGTCTACGCCGAGAGCGAGGACGTGAGCGAACTGGTCGACGCGGTGACGACCGTCGTCCGCGGGGCCGTCGCCGACGCCGATGCCTGACCGCCGCCGCGGCCGTCAGTTCTGTCTCGGAGCGCCGTCCAGTGTCGCGGTCACTGCGTCGAGGTCCGCTACGTCGCTGCGGTCGAACGGGAGGTCGGCGTGGTACCACTTCGGTCGCGTGAGCGTCAGCGCGTCGTCGGTCAGTTCGTCGCCGTCGACGGTCGTCCAGTCGTGGACCTGCCGTTCGACCCGCAGACCCTGGTCTGCGATGGCGACCTCCTTCCCGTCGGAATCGGCCAGCAGCGGGACCCAGACGGAGACCATCGCGGGGAACAGCCAGTACATCGACCCGCCGTCGCCACCGAGCGCGAACAGGTAGAGACCGAGTTTCATCTCGCCGGTCTCGCGCTCGGCGTAGGCGATCCCCTCTCGAACGGTCGTCTCGGTCATTCTGTCGCGGACGGGACAGTACGAGAATATGACGGTTCGTTCCCCTCGCGGGAGACCCGACGAGGGTCCGGCGACCGTCAAACCGTTTCGAGGAACGCCCGGAGCTCCTCGGTCGCGCGCTCGCGCTCGTCCCAGAGGACGCAGTGGCCGGCGCCATCGACGTGCTCCAGTCGTCCGTCCGGGAGGAAGGCGGCGATCTCCCGTTCCCGCTCGCGTTCCGCCTCGTCCGCGTCGGCTTTCAGGATCAGCGTCGGCGCCGTGATGTCGCCGTACGCCTCGGTCGGGTCGACGAACTCGGCATCGGACACGCGGCCGATCTCGGGCCGAAGCCGATGTCTGGCTTCGGCCACCCGGCGCGCGAGGTCGGGCTGTCCGCGCTCGGCGAGGTCGTTGAACATCGGATCCGCTTCGAGGAGTTCCTCGACGCTGTGGTCGCGCCACCACGCGATCTGCTCCTCGATACCGTCGCCCGGGTCCCCCTCGATCAGGTCGTCGTTGACCCCGTCGAGTATCCAGACGGGGTCTTCGAGGACGACTGCTCGCGATCGGTCCGGGCTGTCGGCCGCGGCCATCGTGACCGTGTCTGCGCCCATAGAGTGGCCGAACAGGATCGGGTCCTCGAGCGCGAGGGCGTCGAGCAGTCCGAGCAGGTCCGCCGCCCGCTCGGACGGACCGTACTCCCCGTCGGGGGCGTCGGACCGGCCGTGCCCGCGAGCGTCGTACAGCACGACGTCGAAATCGTCCGCGAGTTCGCGGGCGAGGTCGAGCCGACAGTACCCGTCGTCGGTGAAGCCGTGGGAGACGACGACGGGCGGCCCCGAGCCCCCGGTGCGACAGTAGTGCAACTCGATCCCGTTCGCTTCGACGGATCCCCGTTCCCAGTCCTCTGGGATCTGCGTTGGGACACTCATCTGATAGGACCTCCCGGCCGGGGGAGAAAAATCATGCGAGATTCCCCCGGCCGTGTGGCAGCGCGCCGTCGCCCGGTGTTCGACCGTGATGTCCGCGATTCCAGCGCGTTCAGGACTCGTAGACGAAGCGCTCGACGACCGCGTCCGCCTCGCACGTGGTCCCGTGCCCGGTGGCGTAGGGGCCGAGGAAGACGCCCGTGAACCCGGTGGCGACCTCCGTCGAGAGGTAGCGAGTCGCCGCCGACGCGAGTTCGTCGCCGTCGACGACGAAGCGGTAGTCGTCGGTGTCTGCCACGACGGCCAGGTCGGTCGACGCCCCGACCGGAGTCCGCCCGACCACGTCCGTCGCGTCGCCGATCCGAAGGCGGACGATGGCTTCTCGCCGGCCGTCCCGACGGGTCACGCCGAGTTGGTAGTGGTGGCGTTCGTTGGCGACCACCGCGAGGCCGGCCTCCTCGCCGTCAGCCGGGTCGAACGACAGCGTCGTCTCGGCCCGGCAGTCGAAGGCGGTCTGTCGCCGGCCGACGAAAGTCGACCCGGGTTCGTCGAGGGTCTCCGGACCCCCGCGGAGACGGAGCCCGTCCGCGCCCGTCCGATAGCGGTCGCGGTCGGGGTTGCGGCGGAACTGCCACTCGACGCCCAGCCCGTCCGCGAACTCGGTCTCGGTGTGTTCGATCGAGTTCGGTTCCGCCCGGCGCTCGCCGGGGAGCGGACCGCTCGTCTCGGCCCGGATCGGGTTCCCGTCGTTGACCACCGGCCAGCCGTCCTCCCAGGTGACGGGAGCCAGGAACGTCTCACGGCCGAGGTGGTGATACCGCGGCCACGGTCCGCGCTGGCGGATGCCGAGGCAGACGAGCCACCAGTTCCCGCTGTCGTCCGCTACGAGGTCGGCGTGGCCGACCGCGCGGATATCGGCCCGTGGACGCCCCCAGTGAGTGAGAACGGGGTTGTCCGGACACCCTTCGTAGGGGCCCGTGGGGTCGTCGGCGCGTGCAGAGACGACCATGTGCCCCGCGTGGGTCCCCCCTTCCGCGAGCAGCAGGTGATACGTTCCGTCCCGTTCGTAGATGTGCGGGGCCTCGACGTGGGGATCGCGGAATCCCGTCCAGATCGTCCGCGACTCGCCGAGTTCGCCGGTCTCGACGTCGATCTCGGCCTGTCGGATCGGGTTCTCGGTGTCCTCGTCGTGGTAGGTGAAATAGCAGGTGTCGCCCTCGAAGAACAGGTCGGGGTCGAACCCCGGCGCGTCCACCACCGTCGGGTCGGACCACTCCTCCGTCGGGTCGTCGGCGGTGACGACGACGTGGCCGTCGCCGTTGACGTTCGTGGTGACGAGGTAGAAGGTCCCGTCGTGGTGACGGAGCGTCGGTGCGAAGACCCCACCGGACGAGCCGACCGCTTCCAGAGCGAGCTGGGAATCGCGGGTGAACGCGTGTCCGATGGGGTCCCAGTCGACGAGGTTCCTGCTTCGATACAGCGGAACCCCGGGGAAGTACTCGAACGAACTCGTCGCGAGGTAGAAGGTGCCGTCGACCCGGCAGATCGTCGGGTCGGGATGAAATCCCGGCAGTATCGGGTTCTCGTACCGCATGGACGCCTCTTCTCGAAAAGCGGTATTCGTTCTGTCGGTTCTCCCGAACCGTCCCCGTCCGCTCCCGGACGCGCCGACTCGCACCGACGGCGCCACCGGGGCCGACGGCTTAAGTGGTGTCCGCCGCTCTGTAGGCCTATGACAGACTTGCTCGAACGCGCACGGGAGGCCCGCGAGGCCGCCTACGCGCCCTACTCCGAGTACGCGGTCGGCGCGGCGCTTCGGACCGCCGACGGGAGCGTCTACACGGGCTGTAACATCGAGAACGCCAACTACAGCAACAGCCTCCACGCCGAGGAGGTCGCGCTCGGGTCGGCCGTCCGCGACGGCCACCGCGAGTTCGACCGGTTGGCCGTCTCCTCGGCCGCCGAGGACGGCGTCACGCCCTGCGGGATGTGCCGCCAGTCGCTCGCGGAGTTCTGCGAGGCGTCGTTCGTCGTCGTCTGCGAGGGGCCCGACGACCCCGTCGAGTACGAACTCGGCGAGTTGCTGCCGGAGGCGATCTCCCGGGAGATGGTCGTCGATGAGTGACGAGGACTCGGCGGTCGAGGGGGATCCGGACACCCCCGCCAGCGAGGACCCCAACGACGACGAACAGTACCACCTCGAAGTCTCTGCCGGCGACGTGGCCGACAGCGTCCTCCTGCCCGGCAACCCCGAGCGCGTCGAGAAGATCACCGACGGCTGGGACGCTTCGGAAGTCGTGGCCGAACACCGCGAGTACCGCACCGCCACCGGGAGCTACGACGACACCCCGATCTCGGTCACGTCGACGGGGATCGGCTCGCCGTCGGCGGCCATCGCCGTCGAGGAGCTCGCCCGCGTCGGCGTCGACACGCTCCTCCGCGTGGGGTCCTGTGGCGCCATCCGCGAGGAGGCGTCGGTCGGCGACCTGGTCATCACCGCCGGCGCGGTCCGCCAGGAGGGCACCAGCGACGAGTACGTCCGCGAGGACTACCCCGCGAGCGCCGACGACCGCGTCGTGGGCGCGCTCGTGACCGCCGCCGAGCGGCTGGGCTACGACTACCACGTCGGGGTCACGGCCAGCACGGACAGCTTCTACGCCGGCCAGGGTCGCCCCGGGTTTCGCGGCTTCGAGGCCGCCGGCAGCGGCGACCTCGTGGAGAACCTGCGCGAGGCGAACGTTCTGAACTTCGAGATGGAAGCGGCCGCCATCCTGACGCTCGCGAACCTCTACGGGCTCCGTGCGGGCGCGGTCTGTACCGTCTACGCCAACCGCGTCACCGGCGAGTTCCGTACCGAGGGAGAACGGAAGGCCGCGAAGGTCGCCAGCGAGGCGGTCTCGATCCTCGCCGAGATGGACGACGCGGCCGAGGCCGCCGGCGTCGACCGGTGGCATCCCGGGCTCGGACTGGGCGGGTGAGTGGGCGGAGGGCCGGCGACGTGCGGCCGATCGGCGTCGCCGGTCACTCACCGGCGTCTTCGGCCGTCGACGAGTCGCGGCCGTCGGCGTCCCCGGCGTCGGTCTCGTCGGTGTCCTCGCTCCCCTCGACCGCTCGGGCCGCCACCTCGTCGATCCGGGCGCCGTCGACGGCCTCGACGGTGAACCGGTAGCCGTCGACGGTCACCTCGTCGCCGACCTCCGGGGCGCGGCCGAGCCTGTCGAGGACGAGCCCGCCGACCGTGCCCACGTCGTCGGTGTCGAACTCGGTGTCGAGGGCGTCCTCGGCCTCGGTGAGGACGACGCCGCCGTCGATGACGAAGGCGCCGTCGGCCCGCTCGTCGACCGACGGCTCGCGGTCGGCCACGTCGAAGTCGTCCCGCAGGTCGCCGACGACCTGCTCGACCACGTCCTCGACGGTCGCGAGCCCCTCGAAGGAGCCCCACTCGTCGATGACGGCGGCCATCTGTCGCTGCTCGGCCTGGAACTCGGCGAGCAGGTCGTCGACCGCCCCGGTCTCGGGGATCAGCGGCATCTCCCGGGCGAGGTCGGCGGCGGTCACGTCGTCGGTCATCGTCTCCTCGGCGCGGAGTACGTCCTTCACGTCGACGAAGCCGACCACCTGGTCCGGGTCGTCGGCGTCGAGCACCGGGTACCGCGTGTGGCCGGCGTCGAGGACGGTCTCGCGAAGTTCGGCCAGCGTGGCGTCGGCGGGGACCGTCGTCACGTCCGGCCGCGGGACCATCACCTCCCTGACCGAGAGGTCGTCGAGTTCGAACACGCGCTCGATCATCTCGACCTCCGAGGCGTCGACGTGGCCCTTCGTCCCCGACCGCGAGAGAACCGTCAGGATCTCCTCCTCGGAGAGGGTCTCCTCGGTCTCGGAGGCGGGCGGGACGCCGATCATGCGCGTGAAGTAGTTCGCCGTCCCGTTGAGGACGATCAGTCCCGGGACGAAGATGTAGTAGAAGAACTTCATCGGCGGGGAGACGAACAGGGCGATCTGCTCGGCCCGCGCGATGGCGATGGTCTTCGGCGCGAGCTCTCCGAACACGACGTGGAGGAACGTGATGATCGAGAACCCGATCCCGACGGCGATGAGATGGACGGGCGCGTTGGGGAACGCGGCGCCCAGGACCGGGTCGATCAGCGCCGCGATGGCCGGTTCGCCGATCCAGCCGAGCGAGAGCGACGCGAGCGTGATACCCAGTTGCGTCACCGCGAGGTAGTCGTCGAGGTTGTCGAGGGCGTTCCGCAACAGCTCCGCGCCGGTCCGCCCCTCCGCGACCATCTGGTCGACCGCGCTCGACCGGACGCGGACGTAGGCGAACTCCGACGCGACGAAAAAGCCGTTGAGCGCCACCAGCAAGAGCGCGGCGAGGAGCCGGCCCGTCGAGAACAACAGATCTACCATCGCTGCCACCGGACGGACGGCGAAGGGGTCATCTCTCTCATGGGCGATGTAGGAGCGGGAGCCGATTTAATCGTGGTGGCCGACCGCGGCGAGTCCGCGCGGGTACACCCGTCTGAGCGGAGCGGCGGACTCGGCGCTCGCCGCGTCACTCGGGTCGGCCGCCGTCCTCGACGGCGAGCGCGCCCGCCGTCCCGCTCCCCGGCCGACCCGCCCCGGCTTCGTCGACCTCGAAGCTCCGCAGCAGCGACTGCAGGCGTTCGGCGCGGTCGTTCAGCGCTCCGAGGTTCGTACTGACCTGCGAGACGGAGGCCGCCTGCTCCCGGGCGGCCGCCGACGCCTGCTCGCTCTCCGCCGCGGTCGACCGACCGATCTCGGCCACCTCCTCGACCTTCGACACCGCGGTCTCGGTGCTCGCGGCCTGGTCGTCCGTCGTCGCGCTGATCTCCCGGATGCCGCGGTCGGTCTCCTCGGCGTTCTCGGCGACCTGCGCGAAGGCGTCGACGACTTCGTCGACCACCTCGACGCTCTCCTGCATGTGACGCTCGGCACGGCGCGCCTCCTCGACCGTCGCCGTCGTCTGCTCCTGGGTCTCCCCGATGAGCTGTTCGATCTCCGTCGCCGACTCCCGGGTCTCCTCGGCCAGCTGTTTGACCTCGTCCGCGACGACCGCGAACCCGTCCCCGCCCGCGCCGCCGCCGCTCGCGCGGGCGGCCTCGATGTTGGCGTTCAGCGCCAGCATGTTCGTCTGCTCCGCGATGTCGCCGATGAGGTCGACGATCTCGCCGATCTCGGCCATCCGGTCGTCGAGCGCTTCCACGCGGTCGGCCGTCTCGTCGATCGCCGTTCGGCTCTCGCGAGTGTTCTCGATGGCCGTCCGCGCGGTCGTCTCCCCGTCCTCGGCGATCTCGGCGGTCTCACGGGAGGTCTCGGCGACCGTCTGCGCCGACGCCGCAACCTCTTCGACCGTCGCAGACAGGTCGCTCATCTCCCCGGAGACCGCCTCGAGCTTGTCGGACTGGTCGCTCGCACCGTCCGAGATCTCCCGGACCGACGCGCTCACCGCCTCGCTGGCCCGTTTGATCTCACCGGCGCTCGCGTCGGCCTCCTCGCTGGCGTCGGCGACCTCGGCGGCGAAGGTCTGGATCTCCGCCATCGCCGACTCCGTCTCCCCGATCATCTCGTTGAACGCCTCGGCGATCCGCGTCATCGCTTCGCTCTCGCTCTCGGCGTCCAGTCGGACGTGCAGCGCCCCGTCCGCGGCCCGCGACATCGTCGCGCTGTAGTCGTCGGCCTTCGTTTCGAGGTGGTCGTTCAACCGCTCGACCTCCCGGCGGCGCTCCTCGGCGCGCTCCTGGGCCGCCTCGGCCTCGGCCTTCGCCTCCTCGATCTCGGCCTGCTTCTCCTCCAGGTCCGTTACCTGCCGGGTCTTCTCCTCGGCCTCCCGGAGCCGCTCTTGGGCCTCCTCGCGGGAGCGCTCCGTCGAGTACCAGTGCGACATCAGCGCTGTGGCCAGCGCGAGGACGAACACGCCGTGGATGAGCCCCCAGGCCCACGGATTCGCGATCGCGGCCTCGTGGTTGTACACCCGGCTGGGATTGATCATCCCGAAGACGCCGTGGGTGAGGACCACCTTGCCGATCCCGAGCGCGAACGGGAACCAGTCCTCGTAGACCGCGACCACCGCCATCGCGACGAAGAAGTGAAAGTGCGCCTCGATGAAGCCGCCGGAGAACTGGACGAGGACGATCGACGCCGTCAACAGGCTGACCGTGCCGAGCGCGGTGCGAACCCGTCGAGGCAGCCGGGAGCGGCTCGCAACGGCGACCAGCCCGACCAGCAGGCCGAGTTCCAACAGGACGGTCCACAGGGGGATCGACGGGATGGTCGCCCCCGAGAACGTCGTCTCGGTCCCCTCGAAGACCCCCAGCAGGAACAGGAACGGGACGTGGGCGAGCACGACGAGGAGGATGTTACGGTGGCGCCGCCGCCACGCCTCGTCGGGAATCGTGTCCCCGCTCGGGATGTACTGGACGAAGGTTCGGATACTGGACCGCAGCCCCCGGTTCGCTGCGGCTGGTTCGGCGGCTCCCTCGGCTGGCATACCAAGATCCGGGGAGTAGCTCGGCAAAAGCGCACCGGCCCGAGTCTCAGCCGCTGAAACGCTCGGGCGAGTCCGGACGGTCAGGCGGTCGCGGCTCGCTTCAGGATCTGCGGCGTGACGACCAGGTCGAGCACGGCGACCGCATAGGCGACGAGCTGGGTCGTTCCCTCGAGGAAGAGATACGCGACGACGGCGATCACCAGCGCACCGGAGGCGCCGATGCCGTATCTGATAGCGGGGTTTGCCAGGGGGTTCTGTGACATCGGGCGAGATGTGTAGCGGTCGGTACAAATTCGTTTTGCTGTGGTCGTCGATCGGTGGCCGCCGACGGTCCCTCGCTCGCGCGACGAGCGCGCGAAGCGAACACAGATCCGCGAAACCGACGGGCGAGTCGATCCGGGCGGTCCCGCCGCGATCGAGGCTCGGACACGCAGTGTGAAATTGCCGTTCCGTCACACGGTTTCGAGGAGCGCACGGTACCGACCTCGTTCACCCGAGACGTGACACGACGGGGAGAAAACGGGCGGACAACCGGGTGACCCGGTGGCCTACATGTCGGGCCAGGCGTCGAGCGCGTTGCCGATAGAGGAGACGTCGGCGATCCAGCGGGCGGCGATGCCCTTCTTGAGGAGTTCGGCGGGCACGCCGCCGAAGGTGGAGATGGGGAGGAACTTCACGTCGTGGGCGACGGCCTCCTCGCCGACGGAGACGACGGTGCCCTTGTCGTCGTAGGTCCACTCGGTGAGCGGCTGGCCCTTGACGCGCCGGGCGAGGTTCTCGCCGGCGACCTCGGCGGCCTGCCAGGCGGCCTGGGCGGTCGGCGGCGCGGGGTCGTCGCCGGGCTGGTCGACGATGGCGGCGTCGCCGATAGCGAACACGCGGTCGTCGTCGGTCTCGAAGGTCATCTCGGAGAAGATGCGGTTCGAGCGGTCGTCCTTGTCGAGGTTCGCGTCGGCGACCGCTTCGCGGCCGGTGATGCCGCCGGTCCAGATCAGCACGTCGTAGTCCATCTCGGTGTCGTCGCCGATGTAGACGGTCTCCTCGTCCACCTCGCCGATGAACTCGCCGGTGTGGATGTTCACGTCGGCCGCTTCGAGGCGCTTGCGGAGCGCGCCCTGGAGTTCGGGGTCGCTGTTGGGGAGCACACGGTCGAGCCCCTCGACGAGTTCGATGTCGATGCTGGCGCCGTAGTCGTCGCGGTACTCGGCGATCTCGCCGGCGGTCTGGATGCCCGAGAGGCCCGCACCGCCGACGACCACGGTGGCGGGGTCGTCCCGGGTCGCGGCCGCGGCGGCCTCCGAGACCGCGTCGTGGATCGAGAGGGCGTCGTCGAGGCTCTTGAGCGTGTGGGCGTGCTCGCGGAGGCCGTCGATGCCGAAGAAGGCGGTGCGCGAGCCGATGCCGACGAGCAGGTAGTCGTAGGACACGTCCGACCCGTCTTCGAGTTCGACGACGCGGTCGTCGGTGTCGACGCCGTCGACGGTGGCCTGGCGGAAGGTCGTCGAGGGGGATTTGACCTCCTCGACGGGGATCGTGACCTTCTCGCGGACGCTGGGGTCCCGAATGCAGCGGTGGGACTCGTGGAGGACGAGGTGGTAGTCCACGTCGGAGATCCAGGTGACGTTGGCCCGACCGTCGAGATGGGATTCGAGACTCTTGACCGCACCCGCGCCCGCGTATCCGGACCCGAGCACGACGACGTTGTCGCTCATGCGGCCCACTCTGTAGCCGGGTGATACAAAGCCTACGAATCCGTCCCGAGGAGCCGACCGTTCGACCGCTGTCCATCACGAATATCAAGGATCGACGGCCGGGATCGGGTCAACGCGGGAGAACGACGAGCGATCGAGTGGGGCGGACGCCGCGATGGCGCCGCGATGGCGCCGCGATACTGCCGGGGCGTCACCGCGATCGGGTCAGTGTTCGGGTTCGCCGGCCGGCGCGCGCATGTCGTCGATCGTGAGGATCAGCTTGTTGTTCGTGTCGTCTTTGCCCTCGAGCGTGCCGATGATCTGGAGCTTCGAGAGCGGCGTCGGGCCGACGGTGATGGTGTCGCCCTCGTGGAAGTCGGCGATCGACCCCTGAAGCTTGATCTCGGCGCGACACTCCTCGGGGTGGTGGACGCTGGTGAGGTCGATCTCCTCGACGTTGGCGTCGGGGATGTCGCTGCCGTTGTGGGCGAGGGGCACGTCCGCGGCCTGGTCCATGTCCTGGATCTGGAGGGCGTCGTAGGCGGTGGCCGTCGGCTTGTAGCCGCCCTTCGGACCGGGGACGCCTTCGACCAGCTGGAGGGCCTTGAGACTCTGCATCTGGTTGCGGATCGTGCCCGGGTTCCGGTCGACCTTCTCGGCGATGTCTTCCCCTTTCACCGCGCTCTCGGACTCCCGATAGAGATTGACGAGCTCCTGCAGGATGTTTTTCTGGCTGGGCGTCAGTTCGATTGATGACATACAGAGGTATTGGTCATAGATTTTATTAAAGCCGGCGGTGGCCGACCGCCAGCCGGGCAACATTCGCCGCCTATCTCCCGCGAAATCGAGACAGTCAGTCACTCACACGGAGGATCCGTTCGCGGTCCGACGGTAAGGGTGCCATTTATTGTGTTCGATCGACCACTTCGGTTATGGACGGGAAGCGGGTGCTGGTGACGGGCGGTGCGGGATTCATCGGGTCGAACCTGGCGAACTCCCTCGCCGAGGACAACGAGGTAATCGCGCTGGACGACTGCTATCTGGGGACGCCCGACAACCTCGACGATTCGGTCGAGTTCGTCGAGGGGTCGGTGCTGGACGGGGACCTGCCGACGGACGTGGACGTCGTCTTCCACATCGCCGCACTCTCCTCGTACGCGATGCACGAGGACGACCCCACCCGGGGCGCCCGGGTCAACGTCGAGGGGTTCGTCAACACGGTCGATCAGGCGCGCCAGGACGGCTGTGACACGGTCGTCTACGCCTCCACGTCGTCGATCTACGGCGACCGGACGGACCCCTCTCCGGAGGACATGCCCGTCGCGGTGAACACGGGCTACGAGGCCTCCAAACTCGCCCGCGAGAAGTACGCCGAGTACTTCGGAAACCACTACGACATGTCGATGGCCGGCATGCGCTTCTTCTCGGTCTACCAGGGCATGGAAGACGGCGCCGAGGAACACAAGGGCGAGTACGCCAACCTCATCGCGCAGTTCGCCGACGACATCGCCAACGGGCGCAACCCCGAGATCTGGGGCGACGGCTCCCAGACCCGGGATTTCACCCACGTCGACGACATCGTCCGCGGGCTCGAACTCGCCGCCGACCACGAACTCGACGGCGTCTACAACCTCGGCACCGGCCAGCAGTACAGCTTCGACCACCTCGTCGACCGCCTCAACGAGGCACTCGGGACCGACGTCGAACCGGTCTACGCGGAGAATCCGATCCCCGAGGACGTGTACGTCCACGACACGATGGCCGACGCCACCAAGATGCGCGAGGCGACCGGCTGGGAACCCGAAATCTCCTTCGAGGAGGGCGTCGAACGCGTCTGTAGCCAGTACGACTGACCACTCGGACCGTCCGCGGTCCTGAAGCGGTCGGACGGTGATACCGCCGGCCGCCCCCGACGGTTTTGCCCGTCGCCCCCCTTGCGAGCGTATGGACCGACCAGTACGCGTCTTCGGCGTCCCGATGGACCTGGGCGCGGACAGGCGCGGCGTCGACATGGGGCCGTCGGCCATCCGCTACGCCGGCCTCGCCGCGGAGCTAGAATCGCTGGGGATCGACTGCGACGACGGCGGGAACGTCGCCGTCCCGAGTCCCGAACGGACCGAACCGGACGCCGGCCGCCCGCACGAAGGTCGGGCGAAGTACCTCGCCGCGACCGAACGGGTCTGTCGCGACCTCGCCGACGAGGTGGCCGACGCCGTCGCCGACGGCGCGGTGCCGCTCGTCCTCGGCGGCGACCACTCCATCGCCATCGGGACCGTCGGCGGCGCCGCGCGCGACCGCGACCTGGGCGTCGTCTGGTTCGACGCCCACGGCGACTTCAACACGCCGACCACCACGCCCAGCGGCAACGTCCACGGCATGTCCGTCGCCGCCATCCTCGGTCGCGGTTCCTTCGCCGGCAGCGACTGGGCGGCGGCCCCCACGGTCGATCCCGAGAACGTCGCCGTGGTCGGGCTCCGCGACTTGGACGACGCGGAGCGCGACGCGCTCCGGGAGAGCGACGTGACGGCGTTCTCGATGACCGACGTCGACCAGCGCGGGCTCCCCGAGGTGACCCGCGAGGCCGTCGGGGTTGCCACGGACGGCACCGACGGCGTCCACGTCAGCCTCGACATGGACTTCCTCGACCCGACGGAGGCCCCGGGGGTCGGCACGCCGGTCCGCGGCGGGGCCTCCTACCGCGAGGGGCACACCGCGATGGAGCTGGTCTCCCGGACCGCCGGCTCCGCGCTCGTGTCGCTGGAGATCGTGGAGGTCAACCCCATCCTCGACGACCACAACAGGACCGCGGAGCTCGCCGTCGAACTCGCCGCGAGCGCGCTCGGCAAACGGATCCTCTGACAGGCGGACCGAACCCGGCGTCGAACCGAACCCGCCCCCGCCGCGCTCGCCGACGCGCCACTCACTCCCGGCGCGAGAGCGCGAGCGCGCCGAACAGGACGGCCGCGACGATCACTGCCGGCAGGCCGAATCCGGGCCCGAGGCCGTCGGTCGCGCCGTCGGTGACCGTCGCGGTCCCGTTCGCCACAGTGCCGTTCGGGCCGACGGTCCCGTTCGGGGCGGTCGGCGCGACGGTCCCGTTCGGTGCGGTGGTCCCGGCCGGCGTCGCCGTCGGCGTGTCCGTCCCGCGCAACGTCGGCGGCGGGAGTTCCGTCGTCGTGACCGGTCCGTCCGAATCCGTCGCAGTCGGCGTCGGCGACGGGGTGGCAGTCGCCGTCGGTTCGTCCGTCGGCGTCGCCGTCGGGACCGGCGTCCCCGTGATCTCCTCGGCGGGCGGGAGCGTCACGCCGAGATACTGCGGGTCCCTGGGCGGCGTCGAGCCGTCGCCGTCGAGCAGCACCCGTCCCACGCCGTAGACGGGGTCGCCGCCGATCCGGTAGGGGCTGTCGTCGGCCGGGTAGTCGAAGCGACCGTCACCGTCGTCGTCCCGATGAGCCACGAGGACGACGTTCTGACTGTCCGTCAGCGGCCGGTCGAGCGACACCGTCGGGTCGTGGACACCGGGCTCGAGGTATCCCGAGCGGCCGATCAGGTTCTCGCGGGTCACCTGCTCGTTCGGCGGCACGAAGTAGACCGCCAGGAAGCCGCCGTCTTCGAGCGCGACGCGGGCGTTCTCGACCCGGTCGGCCTCGCTCGAACTCGCCGCCTCGTACTCCTCGAAGAGGACGGCCGTCGCCGCGGCCGACCCCGTCGTCAGCAGCGTCTGCGAGTTCGCGATCTGGGCGATCGAGGCGGTGAAACGGCTCTCGTTCGGTGCGTCGCTCAGGTCGACATCGACGCCGAACGTCCCGTCGTCGTCGACGGTCGTCCGCGCGCTCGTGTCGTAGTCGCGGTCCAGCCCGGCGACCTCGATCGTCAGGTTCGTCCCCGGCGCCAGGTTCGTCTCGCCGGCGACCCGCTGTCCGGATTCGGCCGACCGGACGAGGATGCCGCCGTCGGCGTCGTAGCCGTACTGCCGGTCGGCGACCGCGTAGTCCACCGCCGTCGTCGTGTTCGACTCGACGACGTGAGTCCGGGCATCGAAGGCGTACGTCGCCCGACCCGGACCGACGAATCCGCGGTCGAGGCCCTGCCGGACGGCGACCCGGCGGAGGTCAGCGGTCACGTACAGCGTCTCGTTGTTCGGGTCCGGGATCACGCGTGCGGTCCCGTCGTCGACGCTTCCCGGCACGTCGACGGCGGATTCGCAGTCGCCCGACGAAGTGATCGACAGGTCGACGGCGCCGTCGTCCGCCGCCGCCAGGAAGTTCGCCTCGCTCGTCGAACCGCCCTGGGCGGCCAGCAGGCCGTAGAAGCCGCTGGCGTTCAGCCGATAGACCATCGTGTCGCCGAGCGCCGCTTCCGGGCCGTCGTCGGTCGTCGGCGGTTCCGAGATCAGGCCCGAGGCTCGGGCCGCGGCGACGTCCTCGTCGGCGTCCAACTCGCCGAACCGGTCGCCGGGCGCGCGCAGGAGGGTCAGATCGCCGACCGCCGGCTCGTCGACGGTCAGTCGCTGCGTGGTCGTCCCGGACGCCGTCTCGACGGTCACGTCGTAGGCGCCGACCGGCATCGGCGCGCCGGTGACCGACTCCGTGTCGGCGACCGCCACGCGGTCGTTGTCGCCGGCGGTGTACGCGAGGTTCGCGACCGCCGTCTCGTTGCCCGCGAGGTAGGTGTTGACGTACAGGATCGCCGGCTTGCGCCCGTCGTTGTTCGCGAACGTCAGCGAGACGTTGAACTCGCCGTCGACCGACTCGATCCGAACGGTCCCGGTTCGGCCGTTGGCGATCCCCGTCTGGATGGCCGCGATATCACCCCGAGCTACGTCCGTCCGGGGCGCTTCCGGATAGCTCGCCAGCGAGTGGCCGCTCGCGTCCCGGGACGCGGCCGCGCCCTCGCTCGCGTCCGAACCGGTGGATCCGGCCGCCGCGACGCCGGCGGCCGGACACCCCGTCCCGCCGGCACCGACCCCGGCCGCCGCGGGCTGCGGTCCCGACCCAGCGACCGCGAACGCCGGTAGCACCGCCGTACCGGCGACCGCGAGCGCGAGGACGAACAGTACACCGAACGCCGAATCTGCGCGTCTACCGAGCATAGATGAGTCGTCGGGTTCCCCCGTCGCTGTCGGAAGTCCGCCCGACTCCGGCAAAGTTCTTGTGACCTTTCACGAGCGAACGACGACCTCGACGGAGAGAGCGGCGAAAACCGGACCGGGCGCGTGAGCCGCGTTACTGCTCGTCCGCGTCCTCGCCGTCGTCACCGGCCGCTTCGACGGACTCGGGCACCACGTCGACGCTGGCGACGCTGTCGCCGTCTTCCAGTTTCATCACGACGACGCCCTTGGTGTTCCGGCCGACCTCGCTCACGTCGCCGGCGCGGATGCGCATGATCTGGCCGCGCTCGCTCATGATCATGAGGTGGTCTCCCTCGCGGACGGCCTTGACCGTACTGACGGGACCGTTGCGCTCGTCGGTCTTGATGTCGATGAGGCCCTTCCCGTAGCGGGACTGGCGGCGGTACTCCGAGAGGCGGGTACGCTTGCCGTAGCCGTTGCGGGTGACCGTCAGCAGACACCGGTCGTCGTCCTCGTCGGTGGCGACCATGCCGGCGACGCGGTCGTCGCCCTGGAGGTCGATCCCGCCGACGCCGCGGGCGTTGCGGCCCATCTCGCGGGCCTCGCTCTCGTCGAAGCGGATGGTCATCCCCCGCTCGGTGGCGACGACCAGGTCCTTCGTCCGGTCTGTGACCTCCACGTCGACGAGCTCGTCGCCCTCCTCGAGGTCGGCGGCGATGATCCCCGTCGAGAGGATGTTCTCGAACTCCTCGGCGTTGGTCCGCTTGACGTAGCCGTTTCGCGTGACCATCGCGATGGACTCCTCGGGCTCGAAGTCGTCCGTGTTGACCACGGCCGTGATCTCCTCGTCGTCGTCCAGATCGATGAGGTTGATCGCGGATTTGCCGCGCGCCGTCCGGCTCATCTCCGGAATCTCGTAGGTCTTGAGCTTGTAGACCTGTCCCTGGTTGGTAAAGGAGAGGAGGTAGTCGTGGGTGTTGGCCCGGAACACCTTCGAGACGCGGTCCCCTTCCTTGGGGTCGGCGCCGATGATGCCCTTGCCGCCGCGACCCTGGGGGTCGAAGCGGTCGACGGGCATCCGCTTGATGTAGTCGTCCTCGGTGATGACGACGACCACGTCCTCCTCGGGGATCAGGTCCTCGTTGGTGATCTCGTCGCTCTCGACGAAGTTCGTCCGCCGCTCGTCGTCGTACTCGGCCTTCATCTCCTGGAGCTCCTCCTTGATGACCGCCAGGAGTTCGCTCTCGTCGTCGAGGATCGTCTCCAGGCGCTCGATCTCGGCTTGCAGGTCCTCGTACTCGCTCTCGATCTCCGCGGCCTCCAGCGAGGTGAGCGAGCCCAGTTGCATCCGGACGATGTGGTCGGCCTGGTCGCCCGAGAAGTCGAAGCCCGTCTGGGTGTCGAGGTGCTCGAACTCCGCGTCCAGTTCGTCGAGGTCGACCTCGCCCTGCAGGGCGGCCTTGGCCGCGTCGCGGTCCTCGGAGTTGCGGATGAGATCGACGACGGCGTCGACCTGATTTAAGGCCTTCAGCCGGCCTTCGAGGATGTGCGCGCGGTCTTCGGCCTCGGCGAGCTCGTACTGCGACCGCCGGCGGACGACCTCCTTTCGGTGGGCGAGGTACTCCTCGAGGGTCTCCTTGAGCGTGAGCACCCGGGGCTGGCCGTCGACCAGAGCGAGGTTGATGACGCCGAAGGTCGACTCGAAGTGATGTTTCTTCAGCTGGTTCTCGACCACGTCGATGTTGGCGCCGCGCTTGAGGTCGACGACGACGCGGACACCGTTGCGGTCGGACTCGTCGCGCAGGTCGGAGACGCCCTCGATCTTCCCCTCGTTGACGTCCTCGGCGATGCGCTCGACCATCCGCGCCTTGTTCTCCTGGAAGGGGATCTCCGTGAGGACGATCCGGCCCTCGTCGCGTTCGAGTTCGTACTTCGCGCGGACCGTCACACGACCACGCCCCGTCGCGTACGCGGAGTAGACGGCCTCTCGGCCGACGATCGTGCCGCCGGTCGGGAAGTCCGGCCCCTTGATCGGGCCGGCGGTGCCGTTGCCGCGGCTGTCGCGCGTGTCGACCAGGTCGTCCACGTCGCAATCGGGCTCGTCGATGATCTTGACGACGGCGTCGACGACCTCGCCGAAGTTGTGCGGGGGGATGTTCGTCGACATGCCCACCGCGATACCCGACGAGCCGTTGATCAGCAGGTTCGGCACCTTCGCGGGCAGGACCTCCGGTTCGGTCAACCGGTCGTCGTAGTTGGACTGGAAGTCGACGGTGTCCTTCTCGATGTCCGCGAGCATCTCCTCGGCGATGGGCGCCATCCGCGCCTCGGTGTAGCGCATGGCCGCGGCGGGGTCGCCGTCCATCGACCCGAAGTTGCCCTGGCCGTCGACCAGGGGGTAGCGCATCGAGAAGTCCTGAGCCATCCGGACCAGGGTGTCGTAGATGGGGCTGTCGCCGTGGGGGTGATAGTCACCCATCGTCTCGCCGACGATCGAGGAACACTTCCGGTGGGAGGTGTTGCTCGACACGCCCATCTCGTGCATCGCGTAGAGGATGCGCCGGTGGACGGGCTTGAGCCCGTCGCGCACGTCCGGCAGCGCCCGGCCCGCGATGACGCTCATCGCGTAGTCGATGTAGCTCTGCTCCATCTCGTTCTCGACGCGGACGCGGTCGACCTCCGCGGCCGGCGTCGCGTCGGAGTCGGGTACGTCTGAACTCATCGTGTCACCTCTCGTCGGTCGCTGTCGTCGCTGTCGTCGCTCCCGTCGGCGGTCATATGTCCACCCATTCGGCCTCGGGCGCGTGGTCCTTGATGAACTGCTTGCGGGGCTCGACGGCGTCGCCCATGAGCACGGAGAACATCTTGTCGGCCGCGGCGGCGTCCTCGATGGTGATCTGTTTCAGGATCCGCTGTTCGGGGTCCATGGTGGTGTCCCAGAGCTGCTGGGGGTTCATCTCGCCCAGGCCCTTGAATCGCTGGACCTGCGTGGGGTTGCCGTTACACTTTTCCTCGACGATGCGGTCGCGCTCGGCGTCGCTCATCGCGTCGTAGGTCTCCCCGTTGTAGCGGACGCGATAGAGTGGCGGCTGGGCGGCGTAGACGTAGCCGGCCTCCAGCAGCGGGCGCATGTGCCGGTAGAAGAAGGTGAGCAACAGCGTCCGGATGTGCGCGCCGTCCACATCGGCGTCGGTCATCAGGACGATCTTCTCGTAGCGGGCCTCGTCGATGTCGAACTCGTCGCCGATGCCGGTGCCGATGGCCGTGATCATCGCCCGGATCTCGTTGTTCTCGAGGATGCGGTCCAGCCGGTGTTTCTCGACGTTGAGGATCTTCCCGCGGATGGGGAGGATGGCCTGGAACTCGGGGTTGCGTCCCTGCTTGGCCGACCCGCCCGCCGAGTCCCCCTCGGTGATGAACAGCTCGGCCTCGTCGGGCTCGCGCGTCTGGCAGTCCGAGAGCTTTCCGGGCAGCGCCGTCGAGTCGAGCGCGGACTTGCGGCGGGTCAGCTCCTTTGCCTTCTTCGCGGCCTTGCGTGCCTTGGCGGCCTCGACGGCCTTCTGGACGATGACCTCGGCGGTGTCGGGGTGCTCCTCGAAGTAGGTCCCGAGCCCGTCGTGGACGGCCGACTCGACGATGCCACGCACTTCGCTGTTGCCGAGTTTCGTCTTGGTCTGGCCCTCGAACTGCGGGTCGGGGTGTTTGACGGAGATGACGGCGGTCAGCCCCTCGCGGATGTCGTCGCCCTTGAGGGTCCCGTCGATCTCGCCCAGAAGGTTGTTCTCCTCGGCGTAGTCGTTGACGATGCGGGTCAGCGCGGTCTTGAAGCCGGTGAGGTGGGTGCCGCCCTCGCGGGTGTTGATGTTGTTGGCGAAGGCGTGGATCGACCCCTGCAGTTCGCTGGTACCCTGCATCGCCACCTCGACGTGGATGTCCTGGTCCTCGTCCTCGAAGTAGACGACCTCGCCGTGGAGCGGCTCTTTGGTCTCGTTGAGGTACTCGACGAACTCGCGGATACCGCCCTCGTAGCGGAAGGTGTCGTCGGTGTCGTCGCGCTCGTCGGCCAGCGTGATCTCGACGCCGGAGTTGAGGAAGGCGAGTTCGCGCAGGCGTGATTCGAGGGTCGAGTAGTCGTACTCGTCGGCCTCGAAGATCTCCGTGTCGGGCCAGAAGCGGATCGTCGTGCCCGTCCCCTCGTCGGCGTCCATGTCGCGGACGCGTTCGAGCCCCCCCTGGGGGGCGCCCTGCTCGAAGTCCTCGCGGTAGACCGCGCCGTCGCGCTTGACCTCGACTTCCAGCCGCTCGGAGAGGGCGTTGACGACGGAGACGCCGACGCCGTGGAGCCCGCCCGAGACCTGGTAGGACTTGTTGTCGAACTTCCCGCCCGCGTGGAGGACGGTCATCACCACCTCGACGGCGGGCTTGTCGTACTTCTCGTGGGTGTCGACCGGGATCCCCCGGCCGTCGTCGGTGACGGAGACCGAGCCGTCGTCGTGGATGGTAACCGAGATGCTGTCGCAGTATCCGGCCAGCGCCTCGTCGATAGAGTTGTCCACGACCTCGTAGACCAGATGGTGCAAGCCCCTGTCGTCCGTGGACCCGATGTACATCGCCGGGCGTTTGCGCACGGCCTCCAGCCCCTCCAGGGCCTGGATCTGCTGTGCGCCGTACTCTTCAGGCTCCCGTGACATAGAATCTGTCTACCGGTAGTACAGCGGCACCCTTAAAGCTCTCGCACGCGCGCGAGCGCGAAAATCGACGGGGAAGAGCGCCGCTCGCCACACAGAACGCAGCGTCGAGCGCTGTCCGTCGTGACCGCTGGTCCGGTCGCCGGCGGAGTGTGTGAAAGCGTGTCGAACAGCCGCGGGCACGCCGGGGCGGAGCGATTTCACTTTCACCCCGCCGGCGAACGCCTTTTAACCTGCCCGCCAGTAGGGGGTTTCACGGATGACATCGCATCAGTCGCAACTCGGCGAGGGTGAGGGGATCGCCGAGGAGCTGGCAGAGAGCCAGCGGTCGATCTCCATCGCCGAGTTCTTCGAGAAGAACAAGCACATGCTCGGGTTCGACAGCGGGGCCCGGGGACTCGTGACCGCCGTGAAAGAGGCGGTCGACAACGCGCTGGACGCCTGCGAGGAGGCGGGCATCGCCCCCGACATCTACGTCGAGATCCAGGAAGCCGGGGACTACTACCGGCTCATCGTCGAGGACAACGGTCCCGGGATCACCAAAGAACAGATCCCCAAGGTCTTCGGGAAGCTGCTGTACGGGTCGCGCTTTCACGCCCGCGAGCAGTCCCGCGGCCAGCAGGGGATCGGCATCTCCGCCGCGGTGCTGTACTCCCAGCTCACCTCCGGCAAGCCCGCGAAGATCACCTCCCGAACGAAGGGCGGGGTCGACGCCGAGTACTTCGAGCTCATCATCGACACCGACACCAACGAGCCGGAGATCGACGTCGAGGAGACGACGACCTGGGAACGGCCCCACGGGACGCGCATCGAGATGGAGATGGAGGCGAACATGCGCGCCCGCAACCAGCTCCACGACTACATCAAACACACCGCGGTCGTCAACCCCCACGCCCGGATCGAACTCCGCGAGCCGAGCGAGCACATGAAATACGAGCGGGTGACCGACACGCTCCCCGCCGAGACCGAGGAGATCCGCCCCCACCCTCACGGGGTCGAACTCGGGACGCTCATCAAGATGCTCGACGCCACCGATTCGTACTCGGTGTCGGGCTTTTTGCAGAACGAGTTCACCCGCGTCGGCGGGAAGACCTCGGACTCGGTCATCGACAACTTCCGGGATCGGCACTTCGGCCGGGAGATGTCCTGGACGCCGCCCGAGTCCCACGAACCGGCCGACGTGGCCCGCGCGCTCGACGCCGCGGTCGCCAACAAGGGCGCCGACGCCACCGCCGAGTTCGCCGACCGCGTCGAAGACGCGCTGGACGGCTACGACCGGGTCGCCCACCACGAAGTCGCCGACCTGATCGACGACGTGGCCGACGACATCGAGGACAAATACGACGTGACCTTCGGCTCGACCGTTCGCGAGAACGCCGTCGAAGCCGGCTGGGCGGCTATCGTCGGGACGGGAGACCACGCCGAACTCGGCGGGGAAGACGCCGACGAGCACGAGCACCTCCGCTCGGATCTGTACGCCGTCGTCGACGAGGTGACGACCACCCAGAAGGACGACGCGACGATCCAGGGGGTCGCCGACCGGCTCGCCCCGAAGTTCGGCGACGCCGACGATTCGCGTCACCGGTTCACCCGCGACGAGGTCCGCGAGTTCGTCCGCCGCGCCGCCGACGCCACCGAGGAGTACGACGACGCGACCTTCGGCGAGACGGCCCGCGAGAACGTCGTCGAGGCACTCTGGGAGCGGGCGCGACGCGTCCCGGACGACCCGCCGAACGTGGCCGAGATCGCCGGCGACCGCGACGCGTCGTCCGAGCTGCTCGACGCCATGCGGGAGACGGACATCATCGCGCCGCCGACCGACTGCCTCTCGCCCATCGAGTCGGACCTCATCGAGGAGGGCCTGCGCAAGGAGTACGACGCGGACTTCTACGCGGCGTCGACCCGCGACGCGTCGGTCCACGGCGGCGACCCGTTCATCGTCGAGGCTGGCCTGGCCTACGGCGGCGACGTGGAGGCCGAAGGCAAGGCCGAGGTGATGCGTTTCGCCAACCGCGTCCCCCTCGTGTATCAGCGCGGCGCCTGTGCGACCACCGACGTGGTCAAGGACATCAACTGGCGCAACTACAACTTGGACCAGCCCGGCGGCTCGGGCATCCCGAACGGCCCGGTCGTCGTCATGGTCCACGTCGCCTCGACGAACGTTCCGTTCACCAGCGAGTCGAAAGACGCCGTCGCGAACGTCCCCGAACTGGAGTCGGAGATCGAACTCGCGATGCGCGAGGCCGCCCGCGAGCTGAAATCCTTCCTGAAGAAGCGCCGGTCGATGCAACAGCGCCGGGAGAAACAGGACAAGCTGGCGACGATCCTCCCGGAGATGGCCGAGAAGCTCTCGGCGGTCACCGACAACGACGACCTCGACATCGACGACACGCTCGCGCGGATCATGAACAACGTCTTGGTCGAGCGCAAGCGCGACGGCGACACGGTCCAGCTGGTGGTCGAGAACAACTCCGACCGGGCCGCGGACGTAGAGATCACGGACATCGTCGCCGGCAGCGAGCCCGTCCTCGCCAACGGCGACGCCAGCGTCGTCGAGATGGACGGCGAGTGGTTCGTCAAGTGGTCGACATCGGTGTCGGCCGGCGACGAGGCCACCCTGGAGTACGACGCGGGCGCCGACGCGGAGTTCGACATCTCCGTCGACGGCCTCGAAGAGGAGCGGGTCACTATCGACGCATAACAATGAGCGCAGACACAGACACAGACGCGGACGCGAGAGAACAGCTGATCGACCTGGCCGAGGAGTTCTACGAGCAGTTCGAGGGCGGCGACGTGCCCACGATGCGGATCCCCACTCGGACCAAGTCCAACATCGAGTACGACGAGGACAAGAACGTCTGGGTGTACGGGGACCGGGAGAGCACCCGCACCGCCAAGACCATCTCCGGCGCGGAGAAGCTGCTGAAGGCCACCTACACCATCGACTTCCTGGCCCGCCAGCTCGACCAGGACCGCTCGTCGACCCTGCGTGAACTGTACTACCTCAGCGAGTCGTGGGACGTCGACGAGGCGCAGTTCAACTCCCAGGACGAGTCGAACAACCTCATCGAGGACCTGGAGATCGTCTCGGAGGTCAAACGCGAGGACTTCCACATGCGCCCGGAGGAGTCCGGCGCGAAGGTGATGGGACCGCTCCTCCTCCGCGAGCAGACCAACCGCGGGGATCGGGAGATCCACTGCCAGGACGACGTGGGCCAGGGCGGCTACCAGATCCCCAACAACCCCGACACCATCGAGTTCCTCGACAACGACGCCGAGTTCGTCCTCTGCGTCGAGACCGGCGGCATGCGCGACCGCCTCGTCGAGAACGGCTTCGACGACGAACACGACGCCCTCGTCGTCCACCTCGGCGGTCAGCCCGCCCGGGCGACCCGGCGGCTGACCAAGCGGCTCCACGACGAACTCGACCTGCCGGTCACGGTCTTCACCGACGGCGACCCGTGGTCCTACCGCATCTTCGGGTCGGTCTCCTACGGCTCGATCAAGAGCGCGCACCTCTCGGAGTACCTCGCGACGCCGGAGGCGCAGTTCATCGGCGTCCAGCCCGAGGACATCGTCGAGTACGACCTCCCGACCGATCCCCTGAGCGACTCGGACGTGAACGCCCTGGAGAGCGAGCTGGAGGACCCGCGGTTCCAGACCGACTACTGGACCGAACAGATCGAACTCCAGCTGGAGATCGGCAAGAAGTCCGAACAGCAGAGCCTTGCGTCGTACGGTCTGGACTTCGTGACCGATACCTACCTGCCCGAGCGATTGGACGAGATGGGCGTGCTGTGACGACGACGAGGGCCACCGGCGGCCCTCGACGACGTTCGGTTCGGGTTGCGGGTTGATCACCGGTATCCGCGCCGAGCGGAGCGAGGCGCGGTTCACTGAACCCGAACGAAGTGAGGGTTCAGCCTTTTTCACCCATGTTTTTCGAGGAGCCCTCCCGCAGCGAGCGCAGCGAGCGAGGAAGGGCGACGATGAAAAAGATGGCTGTACTGAACACACCCAGGTACGGGCGTGTCGGGAGTTCCGTGTCGGCTCAGAACTTCGCGGCTCGGAGGGCGGTCTCGATGTGGTCGTAGGGGTCGTCGGAGACGCTGGGGCCGTGGCCGGTGTGCATCTCGGCGAGTTCTGGCGAGACGGTGTCGCGGAGGTACTCGATGCTGTCGATCAGGACCTCGCGGTCGCCCTCGGGGAGGTCCGTCCGGCCGAAACTCCCGTTGGCGAACACCAGGTCGCCGGCCAACAGGATCTCGGCGCTGGCGGCGTAGAGACAGAGATGGTCGTCCTTGTGGCCGGGGGTGTGCAGCGCCTCGTAGCTGTGGTCGCCCAGCTGGACGGCGTCGCCGTCGGCGATAGCGCGGTCGACCAGTTCGTGGTCGGGGTCGAATCCCCACACGTCGCAGTCGAAGGCGTCGACGAGCGCGGCGGTGTTGCCGACGTGGTCGGGGTGGGTGTGCGTGAGGACGACGGCGTCGAGGGCGGCGTCGCGGTCGCGGATCTCGCCGGGGGCGTCGAACTCGCTGCCGGCGTCGACGAGGACGGTGCGCTCGCCGGTGACGAGGAAGGCGTTGCTGGTGAAGACCTGCTGGCCACGGGCGACGTTTTCGATCACGGCCGTCGATAGTCGCGCCGGGGCGGTGAGGATATCGGTTCGCGACCGGTCGAAGCGGGTGGGGGTCCGTGTCGCGACCGCCGCGGTCGGCCCGGTCGAACGGGCGGTCCCGCGGCGTCGACGAGACGGACGAAACCCCGTCGCTTCCTGCTATCACGCGACCGACTCGGACCCACAGGGCTATGTGTGATGAACGATAACGACGCCGTAGAGAGCTGATGACAGGATCGCAAACGCCAGTCGTACTCATCGTCGAGGACGAGCCGGACGTCGCCGAGACGTACAACCTCTGGCTCGCCGACGACTACGAGGTCCGGATGGCCGGGAGCGGCGACGAGGGGCTGGCCGAACTCGACGACGAGGTCGACGTGGTCCTCCTCGACCGGATGATGCCCGGTCTCTCCGGCGACGAGGTGTTAGCGCGGATCCGCGAGCGTGGGTTGGACTGCCGGGTGGCGATGGTGACGGCGGTCGAACCGGACTTCGACATCCTCGAGATGGGGTTCGACGCGTACCTCTGCAAGCCGATTCGGAGCCAGCAGCTCCACGACACCGTCGAGAACCTGCTGGAGCGGTCGACCTACGACGACATGCTACAGGAGTACTACTCGCTGGTCGAGAAACAGGCGACGCTCGAAGCGACCAAGAGCAGCGCCGAACTCGCCGACAACGAGGAGTACCTCGACCTCCGCGAACGGGTCGACGATCTGAAGGAGGGCCTGTCGGACACGCTGGGTGGTATCGACGACGACGAGGACTTCATCGCTACGCTTCGAGGACTCAGCGATGTCGAGGAGTAGTGATTCCGAGACGATGTACGACCTGACCGACGTGCTCGACTTCGAGGCGCTGGAGGACGTTCGACCGGGGTCGAACATCCTCGTCTCCGGCCCCGCGATGAGCGGCAAGGAGGACCTGGCGCTGTCGGTGCTGGCCGACGGCGCCGGGCGCGACCAGGGGTCGCTCGTCGTCACGACCGGCGACCGCGCCGAGAACGTCCTCGAGGACTTCCTCGACCGCGCGCCCGACGCCGACGAGTCGAGGGTCAGCGTCGTCGACTGTCGCGGCGACGGCAGCCGCCGCGGCGAGGCCACCGCCTCCGGCAGCTACGTCTACCACGTCTCCTCGCCCGGCGACCTGACCGGCATCGGGATCGGGATCACCGAGTGCCTGGAGTACCTCCACAACAACGGCGCCGAGAACGGCCGCTTCGCGCTCACCTCGCTGTCGACGATGCTCACCTACACGGACCGAAAGACCGTCTTCAAGTTCTGCCACGTCCTCTCCTCGCGGTTCGACTCCGCCGGCTACCTCGGCCTGTTCACCATCGACTCCTCGGCCCACGACGACCAGACGCTGCAGGTCATCAAGCAGGCCTTCGACGGCATGATCGAGATCCGTGAGGAAGGCGGCCGCCGCGAGGCCCGCGTCCTCGGCCTCGCCGGCCAGCCGACCGACTGGCGAGAGTTCTGACCCCTTCCGGTCCGCCGGTTCTCAGCCGCACCGCTACCGCTCGAAGTCCGTCGTTCGCCCGTCTCTCGTGAACTCGCGCGACGAGGGGGAGCCTTCGTACTTCGGTCGGGGCTCGACCGAAACGACACCGATCAATCGATCGGATAGATCGTGTACGAATAATCGATATTAGGTCCCTCCGATCCCATTGTGGACAAGACTTATGCCCGAAAACGGAAAATGTGCAAGTGCAACGGTCGGAGTGAGAGAGCGTCCGACCGAGCACGTTCGAACCACCGGGGGACGACCCCGAACCAACGAGTATCGCGCGCAAACTAGCCACTGCCAGCCACTGCAGCCACCGACACCACTGGCCCACCACCGTGGTGCTGTCATCGGAGCGGCTACTCTGCCCCGAGTAGCGTTTTTCGACATCGCGACGGGGCGGCGGTCACCGCCGCCGTTCTCCCGTCGAGCGAACCGCCACCCGCCAGCGATGGCCGGGCTTTAATCCGACGAGTCGCGTAGTCGTCGAGCATGGGAACGAGCGACCGGCCGGAGTCCGACCCAGCGGGCGACCCGCGGGCGGACTACGACTACGCGGCCGACGCGGTGGCGCGACCGGGACTGGTCGCGGACCTCGACGAGCGGGTCTCGGGCGAGGTGCGGTTCGACGACTACTCGCGACAGCTGTACGCGACCGACGCGAGCATCTACGAGGTGACGCCCGTCGGCGTCGTCTACCCGGAGTCGACCGCCGACGTGGCGAGCGTCGTCTCCTACTGCGCCGAGCGGTCGATCCCGGTGCTCCCTCGGGGCGGCGGCACCTCCCTCGCGGGTCAGACCGTCAACGAGGCGGTCGTCCTCGATTTCACCCGCCACACGGACGCCGTCCTCTCGGTCGACCCCGAGGCGCGACGCGCCCGCGCCGAACCGGGCGCCATCCTCGGCGAGCTGAACGCCGAGCTGGCCGCACACGACCTGAAGTTCGCTCCCGACCCGGCGTGGGGCGACAAGTCCGCGCTCGGCGGTGCCATCGGGAACAACTCGACGGGCGCCCACTCGCTGCAGTACGGCAAGACCGACGCCTACGTCGAGGAGTGCGAAGTCGTCCTCGCCGACGGGACCGTCACCCGATTCGGCGAGGTGACGCTGGACGAACTGCGCGAGCGAGCCGACGCCGAGGGGGACCTGGAAGCCCGGATCTACGCCGAACTCGCCCGGGTCGTCGACGAGGAGATCGACGCCGTCGAGGCGGCCTTTCCCGAGCTCAAGCGCAACGTCTCCGGCTACAACCTCGACGCGTTCGTCGCCGAGGCCCGCGCGGCGCTGGACGCCGAGGGTGAGGACGGCGAACCGGGGACCGTCAACGTCGCCCGCCTGCTCGCGGGGAGCGAGGGCACCCTGGCCATCGTCACCGAGGCGACCGTCTCGCTGGAGCCGATCCCCGAGACGAAGGGGCTGGCGTTGCTCACCTACGAGAGTCTGTTCGACGCGCTGGAGGACGTCCGACCGATCCTCGAACACGACCCCGCCGCCGTCGAGGTGCTGGACGACGTGTTGCTGGACCTGGCCGAGGAGACCGAGGAGTTCGGCGACCTCGTCGACTCGGTGCTCCCCGAGGGGACGGGCTCGGTGCTGCTCGTGGAGTTCTACGCCGAGAGCGACCACGAGGGGCGCCAGCGGGTCGCCGACCTGATCGCCGACCGGGTGGGCGGCGACGGGGGCGCGAACGTCGTCGGCGCGTCGACGACCGAAGCCGATCCGGCCGAGGGCGCCGCCGAGGCGACCGACGCGCCGATCCGGGCGTCCGCGGCCCGCGAGGCCCACGGTGAGGCCGAGCGCGCCCGCTTCTGGAAGCTCCGCAAGAGCGGCCTGCCCATCCTCCTCTCGCGGACGACCGACGCGAAACACGGGAGTTTCATCGAGGACACGGCCGTCCCGCCGGAGAATCTGCCGGAGTTCGTCGCCGACTTCCAGGCGGTCCTCGACGACCACGACACCTACGCGAGCTTCTACGCCCACGCGGGACCGGGCTGTCTGCACATCCGCCCGCTGATCGACACCAAGACCGTCGACGGCGTGGCCGCCATGGAGTCCATCGCCGACGCGGTGACCGACCTCGTCGTCGAGTACGGCGGGAGCGTCTCGGGCGAGCACGGCGACGGCCGCGCGCGCACCCAGTGGAGCCGGAAACTGTACGGCGAGGACGTGTGGAACCTGTTCCGCGACATCAAGGCCTCCTTCGACCCCGACTGGCTGCTCAATCCGGGCCAGGTCGTCGGCGTCGACGGGGCGGCCGTCGAGGCGGGCGAGGCGCCCGACCGCGCTCGCACGGTCGACATGACCGAGGACCTCCGGTTCGACCCCGACTACACCTTCGACGCGGGGTTCGAGCCGGACCTGAACTGGGACAACGACAACGGCATGGCCGGGATGGTCGAGCTCTGTCACGGCTGCGGCGGCTGTCGCGGCGGTCAGGACACCACCGGCGGCGTGATGTGCCCGACCTACCGCGCCGCCGACGAGGAGGTCACCGCCACGCGGGGCCGGGCGAACATGCTCCGTCAGGCGATGAGCGGCGACCTCCCCGAGGACCCGACCGACGACGAGTTCGTCAGCGAGGTGATGGACCTCTGTATCGGCTGCAAGGGCTGCGCGAAGGACTGCCCGAGCGAGGTCGACATGGCGAAGCTCAAAGCCGAGGTCGAACACGCCCACCACGAGGAACACGGGACCAGCCTCCGCGAGCGCGTCTTCGCCAACGTCGACCGGCTGAGCGCGCTGGGCAGCGCCACCGCTCCCGTCTCGAACTGGCTGCAGAAACTCCCCGGGAGCGGTCTCGTCACCGAGCGCGTCCTCGGCATCGCGCGCGAGCGGACGCTCCCGACGTTCGAACGGGAGTCGTTCGTCGACTGGTTCGCCGGCCGGGACGCGGGCGTTCCCGAGAGCGAGGCCGAGCGGACGGCGCTCGTCTTCCCCGACACCTACACCAACTACAGCCACCCCGAAGCGGGGAAGGCGGCCGTCCGCGTCCTCGAAGCGGCGGGCGTCCACGTGGACGTGCCCGACGACGTGGCCGCCAGCGGCCGCGCGGCCCACTCGAAGGGCTTTCTCGACACCGCCCGCGAGCGCGCTGAGCGCAACGTCGACGAACTCGCGCCCCGCGTCGCCGACGGCTGGGATCTCGTCGTCGTCGAGCCCTCGGACGCGGTGATGTTCCAGCACGACTACCTCGACCTGCTCTCGGGCGCGGCAGCCGAGACGGTCGCGGCCAACGCCTACGGCGTCTGCGAGTATCTCGACCGGTTCCGCCTCGACGGGGACATCGACTTCGACGCTCCCGCCGAGTCGCTCACCTACCACGGCCACTGCCACCAGAAGGCCACCAAGAAGGACCACCACGCCGTCGGCGTCCTCCGCCGGGCCGGCTACGAGGTCGACGCGCTCGACTCGGGCTGTTGCGGCATGGCCGGCAGCTTCGGCTACGAGGCCGAACACTACTCGATGAGCAAGGCGATCGGGTCGATCCTCTACGACCAGGTGGCGGACAGCGACGGCGACCAGGTCGTCGCGCCCGGCGCCTCCTGCCGGTCGCAACTGGACGACCGCGACGGCGAGGAATCGCCGCCTCACCCCGTCGAGCGGCTGTCCGACGCGCTCGCCACCGGCCCGTGACGCGTGATACCGCCCCTCGTACCCGTCCGCCAGACTTTAATAGGGTCATCGCCTGTGGCTAGGTGCAATGGCGACCGGTACGGTTGACTTCTTCAACGACACTGGCGGTTACGGTTTCATCGACACTGACGACGCCGACGAGGACGTGTTCTTCCACATGGAGGACATCGGCGGTCCCGACCTGGAGGAAGGTCAGGAAGTCGAGTTCGACATCGTTCAGGCAGACAAAGGCCCGCGCGCCGAGAACCTGGAGCGACTCTAACCATGGCGAAAGGTAAGGTCGACTTCTTCAACGACACCGGCGGCTACGGCTTCATCGACACCGACGACGCGGACGAAGACGTCTTCTTCCACATGGAAGACATCGGCGGTCCGGATCTGGAAGAGGGGCAGGAAGTCGAGTTCGACATCGAGCAGGCCGACAAAGGCCCGCGCGCGACGAACCTCGAGCGCCTGTAACCGCGGATTCTGCCGCATTCGCGGCACGTCCGTCTCATCGGCGAGCGACTGCGCCGCTGGCGACGGGCGCGCGTCGGCGAACCCGCTGTCGGCCCGGCGCGCACCGCTCACCGTCCGAATATCTTCGGCGAGCGGCCGCGCTCGACCCGGTTCCCTCGGGCCGATACCGTGGGACACAAGAGCCAGCGCGTCGGAGTCCCGAGCAATGAGCGACGCAGACGCGGTCGACACCGACCTCTACCAGCGCGCCCAGGCACTCCTCGAACCCGGCGAGATCGAGCTCGTCGGCGTCATCGTCCACACCGATCTGTCGGGCGACCAGGAGCCGACGCTCCACGAGGCCACCCTGGAGATCGGCAACCACATCGCCGAGTCCGCCGGCATCGAGCCGACCGACACATACGTCTACTCCGGCAACGACGACGGCGAGTTCGGCGTCAACCAGCACCAGGGGCTGACGCTGGACGGCGACGAGTTCATCTGGGAGTGCCAGCAACTGCTCCGCGAGGGCACCTTCGACGTGGTGTTCTACTACGAGGCCGACATCGACCAAGAGGGGCTGGTCGAGGCGCTCCGCGAGGCGGGCTACGACGCCGTCGGGGTCGAGCCGGACTCCTGACCGGCGGATCCGGGCTCGGACGCGGGGGCCGCGACGGTCAGTCGTCGACCATCCGGCTGCCGCCCGGCGGGAGGAACTCCTGGATGCGGTCGGCGCTGGCGACCTTCCGGACGAACGAGTCGTCGACGAAGCGGCCCTTGAACTCCCGGTAGAGCCGCATCGCGATGTCGTTCTGGGCGAACTGTCCCGGCTCGACCTCGATTGTCGTCTCGGTCTTCGGCTCGATGGCCGCCGGCGGCCCGCCGATCACTCGCGTCTCGGGTTCGCAGGTGATCCCGACGGCGACGCCAACCTCCGTGGACTCGTAGTAGGTGCGGTCGCCGCGGATGGCGAACCCGCCCTTCTCCAGGAACTCGCCGCTCTCTGGCGTCTTCGACACCTGGTCGGAGCCGACCTCGTACACGTCGCCGGCGAACTTGCCGTCCTTCCAGATCGACGAGTACGAGACCGCGAACTGCGCGGCCTCGCGCTTGCTCGACTCGGGGATCTCTGCGTCGCCGTCGTACGACTCGCTCGGGCCGGTCGCCTTGAGGATCGTCGCCGGACCGCCGTGGGCCTGCGCGTGGAAAAAGCGGTCGCCGCGGTCGAGGTACTTCTTGACGAGGTCCTCGTTGTCGTCGGCGTCGCGGCCGCCGATGACGAGGAAGCCGTCGCTGGTGTGGAACCAGCGGTAGTCCTCGAACCAGTGCTCGGACTGGCGGACCGGGATCGACGGCTCTGCGAGCCAGTCCACGTCCTCGTCGTCGCCGTCCGATTCGCTATCGCTGCCGCCGCCTCCGCTCCCGCCCGCGTCACCGGCGTCGGCGGCCTCCCACTCTTCTTTCCGTTGCTCGACCGCTTCCAGCTCCGCCCGGGTCTGCGCGATCGCCTCCTCGGCGCCCTCCTTCTTGCCCTCGATGCGCTTGGCCTCCCGGTAGAGCCGGTCGGCGTTCTTCTCGACGCCCTCGCCCGCGTCGAGCGTGACCCGCTCGCCGTCGATCTCGATGGTCACGGTCCCCTCGCTGCCGTCGAGCGAGACGACCGCCTCCGCGGCGGGGATGCCCTGGTCGGCTCCCTCCGCGAAGCGTTCCTCGATGTCGTCCCACGAGCGGTCCTCGGCGCGCGCACCCTGGATCGTCGAGACGATGTCGTCGACCAGATCGTAGTTGGCGTACAGCGCCTCGGCGTTCGCCCGCTCGCGCTCGGCCTGGACCTCGAAGTCCTCGATGGCTCCCTGTTGCTGTTCGATGATCCGCTCGTGTTTGGCGATCTCCGACTCGAAGTCCGGGCGCCCGCGGTCGCCGCCCGTGCCGTCGGCCCCGCTGTCGTCGTCTTCGTCGCTGGCGAACGTGAAGTAGTCGTCCAGCGCCTCGTTGAACGAGTCGAACGGCTCGCCGTACCGCTCGTCGTATTCGGCCAGCGGGATGGGCGTCACGTCGACGCGCTGGCCCTCGATCTCCCCGTCGTCGTCGGTCGGGTCCTCGGCGCCGGGGTCGTCGAGCTCGTAGTACACCCGCGGGTCGAGGTCGCTGTCGGCCAGCCGGTCGTCCAGCCGCCGAACGGCGTCGTACAGCGCCTGCAACTGGTCGTCGGTCGCCTCCTCGATCGGGACGTTGTAGTCGACGCCCGCCAGCGTACACAGCTCCTCGCCGTAGAGCCCGCCGAAGTTGAGCTGCGTGGCCAGCGTCCTGACGAGGTCCGAGTCGGAGTCGCGCATCCGCGCCTCGAAGGCGTCGGAGTCGACGCCCAGCGGGTTGAACCGCGCGCTCGGGAACTCGTACTGGGCGCCCGGCGCGACCGTTCGCGACTTCAGCCGAACGGTCTCCAGACAGTCGATCACCTCGCCGGTCCCGTCGAGGATCGCGACGTTGCCGTCGCCGAACAGCTCCGCGACGATCGTCGTCGTCTCGTCGTCGCGCTCGAAGGTGAGTTCGAGGATCCGGTCGAACCCGTACTGGGACACGTCGAGTAGCTCGGCGCCCTGCATGCGATTGCGGAGCATCATCGCGAAGTTGGGCGGCCGCTCGGGCGCCTCCGGCACGTGGTCCGGGTCGGTCACGTTGACCCGCTTGTCCTCGCCGACCTCGACGAGCAGCTCCGTCCGCCCCAGGTCGTAGTGGCGCATCCGGAACCGCAGCAGGTCGCGGTCGGGGTAGAGGTAGACCTTCCCGACGCCCGCGCCCTCGTAGACCGATAGCTCGCCGGCGAGCGCCGCGAGGTCGACGCTCGTCAGTTCCCGCTTTCTGTCCATACAGGTGGGTCCGCCTTCGGGAGCAAAGGCCTGTCGCACCGCCCTCTTCGCGGACGGGGTCCCGCGCCGCCCCTACAGCCGAGCGGCACACTCCAGCAGCGCCCGCCGGCCGTCCCGAACGATCGGCGTTCCGTGGCCCATCGCGGCGACCTCGAACGGCGGGACGCGCTCGCTCAGGTCCCGGATGCTCTCGGTCAGCGCACGCATATCGTACGAATCGAGCCAGAACGGCGGCGTGAGCCGGCCGTCGTCCTCCCAGGTGAGGTCGCCGAGAAAGGCCGCCCCGGAGTCGTGGACGAAGACGGTGTGGCCGGGGTTGTGGCCCGGGGTGTGGTAGGCGGTGAACCGCCCGATCTCGTCGCCGTCCGCGACGCCGCGGATGTCCATGTGATCGGGCAGCGGATAGATCCGTCGGGCGATCCGGTGGAACAGTCCCTTGTGGTGGAGGATCTTCGGGTCGCTCTCGCCGCTCCCGAGCGCGAGGTCGTCGGCGCCGATGTACACCGCCCCGTCGAACGCGCCGTCGAGCGCCCGGAGCCCGCCGGTGTGGTCGATGTCGTAGTGGGTGAGGAAGACCCGGTCGATATCGCTCACCTCGTAGCCGATATCGCTCAGCTCCGACCCGAGCGACGGTCGGTTCCACGGGAGGCCGGGGTCGATCAGGGTGACGGTGCCGTCGTCGACCAGGTAGCCGTTGGTCGCGAACGGCGGCACCAGCCCGATATCGAGCAACCAGACCCCCTCGGCGAGTCGCTTCGGCATGTACACTCGTCGTTAGCGAGCGAGCGGCAAAACAGTGCTGGCCGCGACCGAGACCGGTTCGCGGACGCGGAAGGTCAAATCCCGGTTTGGGTCTGCACAAGACATTCATATCGCGTCCGCGACTACCCGGTATGAGACACCGGACCGCCCTCGCTCTCGCGCTCGTCGCCCTCCTCGCGGGCCTGAGCGGCTGTTCGGCCGAGGGTTCGCTGTCGCTGACCCCCGTCGACGACCGCGCGCTCGCCGAGGAGGCGAGCCACGCCCTGCCTACGGACGCGCCGCCGGACGAGGACGAGCGCGTGGTGCGGCGAGCGGTCGAGAACGGCACCGCCACGGCGGTCGGCGCGGACCCGCCGGTCGACGAGTCGCTCCCCTTCCGCCACGACGGGCGGTTCTACGCGGTCGACTACGCCGAGAACGGGACCGAACCGGGCTACGATGTCGGGATCCGCATCGACTTCAACGCCTCCTCGGTCGACGGTGCGGTCGTCGACTACGAGGAACTGCCGGCCGTCGACAGGGACACCCTGGAGTTCGTGCTCACCCAGCGGCCGCCCGACGAGGACGCGCTCGAACCGGGCTACGACTTCGGCGTCGGCGCCGTCTACACCGAGAGCGACGCCGAATCGTCGGTGCTGGTCCCGACGCAGGAGTACGACGCGGTCAGGTACGAAGGCGAGGTCTATCCCGTCGACGTGGAGGCCGAACGGACGGAGCTGACCGTCTACCGCTACGAGGCCGAACTGGTCGCCGAGAGCCACGAGGACTACGCCGACTCGCTCCGCGAGCGCTACGAGTTCGAACTCTCCGGGCTCTCCCAGGGGGAGCGTGACCTCGTGAACGGCTCTCTCAACGACACCTACTGGGTGGAGGACAGCGACAACGAAGCGTTCGACGCGCTGGTCGACCGCTTCCGCGCGCAGGAGCCCGTCGAGGAGACCGACTACGGCGGGTCCTACGTCGTCCGCTACGACGGCGAGCGCTACTGGGCCGAAATCGACTACGGGAGTTACGTCGACGAGGCGTAGCCGACCCGCGACCGATAGCCCCGCGCCCCTATCGCCGCTTGCTCACGTACGGACCAGGTCCCACCTTTTTTCCTCGGGGTCGCTTCGCGACCCGCTCGGCAAAAACGTGGGCGAAAAAACCGAGCGCTCACTCCGTTCACGCTCGGTTCGACAACCCGGACGCACTCACAACCGCTTGCTCACGTACGGGCCGTCCTGTCGATAGCCGAGTTTCTCGCGGTAGTACTGCCGGACACCGATGCCCGAGAGGACGGCCAGCTTGCCGTAGCCCGCGTCGGCGGCCAGCCGCTCGGCCTCGGCCAGCAGGCGCTTGCCGTAGCCGCGGTGCTGGTGGCTCCCCTCGTCCTCGCCCGCTGACTGTCCCACACCGACTTCGCTCCCGTAGACGTGGAGTTCGCGGACCACGGCGGCCCCCTGCAACTCGCGCCGGACGGGGTCGTTCGGGAACCGCAAGCGGCAGAATCCGACGAGGACCCCCTTCTCGCGGTCTTCGAAGCTGATGAAGTGCTCTTTCCCGCCAGCGACCTCGTAGGTGTCGGTGGCGAGCGTGACCTCCTCGGGTTCCTCGTCGTGGTGGCCGACCTCCCGACAGCGGATGCAGTCGCAGGACCAGCCGTGGTCGTCCATGCGCTGACGAGCGAGCTGCCGGAGGTTGGACTTCCAGACGCCGCCCTCGATGAAGTCGGCGGGGATGTCCCGCTGGACGCGCTGCAGGCGCGTGTACTCGGGGATCATCGACTTGATCTCGGCGACCAGCTCCGCGGCTTCCTCGTTTTCGAGCGGCTCGAACTCGTCGCGCTGGTACCAGTCGTAGGTGACCGTCCCCTCGACGACGAGGGTGGGGTAGATCTTCAGGAAGTCCGGGCGCCAGTCGGTGTTGTCGAAGATGCGCCGGAAGTCCTCCAGGCACATCTCCTTGGACATCCCCGGCTGGCCGGGCATCATGTGGAAGCCGACTTTGAACCCCGAGTCGCGCAGCCGGCGGTTGGCGTCGATGGCGTCCTGCGTGCCGTGGCCGCGGTGCATCTCCCGGTTGATGCGCTCGAAGGTGGTCTGCACCCCGACCTCGACCTTCGTCGCGCCCAGGTCGAGCATCCGGTCGATCTGCTCGGGGTCACACCAGTCGGGCTTGGTCTCGAACGTGGTCGCGATGTTGCGGACGTCGGCGGTCTCGTTCTCGGCGATCACGTCCTCGACGTAGCTGAACTCGCGCTCGTCGGGATCCTGCGCGAAGCTCTCGTCCTCGGCGGGCTCAGGGTTGCCTTCGGGGTCGTACTCGTTCATCGCCTCTAAGGCGCGCTTGACGAACCACTCCTGGTAGTCGTGGCTCCGGGCGGTCATCGTCCCGCCCATCAAGATCAGCTCCACTTTGTCGACGGGGTGACCGATCTGCCGGAGCTGTTCGAGCCGCAGGCGGACCTGCCCGTAGGGGTCGTAGTCGTTCTGCACGCCGCGGGCGGCCGCCGGCTCGTGGCCCGTGTAGGACTGCGCGGAGGAGAACTCCGAGTCCGGGCCGCCGGGGCAGTACAGACACTTCCCGTGGGGACAGCGCTTGGGCGAGGTCATGATCGCCACCGGCGAGACGCCCGATGCGGTGCGGACGGGCTTGCGCTGGAGTACCTCCTCCAGTTCCTCCCGGCGCTCGTCGGGGCCGAAGTCGATCAGGTCCGAATTTCGGGGGACCTTCGGCGAGGAGTACTTGCCGCAGACCTCCTTTTTCGCCGTCTCCACGTCCTCGCTCTCGATCTCGCCCGAGAGGATGCGGTCGACCAGTTCCCGGCAGGCTTTCAGGAACGCCTCGGGCTCGTCGGCGTCGAGGTCGGCCGCGTCCGGTATCTCGGTGCTCATCGCGTTGTCAGCGATCCGTCCCTGCCGCGAATAAGCGTGTCGCTCGCCCTCGCGGCCGCTGCCCCCGTGCGCCCGGTATGCACACCGCCGGTACCTTCTTATCCGACGAGTCCTGCGTCCCGAACATGACCGCGACCGCCGACGCCGGCGAATCGGACGAGGGTCCGGGCAGGCCACAGTTCCGCGGCTGCGTCTTCTGTTACTCCGCCGAGTGGGCGTACTACGGCGCGAAGAAGGGGATCCGCGCGGTCCGCGACTGACCTGCGGCCGTCCCGCTCGGCCACCGTCAACAGCGACCGAACCGGTTCGGCCCAGCGGCCTTTCCCCGCCGCGCCGTGGTCTAGACGATGCCAGCGACGGACTTCGACGCCGAACGGGCGTACAGCGACGACCAGTTCTCGGCCCGGGGCGTGTTCAAGAGCGACCACCTGAAAGCGGTCTGTGGCTACTTCGAGCCCGGACAGTTCATCCCGGTCCACGCGCCCGACAGCGACGTGGTCGTCCACGTCCGTTCGGGGACGGGCGTCGTCCGCGAGGGCGACACCGACCACGAAGTCGGCCCCGGCGACGTGGTGGTCGTCCCCGCCGGCGTCGACCGCGGCGTGAAAGCCGACGAGGGCGGCCGTCTGGAGGCGCTGCTGGTCACCGCGCCGCCGCCGACCGACGCCGAACACGATCCTGTCCGGGAGGGGTTGCGTCGGGGCGTGTTCGACCCGGAGGCGGCGAAAGCGGACGACTGACGCCTACTCGTCCCAGTAATCCACCTCGGTGTCCAGATCCACCGTTTGCGAGACGTACCGGTCGTCGTAGTTGCCGGGCGCGCCGCCCGCGAACAGCATCGCCGCGTCGCGCTCGACGAGGACAGACAGATCCGGCTCGTTCATCGTCGAGATCACCAGAAATCGGGCGGTCTCGTCGCCCCGAGCCTCGACCTCGTGGGCGTGGTCCGGCCCGCTCGGGAGCGCGACGTAGTCGCCGGGTTCGAGGACGTGTTCGGTCTCCTCGGCGCCGTCTCCCTCTCCGGTTCCGCCGTTCCCGAGGAACAGCGTCAGTTCGCCGCCGAGGACGTAGATCGCTTCTTCGTTGCCGGCGTGGTAGTGCCGGGGCCACGTGCGATTGCCCGATTCGAGTTCGTAGAGGCTGGTGCCCAGCTCCTCGCCGCCGGCCGCGACCCCTAATTGCTTCCGGCGGAACTGTCGCTCGCCGTGGTAGTACTCGTCCCAGTCCAGATCCGATTCGGAGACGACGCGGTCCGGATCACTTCCGTCGGTCATGGCTCGATCCACCGGCGCGACCGACAAAAGTCGTCCCTACAGCTCCAGCGCGACGAACTCGATGTCCTCCTCGATCATGTACTCCCGGAACTCGGCGACGATGGCGGGCAAGGTCGCCAAAATCCCGCGCTCGAAGGCCGCGACGGCGACGGTGTCGTCGATGAACCCCGTGAACAACACCTTGTCGTCGGCGACCTTGACGATCTGGTTGACGTTCGTCGCGTCCATCGCCTCCTCGTAGGACGCCTTCGCGGTGAGTTCGTGGAGTTCCTCCTCGACCTCTCGTTCGCGCGCGTCGGTCCAGACGAGTCCCTCGCGCCGGTGGTGGACGGTCACCTCCCGCGAGTCCGGTGGGACTTCCGCGAAGTATCGGAGCGATTCGCCGGCGTGTCGCTCGGTGATCTCCGCCATGTCGGCGACGACTGACATACCGTCACGAGCGAAATGAGCGGCAAAAAGCTTCGGCCGCGACTGTCGACTGTGATACTCGCGCTCAGGCGACTTCGTCGGCGACGACGTCGATGACCGTGTCGAGGACCGCCGAACGCTCGCCGGCGATGTACTCCAGCTTGCCGTCGCGGGCGGACGTGGCGGTCAGCCCGGCGTTGGGCACCCACTCGCGGGCGCGTTCGGCCACGTCGCGCACGTCGATGGCGTGGTCGCTGCGGATGTGGAGCTCGTCGTCGGAGACGCCGATGACCGCGCTCACGTCGTCGCGGTGGCGGCGGTGGAGTTCGTCCAGCAGGAGCGCGGTCGGCGGGAACTCGTAGCGGTGGGTGAAGGCGTCGGTGTCCAGCACCGCGACCGTCGTGTCGTCGAGCGTCTGCCTGTCGAGGTTGGCCTCCGCGGTCTCGATCTCGGCGTCGAGCTTCTCGCGGAACTGCTCGCTGACGTGACCGGCGAGCCCGCCGGGCCCGTCGCCCTCGCCGAACAGCAGGTCGGTGATCAGCTCGCGCTTGTCCTCGTAGGACTGATAGTACGCCTCCAGCGCGACGGCCTCGCGGACCTCGCGGGTGGCGTCGGCGTCGTAGCCCGCCTCGCTGGCGGCGTCGGCGTACGCCTCGGGGGTGTCCTCCCAGTAGCTCACTGCGGGGAGGTGCTGCAGGTCCTCGCGCACGTCGTCGTTGACGTGGGCGGCGACGTTGGCGGCCAGTGTCGCAGTCGTGGTCTCCTGAGCGCCGTCGGGCGCGACGGCGGCGTCGACCGCCTCTCCGATCTCGGGGTCGACCGCCACGTCGTCGACCAGCGCGCGGCCGGCGCCGTACAGATCGAGCAGTTCGAAGCCGTCGAGCGACTCGCGGGTCGCGCCGGCGGCGACGAAGACGAACAGCGGCAGCTTCTCGTCGTGGCGCTCGCGGGCCTCCAGCATGCGCGTCGCGTCTTTCGTCGCGTCGTCCATGTCGTAGACGCCCTCCTCCAGCGGGCGGCGGTCGAAGTAGTGGTACACCGCGTCGTGCTGGTCGTGCTGGTCGCGCACGAGCGGGAGCGTCGCCCGCTCCAGGGCGACGCCGGCGACGTAGCCGTCGGCGGTCGCCGCGTGGCGGACCACGACCGGTCGCTCTTCGAGCACCGCGCGGCGGACCGCCGTCGCCACGTCGCGCACGTCCCCGGTGAGCGCCTCGACCGTCTCGTCGGCGACGATGGGGTCGACCGCGTCGGGCTCGGCCTGCGCGGTGAGCGCGTCGGCCAGCCGGTCCTCGACGGTCGCCCGGTCGTCGTCCGCGAGCTTCACCAGCGCCTCGGTCTCGACCTGGAGCTCGCCGCGGCGTTCGCGGACCTCGCCGTCCAGGCGGACCACGTCGTCGGTGTCGATCTCGGGGTAGGCGCGGACGCCCGCCTCCTTGAACGCGGCGCACTCCACGCTGTCGGTCTCGTCGCGGATCTCGAAGACCGTCGGGCCGCTGGTCTGTCGTGCGCTCTCGACGACGCCTTCGAGCCGGACGGTCTCGCCGACCCGGTCGTCGAGCGTCTCGATGGCGACGTGACTCGGCTCCGACGGTTCGTCCGCTTCCTCCTCCGTCTCTTCCTCGGCGACCGCGGCGGCGGCGCCACCGCTCGCGGCGGCCGTTCCACCGTCGCTCGACCCGGCGTCGGTCTCGGTCGCAGCGGCGGGCGCCTCCGTCGCGGCGGCGTCGGCGGTCGAGGTCGGCTCGACCTGCTCGTCGCCCTCGTCCTCGTCGCTCTCGTCGGCGTCTTCGGTGGTCGCCGTCACGTCCGCGTCGTCGGTTTCCTCGCTGTCGTCGGGCGAGTCGGCAGCCGAACCGTCGTCGGCTGCCGCGTCCTCATTTCCCGACTCGTCCTCTTTGAGATACGGTGCGCCCTGGTCGGGGTCGTCGACGAGGGTCCCGCGGAACTCGTTTTCGGCCTGGCGGATCGACCAGCCCAGGTCCACGTTCCCGTTGTCTCGAACCTGCTGAACCTGCACGAAGACGGTGTCACCGGACTCCCAGTCGAGGCTCTCGAGCCGTCGGTCGAGCTCGCTTCGGTGGAGCAGTCCGGTGACGCTGTCGCCGATGTCGACGAACACGCCGAACTCGGCGTACCCGTCCACGGTTCCGCGGTAGTAGCGATCGACCGTCAGCTGGTCGGGCTGGTTCCCGCGGAACTCGAAGACGACGTCTTCCTCGTGGAGGTCGCAGATGCGACCGTCGACAGACTTCCCGCAGATGATACACGAACCCATTGGCAGGTAGAAATGCCCCGGGCCTAAAACGGTTGTCGAAACGCGTCCGTCACCCGTCCGCCCCGCTCTTCGTCCGATTTCGCCACGCAAACGCGTTCAGGAGCCGCTACGAGTCGATTCCGGACGCTCGCATTACTCGAACACGCGTCCGTCCTCTTCGAGCGCTTCGATCCCGCGGGCGACCTCCGTGGCCGCCTCCGGGAACAGCGCGACCTCCACTTCGTTGCCGTCCTCGTCCTCGAAGGCGAGCTTGACGCGCTCGTCGCCGAACTCCCGCACCTCCACGCCCTCCACGTCGTACAGTTTCGCCGTCGCGGACTTGTTCGACGGGCCGACGTGCTTGATCGCTCCGTCCTTCAACTCGAACGTGAACTCCGCCAGGTCAAGCGTGAACACACCGGCGATCCGACCGGCGCGCGCTTAAACGACCGTGGTCGGAAGGGCGGCGCGCCGTCCTCGCTCGGTTCGCGGTCGCGCCCGACTCAGGCGAGACTCGCGGCCACGTCGGCCCACGTCAGCCCGGTCACCTCGGAGAGCGCGGCGAACCCCCGGAAGCCGTAGCCGAAGGCGAGCGCCGCGGGCACGGCCGTCAGGACGGCGGCTTTCGGCAACGCCACGTCGTGTACGTCGCTGACACCGACGGCCAGCAGGACGCTGGCGTACGCGGTCGCGGCCACGCGGACGCCCGGATAGGGGAACCCAGCGAACACGCACGGCGCCGCGGCGTAGGCGATGACTTGCACCGTCTCGCTGACGCCCGCGCGGTCGGGAGCCGCCGCGATGAGGATCACCGTCTGGAGCGCGGCGGTCAGGTGCAACGCCGCGGGCGCGACGAGGACGACCGCCAGCGCCAGGAACAGCACCGTCGAGAGGGTCGGTTGGTCACTCAACACCGGGTAGGCGGCCGCGCCGGTCGCGATGCGCGTCAGTTCCTCGACGAGGACGACCGCCCCGGCGAACACCAGCCCCGGCGCCTGGTCGCCCGGCGCCACGCCCGACCGGAACAGTCGACGGGGCCTGACCAGCACCTCCATCCACGCGCGTGCGAGCGCCGCGGCCCCGCGGTCGCGCCCGCCCGACGGGTTCTCGACCCACTGTGTCACGTCACGAGCTACGGACCGGGCCGCAATCACGCTTACTCATCCGTCTCGCGGCGCGGCTCCCGCGCCCGCGACGGTCGCACGCTCAGTACAGGGGATAGAGTTTGCAGTTGGGGGTAGCGGTGCGGTCGGCGTGCGCTGGAGCGCGCTTTCATGCGCGCGACCGGAGCCGCGCGAGGGATGAGCGAGCCGAAAGCGAGCGAATCGGCTGGGGAGGCTCGTGGCCGGCTGCGGTCGCTGTGCGGGGCGGTTGCGGTCCTGGCGGATTGAAAGGGCGAGGCGCGCGTGGCGGCTTCTTGGCGCGGCTTCGCCGCGCCAACGGTCTGAGGGAGCTTCGCTCCCTCGCTATCGCCGCCACGGCTTGCGGCGGTCGGCGTAGCCGACCGCCCTGCTCGCGTTCGTGTAGTCGTCTGAGCGACCCCTATCCGCGCGGGCCGTGCCGAGAGCGCGGATATGTCGCTCAGCGACCGCGAGCGTGCCGAGGGCTTTCATCGCTTGCCACCGAGTGCCGTCGCTGCCGCTCGGTTTCATTTCACAGCACTAACAGCGGAAACAACTACTCCACTCGCAACCCGAACCGACCGTCGTCGATCGGTCGGGCGGAAGGCCTTTTCCGCACCGCCGCGAAGCGCCGTCTATGTCGCGAACCGTCGACCTCTCGGTCCCTCGATGGATTCGCATCCTGTTCGTGTTCTTCCTGCTCGGTGGCGCGTTCGTCACCGGCACCGCTGCCTTGCTGGACCTCGCCGTCCAGACGCTCGGGCTCGCCGAGAACGCCTACGTGCCGAGTCTCGCGCTGGCCGCGTTTGCCTACCTCGTCGTCTGCGCGGTCTGGTTCCGTCGGGCGACCGACGGCAACGGCGACTCCGTCTGGTCGGCGATCCCCGACTCGCAGTACACCGGCCGGCACGCCGAGAGCGGCGGCATCGCTCGGAAGGAACAGGAGGACGCGATCCGGGAGTTGCGGGACGCCGAGGAGTAGCGGTCGCGCTCAGTCGTCGTCGGCGGCGACTCCGGCGGCGCCCTCGGTGTCGACCGACGGACCGCCGGTGTCGGCGGTCGGGAAGTGCCCGATGGTCTCGGCGCGGAACGCCGCCTCGTCGAACGCGTAGTCGCCGTCGAGGAAGTCGACGACCGTCCGCGCGTCCCGCATCGCGTTCTTCAGACAGGTCGAGGCGCCCGGCGAGGGGGTGATGTTGAAGATGATGTCCTTGCCGACGATCTTCGCCTCGCCCATGTCGAGCGAGCGGTCGCTGGTGTCGACGATCTGCGGGCGGACGCCGCCGTACCCCTCGGCACGCTCGATGTCGTCGAGTTCGACGCTCGGGACGACCTTCTGGACGTGCGGGAGGAACTGCCGCGGGCCGACCTCCGGGAGGTCGTAGACGAGGTTTCGGAGGACGTACGGCAACAGCACCCTGTCGGAGAGGATGTTCGCGTAGCTGAGAAACGCCGCGGCGTTCAGCCCGAACACGTCGAGGAAGTCCGAGACCGTCGATATCCGGCCCCGTTCGAGCGTCGGGACGAGCTTGGCCGTCGGGCCGAACCGCGTGATCGACCCGTCGTGTACGTCGGCGTCGCCGTGGACCGCGGCGAACGGCAGCTTCTTCATCTGGAGGGTGTAGACCTTCCCGTTCAGCAGGTCGTCGGCGAGGAAGAAACTCCCCGCGACCGGCAGCAGCACCTTGTCCTGGCCGTAGCCCAGTTCCTTGGCGATCTGGAGGCTGTGGGAGCCGGCGGCGACGACGGCCGCCTCGCACTCGAAGTCGCCGTCCGACGTGGAGATCTCGTAGCCTTCCCGGGTCGGTTCGACGCTCGTGACCTCGGTGCCGGTGTAGACATCGACGCTGGCCTCCTCGGCCGCCCGCTCGACGAACGACTTCGTCGTCTGGCCGTAGTCGACGACGTAGCCGTCCGGCGTCTGGAGCGCGCGCATCGCCACGTCGGGGTCGCGGCCCTCGACGACCTTCGGTTCGAGGTCGGCGATCTCCTCGCGGTCGATGGGCCGGAGCTTCGGGAACAGCTCGCCGAAGCCCTCCTCGCCGTAGCGGCGGTCCAGCTGGGCGACCTCCTCCTCGCCCACGCCGAGGACCATCTTGCTCCGCTTGGCGTGCATCTCCCTGTCGGGGTCGTGGTGTTCGAGGTAACCCGCCAGCAGTTCCGCGCCCTCCTTGACTTCCTCGGCCTTCTCCAGCGTGTAGTTGGTCTCGATGTCGCCGAAGTGCAGCGTCTGGGAGTTGTTCGTCCGGTGTGAGTTGATCGCCGCGACGTCCGACTCCTTCTCGACCAGCGCGATGGAGTCGATGTCCGTGAACTTCGCCGTCGCGTACAGGAGCGATGCCCCACTGATACCGCCGCCGACGATGACGAGGTCGTATCTCTCTGACATTGGTACGTGGTCGCTATCTCCATCGCTGTGCTCCTCCCTGATAACTCGTCTTTTTTCCACCGCCGCTTCGTCGATCATCGAACCGGGATTCGACTCCCGAGCGACTCACGCAGTGATCGAGCCGGCCGGGACAAGTTCGGAGCGGTCGCTCGCCGTCCGGAGAGTACACGGTAGAACACGGTGGGACGGGGATTCGAACCCCGGAGTCCGTGAGGACAACTGCTCTCAAGGCAGTCGCGTTAGGCCACTTCGCTATCCCACCGCGCCCGGAGATTCCGCCCGTCGACCCTAAGACCTGTCGGTCGGTCAGTCCCGCGGGACGCAGGGCGCCCTGCGACCATCGTGACGGGTCCGTCGCCACCTAGTCCCGCGAGACCGAGAGCCCGTCGCCGTCGGCCGACGCGACCAGCCCGAGGTCCGCGACGACCGCGGCGGTGTGGGGCGGCACCCACAGGTCCGCCCGCTGGCGCGCTCGAACCTGCGAGACCAGCGTCGCGAATCCTCCCGGCGTCTCGGCCACGGGGAGCATCTCCAGGAAGTCCACGTCGAGGCCGGCGTCGCGCCCGCGGTCGGTCAGCGTCTCGACCGCCGGCTGGGCGAAGGCGTTCTCGAAGTCGACCGGTTCGGTGAACGCCGCGTAGGAGACGCGGCCGTCGGTCGCCGGGCCGAGGACGACCTCGGAACCGCGGAGCTTCATCGCGGCGCTGTCGACGATGCGGCGCTGGAGCATCGCCGCCGCGGGCCGGGCGACCGCGGCGCTCTGGACGCTCTCGCGGTCGAGCAGGTGCGTGACCGTGTTGCCGACGCGGGCCGACAGCGACGAGCCGACCTGCACCTCGTATCGGGGCGCGTCGGGGTCGTCGAGCGCGGGCGCGAGCATCGAGCGCACCGCTTCCAGCGACGCCTCGTCCGCGCCGGGTTCGGTCGGGTCCTCGGCCTCGACGGGTCGGTAGTTGACGAGCAGTTCGGCCCCGCTGGCCCGAACGGCGGCCGCCACGTCGCGGGCCATCGCGGCGTACAGATCCGTCGCTTCCGCGGCGGTCACCGCCCCGCTGTCGACGAGGTGTTCGAGGACGGTGCCGGGCTCGGCCGGCCTGACGAGCAGGGCGACTGTGGTCATACTCGAAGGGCGGGCCGACTGCACCTTGAAAGCGCCGCTACGACGCCGTCCGGTTCGCGCCGTCGGCCGGCGAGTCGGTCGCGTTCCCGACGGCGTCGTCCTCGACGACCGGCGTCGAGTACGGGTCGGTCGGGTCGGTCCCGAGGCGGAGTTCGGTGCCGTCGTCGACGCCGTCGGCGTCGGTGTCCGCGGCGAAGGGGTGGGTCCCGTTCGCGCGTTCGGCCGCGGCGGACAGCCCGTCGTCGTCGGCGTCGAACTCGCCGCCGGGAACGGTGTAGGCGTAGGGCGAGCCGGGCGGCGAGACGGGCGCGTCGCCGCGGACGTGGTCGTCCAGCCACTCGCGGTGGGTCTCGCCGCTGACGTTCGCGACGACCGAGGCGAACACGTCGTAGGTGACCAGCCCGTCGTGACGGTTCAGTCGGCGAAACACCGTCTGCAGCGACCGGTTACCGTCGGTCGCGTTCCGAATGCGCCCGTCGAGCGCGGCGAGGACGCGCCCGCCCTTCGCGTAGGGGACGTACGTCGTCGACCACGACGAGCGGTCGGTGAGCGTCGCGTTCGCGCCGCGCTCGTTCCCGAACGTCTCCCGGAGTCGCTCGAACTCGTCGGGTCGGTTCGGGGGGACTCGCACCGAGACGACCGCGGCGTAGTAGCTCGCACTCGCCTCGCGGAACCAGGTCATCTCCGAGCCGAGGACGAACGACTGGCGCGTGTGGACGTACTCGTGGATCCAGGTGTTGGGCGGCGTGCCCGCATCGGAGCCGGCCGACACCCAGAAGTCCTGGCGGTCGCCGTCCGCGAGCGCGGCGGTCCCGCCGTGGCGCAGCGGTCGCGGCCCCGCGAAGGCGTTGACCACCGAGTCGCGGGCGCCGACCCGGAGCTGGTCCGAGGCGACCGACAGCACCCGGAGCACGCGCGCGGAGTCGTCGGCCAGCTCCGCGCTCGCCGGCCGGACGAGCCGGATCCGCTGGCCGGTCGCGTCGGCCGTCGACGCCTCGAACCCGCCGAGGTAGACGATCGACGGGCCGGCGAACCCGCGCTGGTCGGCCCCGACGCGGGTCCGCCGGTCGATCCGCGCGTTCGCCTGCCAGGAGTACACCCACCGGTCGAGGCCCGCGTCGCGGTAGGCGAAGTCTGTCCGGGGGTTCGCGAGCGCCCAGTCCCCGGTGTCGACCCAGCGGAGCCCGCCGAACTGTCGGCTCGACCGATTGACCGCGAGCCGGAGGCTCACCGACGGGTCGGTCGTGTTCCCGTCCCAGGTCCAGCGGCCGTTCGGCCGGGCCGCGAACCCCGTCGCGTCGACCACCCGCCCCCGGGAGTAGTTGTAGACGACCAGCGCCGAGACGTTCTCCCGGACCCGGTAGCGCTGAGTCGCCAGGATCGTTCCCGACGCGTTCGGTGCCTGCCGGTAGGTCACGTTCTGGACGACCGCCGGCGCGGTCTCGTTGCCCGCCGCCGGGTCCGCGAGCCCCGACCCGACCGCCCACCGCGCGTCGTGACGGTCGGCGCTCGCTCGAACGCCACCGACCAGTCCCGGGAGGACGCTCGCGACCGCGAGCACCAGCACGACCCCGACGACCGATCGGGACGATGACACACTAGCGGTGTGTGACAGGCTGTCGCATAAGTCTGCTGGCGGCACGGTCCGGCCGCTCGACGCGGCCGACGACGCCCGTCTCAGGCGCCGAACTCCGACTCCGTGACGCGTTCGACGACCGTCTCCTCGACGTCCCGGAGGTCGTAGTCCGGAATGTCGTTCCCGGTCCGCGTGACGTACATCGGCTCGACGAGGCGCTTCGGTCCGGCGGGGTCGGCGCCGACGCCGCTCCCTGGCCCACCGTCGTGTTCGGCTCCCGTGGCGCCGTCGTTCGCGGAGTCGTCGGATTCACCGTCTGCGTCGGCGTGGGCGTCCGCGGCTTCGAGGCCGTAGACCTTGCAGAAGCGGGCGGCCTCGTCGGGGCCGACGGCGTCGTCGCGGACCGCGGCCGCGAGGTCGCGGGAGAGCCACTCGGTCTCGCTGACGCTCGGTTCGTGTACCATCGCCTCGTCGGCGAACCGGACGAGGTACCAGTTGAGGTCGTTCAGCAGCGCGACCGCGGCGCCGAGGCTGACGGTCTCCAGCCCCACCGAGTTCTCGAACGGTTCCCGCAGGTCGTAGGTGGCCAGGGCGTCGCGAGCCGTCTCTCGGGAGAGCAGCTCGTAGCGGAGGTTCACGTCGTCGGACCCGACCAGGCACACCCGCGTCATGGTGACCGAGAGACGCGGGCGCCCCTAAGCGGTTTCGCCTTCCGCGGGGTCCTCGGCAGCGCCGTCACCGCCGTCGGCGACTTCGAGGCGGTCGACCACCGCGCTCGCTCGCTCCGCCAGGCCGTCGGGCTCGCGCTCCTCGATCGCGCCGAGGCGCCCCCGAGTCTCGGGGTAGTCGGGCGCGAGCCGCTCGCAGCCGGCCGGGATCGTCGACTCGTGGAAGGTGCCGATCTCGTCTGCTCGCGCCGTGATGTCCGTCTTGTCGACGGTCAGCAGCGGCCGGTGGACGGGGAGGTCGACGGCGGCGCTCGTGACCGCGAGGTTGGCCGTCGTCTGGCTGGACTTCTGGCCGACGGCCTCGCCGGTGACGACGCCCACCGCACCGTGCTCCTCGGCGACGGCCGCGGCGACGCGGAACATGAACCGACGCAGGACGAGCATCCGCCCCACGTCGACCGCGTCGGCGATCGCCGCGACGGCGTCGCCGGCCGGCGCGATGCGCAGGCGCATGTCCCGGTCGGGAGCGTACCGGGCGAGCGTCCCCGTCGTCGAGACCGCCCGCGCCCGGTGGTCCACCCCGCCGTAGTCCCCCAGATCGACGTACAGCGGGACCACGGGCGCACCGCGTTTCATCAGCTCCCACGCCGCGACCGGCGAGTCGATGCCGCCGCTCATCAGCGCGACCACCGGATCCTGGGTCCCGAGCGGCAACCCGCCCGGACCGGCCCGCTTCTCAAGGAAGACCAGCGCGTCGTCCTCGCGGCAGTCGACGAAGAACTCGGTGTCCGGGTCGTCCAGATCCACCTCGGGGTCGACCCCCGCCGACTCGGCGGCGTCCCAGACGGCGCTGCCGCCCTCCCGTTCGATGTCGGTGCTGGAGAACGGATGGGCGGACTCCACGCCCGCTCGGCGGGCCGAGACGGCGAAGGTCCCGCCGTCGTAGCCCTCGCGGGCGGCGTCGGTCAGCCCCTCGCAGATGGCGTCGAGCGTCGGTTCGGCGCGAACGGCCGGGCTCGCCGAGACGACACCGAAGGTGTCGGCGGCCGCGGCGGTCGCGGCCTCGGGGTCGTCGGTGTGCAGTCGCAGGCGGAAGCGGCGCTGTTCGATCTCGGCGTCGACGCCGCGGTCGTCGAGGACGGCCGCGAGGTTCTCGCGGAGCCGTCGCTCCATCTTCGTGCCCACGTGTTCGCTCTTGGTCCCGATCTCGCCGTGGCGGACCACGACCACGTCGGCGCCCGGCGGGTGCATGGCTACCCGTTGACGACCCCGAATATAGAAAGGCTTCGTACGGCGGCCGCTCAGAACGTCGAGAGCTCGCCGTCGATGACCCGCCGGGTGACGTCGGTCACGTTCGCGAGTTCCTCGTCGATGGCGGCGACGACCTCGCTCTCGATATCGGCAACGGAGACGCCGTCCTCGGTGATCAGCGTCGCGTCGGCGACGTGTGGCTCGTCGATGGGGCTCCCGATCTGGCTCAGCAGGCGGATCTGGAGCTGGCGGATGCCGTCGACCTCCGCGACGACCGACTGGGCGATCTCCGTCGAGAGGAGGTTGTAGATCTTCCCGATGTGGTTGACGGGGTTCTTGCCGCTGGTGGCCTCCATGCTCATCGGCCGGTTGGGGGTGATGAGCCCGTTGGCGCGGTTGCCCCGCCCGACCGAGCCGTCGTCGCCCTGCTCGGCGGAGGTGCCCGTGGTCGTGAGGTAGATGGCGCCCTCGTCGTAGTCGTCGGCGGTGTTGACGTGGACCGTCACCTCGCGGTCGGTGTACTCGCCGGCGACCTCGCCGACGAACTCGCGGACGCCCGCGACGACCTCGCGGTACTCGTCCAGGCCGCCGACGTGGGCGTCGACCGCCGCCGCGGCGACGGTCACGTCGATCCGGTCGCCCTCGCGTTTGCCCATGACCTTGATGTCCTGGCCGACCGCGGGGTTGTCGTCGCTGTACTCGCCGTTGAGCCGGCGCTCGACGTTCAGGACGATCTGCTCGGTCTCGCTGAGCGGCGCGTGACCGACCCCGTAGCTCGTGTCGTTGGCCATCGGGACCGACCCCTCCTCGCCGAAGACCTCCTGCAGGTCGCCGCTGCCCTCGCCGAGGCGCACGTCGACGATCACGTCCGTCCCCACGTCCAGATGCGGGAAGTTCGCCTCCAGGTAGTCGCGCGCGGCCTCCAGCGCGATGGTCTCGGCGGGGATCTTCGTCCCCTCGTACTCCTTGGTCGCGCGGCCGACGATCAGCAGATAGATGGGTTCCTGCACCTCGCCGCCGCCGAACGCGGGCGCCGCGTTGCCCGCGACCAGCTGGGTCTCGTCGGTGTTGTAGTGCAGCACTTTCCCGACGCGGTCGAGATAGGTCTGCGCGAGCGCCTGGGAGACGGTCTCGGCGATCCCGTCGCAGATCGAGTCGGGATGGCCCAGACCCTTCCGCTCGACGATCTCCACTTCCTGGTCCTCGACGGCCCGCCCGGCCGCCGGCTGGACGCTAACGTTCCTGTTCGTCATTGTCTCCGCGTTGGATACCCCCACTCGTATAACTTGCGGAAACCGGAACGCCCGATCTAATTACTCTCATGCATCATCGTCGAGCAGCAGGCCGAGGTAGGAGGTGCGGATCTGGGCGTCAGGGTCGAGATTCAGTTCGGAGAGGACGGCACGGGCGCCCTCGCGCGCGGCCTCGATGTCGTCGTCCTCGGTCTCGGTCTCGACCTCGACGAACTCGCCGAGGCCGTCGACGCTGTCGAGCGTGACGGTGTAGCCGTCGAGGCGGTAGTGCGCCCGCTCCTTTCGCACCGTAGCGGCCGGCTCGAACCCGAGACCGTCGAAGATTCCCACGACCGCCTCGGCGTCGCCGACGGTCGTCTCGTATTCCTCGCGGGACTTCGACTCGGCCTCCAGCAGCGGGCCCTTGTAGGTGATCTTGGTCGTCTCGTCGGCGGACTCGTCGGTTCCGGTGTCCCGGCCGGGCGGGTGTTCTCGGCGGATTCGGAGCGCCTCGTCGGTCTCGGCGAAGTTCCGGTGGGGCGCGTCGTAGTAGGTGTCCGCCTGGACGACGCTGTCGACGAACTCGGCGTCCGCCGCCTCCAGGGCCGATTCGACCGCTTCGTGGTCCGCGCGGACCTTCATCTCGACCTCGTACATGAACGGCTGGACTCGTCTCGGCGGCAAAAGCGCGCCGCTCCCGGGTCGGCATCCATGTTCGATATTGAGGAAATACAGTACGCTCCGGTCGGAGGTCTGCGATCGAGTTTGTCTTCGACGACTTTCTCAACCTGTCTCGGAATCACGTAAACAGCGAGGAACAGAGCAAGGGTCACGACTAGGGGTCCGAGCGCGCCCCGAGTGAGGCTAAATACCGACACGAGATAGAACCCCGCCAGATGGAAAAAGGGGTACGCGGACCGCCGGGGAACGCCAGTGATGTCGGATCGCGCCGCCATCGATATCACACTTCTCTGACGGAGCTACGTATGGGGAATGGTCTTACAAAAAGTCTGTTGGACGAACAGTGTCACTTTCAGACACAAGAATATGTAAGATATAATAAAAACGGTATGCACTATCGAACTCTGTCCTCGTCTAAACACCTCGATCTAGAAACCCAAATCAATCCGAGTTGGTGCATATATATGCGGCACTAGGATAAAATAGTTCAATCACCCCTCCGATCAAGGGTAGAGTTTCAATTTCAGAGAGAACGGGAGAGACACCGAACATCACCTTGTGGTATCTGTTGTCAAACACGTCCGCTTCTTGTCTCAATTCGTCCTCGTACCGACTTTTGTGCTTGAATGTCCAGTATTCTACGAAATCGAAATGACGGTTCAGAAACCATCTAGCTTTTAATGGCGTCAGCATGAATTCACTTTCTCTATAGTATTTCGCAGTTTCCTCATCAAGGAGGTCATCTGATAGATAATGCCCTATTCTGTGGGGTAGATACGAATACCACCACGGTGGGAGGTGGGGACTTTTCGGTGCTAATCTGTTTGGAAAATTAAATATTGCCTCACCTTTCGGCTTGAGAACTCTCGAGATCTCTTTTACTATTCCCTCTGTATCTTTTATATGTTCAAGCACCTGGCTACACAGAACGAAATCGAACGAGTTGTCCTTGAAAGATAATAAAGTACCGTCCGCCAGTATGTAGTTCGTATCATAGTTCGTCTCTTGGAATTTTATATCAATAGATATTGTATCGCAAGAAAGTTTATTCATATCTCCCCCTGTCTTACTACCCACATCAAGAACAGTGTCTGATGCAGAGGCATTCTCAACGAGATAATGTATGCCGCCCATAGCACGCAGTATGGATTCTATCGTATAACTCTGTCGTCTAAAAGAGAATCTTCACACCCGTGTCATCTCGTGTCCAGCACCCCGTCGACCCGCGCCCCGAGCCCGTCGGCGATGGACTCCATCCCGGCGTCGCCCGGGTGGAGCAGGTCGGTGGTCAGTCCGTCGGCGGCCGATAGCGCGCGGCCGTCGACGACGGAGACGGTGCCCGACTCACACCCCGCCACGACCGATTCGAGCGCCTCGCGGTAGGCCCGCGCCCGTTCCCTGTCCTCGCTCTCGCGGAGGTCGGCGTGGTAGGGGAACAGCGTCGCGCAGACGACCGGTCGGTCGGGGTTCGCGCCCACCACCGTCTCGACGAGGTACTCGGCGCGCTCGCGGAACTGTTCGACGGTGAACCCGCGGTTGGCCATGTTGACCGACAGGGCGAGCGTCGCCACGTCCCAGTCGTCTCGTTCGGCGATGTAGTCGGCGACCGCCGGCTCGCAGTAGGCCGCCCCCGACATCCCGAGGTTCACCGGGTCGAGGTCGAGCGCGCGGGCCACTCGCGAGACGTAGTTCAGGTGCGTCGCAGAGGCCGCCGCGCCCTCCGTGATCGAGGTACCGTAGGCCAGGTATCGACGGTCGGGCGTCTCGCCGTCCTCGGGCGGTCGACACTCGCCGGTCACGTCGTGGACGGCGACGGGCGCCCAGGGTTCGAACCGGAGTCGGCAGACCCACGGGTCGAACGTGCCGGCGGCTTCGACCGCGGCGTCGGGGCGCAGGTCGGTCAGCGGCTCGGGGACCGACAGCTCGAACTCCGCGGGTTCCGGACCGAGTTCCAGCGCGTCCTGACCCTGGAAGCTCCCCCAGAACGGGCGAACGACCGACTCCGCCGCCGCCGAGAGCGTCAGCCGAACGGTCTCGGTCCCTCGGGGGACGAACCGTATCTCGCTCCCCGCGGGGTGGCGTATCCGCTCGCGCGCGGCCACGTTCACGTTCGCGGCGACGTCGTTCGGGACGCGCCGGAGTTCGTCGCCGCCCTCAGTCCAGTCGGGGTCGGCCAGTTCGGCCACGTCGTGCAACCGCACCGACGGGTAGTCGTCTCCCGGAGACATCTGTGGATACGCCACCTGTCGCCACCGGCGGGGAAACCGTTCCGGTCGCGGCGCGCCGTGCCGGGAGTCGCTCGGCTCCGCCCCGTCCTCTCGCGCGCGGACCGTTCGGATCGCCAACGGAAATCGGTTTCAGATTAGCCTCAAGTTGGTTGCGTCCTTGTCCGCTGTTGCATGTCGAACTACGAACTCGACCCGCTGCCGTACGACTACGACGCGCTGGAACCGCACGTCAGCGAACAGGTGCTCACGTGGCACCACGACACCCACCACCAGGGCTACGTCGACGGCTGGAACGCCGCCGAGGACACCCTCGCGGGGAACCGCGAGGACGGCGACACCGACGGGTCGGCCGCCGCCATCCGCTCGGTCACGCACAACTCCTCGGGTCACATCCTGCACTCGCTGTTCTGGCGGAACATGAGCCCCGAGGGCGGAGCGGAACCGGAGGGCGACCTCCGCGAGCGCATCGAGGCGGACTTCGGCTCCTACGGGGCCTGGAAGGCCGAGTTCGAGGCCGCCGCCGCCGACGCGTCGGGCTGGGCACTGCTCGTCTACGACAGCTTCAGCGAGCGCCTGCGCAACGTCGTCGTCGACAAGCACGACCAGGGCGCGATCTGGGGCGGCCACCCAATCCTCGCGCTGGACGTGTGGGAACACTCCTACTACTACGACTACGGCCCCGCCCGCGGCGACTTCGTCGACAACTTCTTCGAAGTCGTCGACTGGGACGAACCCGCCGACCGCTACGCCGAGGCCGTCGAGCGCTTCGAGTGAGAGCGTAGCCGCACCGACCGCGACCCCGCGAACCATTCCCGACGCCGCAAACTTCCCCGACCCCGGCCGGATCGGTGGGCATCGATCCCCAGACGCTCGGTTTCGGTCGCGTTCGACAGAGTCGACCCCGGCGATCAGGCGACGGCGTTCGCCGTGCGAGACCAGTCCGCACACGCGTTCGAGAGAGACGAGTTTTTATACCCCGAGTCCAATCTCCCGAGTACGACGTGGACGCGTCGTGGGCTCCGTTGGTGTAGTCCGGCCAATCATTTCGGCCTTTCGAGCCGATGACCTGGGTTCAAATCCCAGACGGAGCATCGAGCGACCGAGTTTTTCGAGGGTGCGAGACGCACACCGCTGGGATTTGAACTACGGCAGACAGACTGCAGGGAGGTCTGGCATCGAGTTCGAATCCCGGACGGCGCATCGAACCGGTACTTCGCTCGCGGAGACGCGTCTTCGGACCGATCCACCGACTGGGGAGCTCACGACGCGAGCGAGAACGTCGCTCGGAAACGTCCCGACCGTCTCCACTCGAAACTCGTGGACGGGTAACGCGACGCTACCGCTGTGAATCGCGGAGGATGAGCGGTCCGATAGCCAGCGTCCGTTTGGCGACGACGCCGATCCGAGTGATGTAGGCGACCAGCAACAGGAAGGGAACGAGCGAGACGGTGAACCCGGCGCCGACGACCCAGAGGACGTTCTCGATGCCCAGCGTCGTGCCGGGGATCGGTCCGCTTCCGGTGAACGCGAGCAGCGAGCCTGTGACGACCAGCGCCGGGACCGACGCGTAAATGATGTACTGCGAGAGGTCGACGAGCGCCCACTGGAAGTACAGCGTCTTGATGTGCTCGCGCGCGGGACCGAACATCGACAGCGTCGTCCGCAGGTCGGTGAGTCGGTCGTCGATCTCGTCGTCGATGGCCGATTCGTGGTCCGAGCCGATGCGTTCGACCTGGAATATCTTCCAGGCGTAGTTGAAGTTCAACGCGGCGAACAGCACCTCGAAGGTGCCGAAGGTGGCGCCGTCGAGCTGGTCGCGGACCGCGTCGGCGTTGCCGATCACGCTGTCGGTGAACTGGTCGACCTCGGTGCGCAGGTCCTCGTCGTCGCTGCCAGCGACGGCGTCCCGGAGCGCCTTCGCCCCGCGCTGGACCGCGTTCACGTGCTCGCGCAGGAACGCCGAGGGGTCGACCGGGACCGGCTCGTCGTACATGTCGCCGACGTACTCCCGGAAGTCCATCGTGTTGCTCATCCGCTGGTGCTGGTCGCCCAGCGGCCCGTTCTCCTGGGAGATGACGACCTGGCTGATCGTCACGACCAGGGTCGTCCCGGTGATGATGGCACCCAGCATGGTCGAGAACAGCGCTCCCTTCGTGTCGCCGCTCTGGAGCGTCGCGACGAAGCCGTCGACGCTGCTCCCGACCGCCACGAAGGTACAGAAGACGACGACCGCGAGCACCCCGGTGATGTGGAGGCGGTTCGCCTTCAGCAACAGCCACAGTTTGAGGGCGCTCTCGTCTGCCCGCTCGCGCATCGTGTCCGCGGTGGAGATCTCGGTGTCGCCCGGCGCGTCGATCTCGGTGTCGGACTCGGCGGGGTCCGCTCCGGAGTCGTCGCCCGTCGAGTCCGGCTCGACGCTCATGACCGGTCGACCGGGCGCTTGAAGACGAGGAACTTCGTCCCGCCGCCGACGTAATCGATGGTCTCGACGAGCTCCCACCCCTCCCCACCGAGGTCGTTCAGCTGGTCTTTCGGGTCGGTGGCTTCTTTCTTCGTCTCACCCCTAGGCGGTTCGAGCGTTTCGTACTCCCAGGTGTCCGGATCCGCGGCCATACCGTATTGTCGAGCGGCCGCGGCAAAAGCCCCGGCCCTGCAACCGCTCGCCGCTCGCGGTCGGGGTCGTCACCCCACCGACCCGGCTCAGGTGTCGCGATCGCACTCCACTTCGGCCCCCGGAGGACGAGCGGCCCGATCGGGAAGCGACACTGGACGTCGGGCCCGGATCGACGGTCGCGGGCCGGCACGGAGCGGTCGAGTCCGAACCGACGCTCAGGCGTGTTCGAGTCGGTACGGCCAGTAGTCGGCCTCGCGCAGGCCCGCGCCGACGGCCTTGTGGAAGTCGGGGAAGTCCTCGAACTCCGCCTGGTCGACGTGTTCGAATATCTCCGAGACGCTGACGACCGTCTCGTAGTCGATGCGGATCGGCTCGTCGCCGAACTCGGAGACGAACTCGGATTGGGAGAGCGGGAAGTCCTCGCCCTCGTCGATCTTCTTGGCGAGCACCGCTTGCCCGTATTTGCGGCGCCCCTCGCTGCCTTCGTCTCCGTCGGGGTCGTGCGGCCAGTCCATACCCGACACTGTGGCCGAATCGGCCAAAAGGATTTCTCTCTCCGCGCGACTCGCCGTGGCCGCCCGGGACAAGAGCCTTGTCGCCCGACCGCGACGCTCCGCCCATGCCAGGCGCACGCATCGCCAGCGGCGACCGCGTCACGCTCCGGACCGTCGAGGCCGAGGACGTGCCCTTCCTCCAACGGGCCGGTGCGAACCCCGAGATCCGCTCCCCACTGGGCAATCCGCTCCGGACTCGCGAGGACTTCGACCTCGGCGAGGACGACGACACCGACCGCTTCCTCGTCTGCCTCGACGACGACGGCGGTCCCGGCGGCGCCGACGGTGACGACCTGCGACGGATCGGCGTCGTGACCGCCGATTCGATGAGCTACCGCCGCCCCGAACTCGGCTACTGGCTGATCCCGGAGGTCCACGGCCAGGGCTACGGGAGGGAAGCCGTCGGCCTGGTCGTCGAGCACCTCTTTCGGTCGTACGACCGGCCCGCCGTGGGCGCGGGCGCGTTCGACCACAACGACGCTTCACAGGGGCTGCTGGAATCGCTCGGATTCACCGAAGAGGGGCGCCGCCGGCAGTTCATGTTCGTCGACGGCGCCTACCGCGACATGATCCAGTACGGATTGTTGCGCGAGGAGTGGGAAGACGGGTGAGCCGCTCGGTCGGCGACGACGGCTCTCGACCCCGCCGCCGCCACCCGGCGGTTGTCCTGCGACAACGCGCAATTTAATCGATCGAAGGGGACAGGGGAACACATGGACTCGATCCCGCTCTCGTGGCTCCCGCTGGTGGGGCTGCTCGCGGTCCCGTCGGCGCTGGCGTTCGCCCTCGGTCTCGAACCCGTCGCGGTGCTGGCGATACTCAACACCGTCCTCATCGTGGTCGCCGTGCGGATCATGTTCGGCTCGACCGACGAGCAGTACTTGCCGGCTCGCCTGACCGGCGACTGATGGCGCCGCTCCAGGTCGCCGCGTCGGTCGGGGGTGAGGCTGGGCTCGCCGTCTTCGCGCTGGTCGGCCTGCTCGGCGGCGCCCACTGTCTGGGGATGTGCGGACCGCTCGTGACGCTGTACGCCGACCGACTGGGCGGGGACGGTCCGGCCGACTTCTCGGCGATCCGCCAGCACCTGCTGTTCAACCTCGGTCGGACGGCCAGTTACGCGCTGATCGGTGCGCTGATGGGTGCGCTGGGGACCGTGCTGTACGACGCCGCCGGAGTCACGGCCGTCGCCGACGACGTGCGTGCGGTCGCCGGCGTGCTCGTCGGCGGGTTCATCCTGCTGACCGGCGCGACGTACGCGCTCACCGGGTCGACTGCCGGCGCCCTCGGCCACGGCTGGACGCCCTCGGCGTTCGAGCGGGTGAGCGGTGCGCTGATGGCCCGCGTCGACCGCTGGGTCCACGGGCCGCGCATCGCGGCGCTGGGCGCCGTTCACGGGCTCCTCCCGTGCCCGCTCCTGTACCCCGCGTTCCTCTACGCCTTCGCCACTGGGTCGCCCGCGTACGGCGCGCTCTCGCTCGCGACGCTGGGGCTGGCGACCGTCCCGGCGGTGTTCGCCTACGGCGTCGCGTTCGGGTCCGTCTCGCCGCGGGTCCAGGGACCGTTGCACCGCGCGCTCGGCGTCGCCTTCCTCCTCATGGGGTATCTGCCGCTCGCGCACGGCCTGATGCTACTGGGTATCCACCTGCCCCACCCACCGCTGCCCGCCTACCAGCCGCTGGGATGACCGTGACCGAGTGTACCCTCTGCGGGCTCCCGACACCCGACTCTCCCCACGCCGCCGACGACGTCGAGGGCGCGTTCTGCTGTCGCGGCTGTCTGGAGGTCGCGCGCACCCTCGACGGGGCGCCCGCCGAGGCCGACCCCGATGCGCTCGACGACGGCCCCGCGGTCGAGGAGGCCGACGGCGAGCGGGCCTACCTCGACGTGTCGGGGATGCACTGCGCCACCTGCGAGTCGTTCCTCGAAGCCACGGCGACCGACGCGACCGGCGTACGCGCGGCGGAAGCGAGCTACACCTCGGGGATGATGTGCGTCGTCTACGACGACGAGGTGACCGACGAAGGGGCCGTCGCCGACGATGTCTCCGACTACGGCTACGAGGCGGCGCCGACTGGGAACGAAGCCGACGGCGACGACCAGGAGGCGGTCGGGCGCCTGCTGGTCGGCGGCTTCTTCGGGATGATGGTCATGGCGTGGTACGTCCTCTTCCTCTACCCCGTCTACCTCGGCGTCGCCCCCGACTCGCTGCTGGTCGACCTCGACGGGCCGGCCGGCGGGTTCCTCCTCGCGAACGTCTGGGCGATGGCGACGGTCGTCCTCGGGTACACGGGCGCGCCCCTGCTCCGGGGCGCCGCAGTGAGCCTGCGGGTTCGCGAGCCGAACATGGATCTGCTGGTCGCCGTCGCGGCGGTCACCGCCTACACCTACAGCACGCTCGCGATGACTCTGGGCCACACGGATCTCTACTTCGACGTGGCCGTCGTCGTCGTGCTGGCAGTGACCGTCGGCGACTACTATCGCGACCGCGTCCGCCGGCGTGCGACCGGACGGCTCTCGGAGGCCGCCGAGGAGCGGGTCGACACGGCGCGGCGCCGGACGCCCGAGGGGACCGAGTCCGTCTCGCGCGACGCGGTGGCGGGCGGGGACGAACTCGTCGTCCGCGGGGGCGAGCGCGTCCCCGTCGACGGCACCGTCGCCGAGGGCACCGCCGCCGTCGACGAGTCGCTCGTCACCGGCGAGTCCCTGCCCGTCTCGAAGGAACCCGGCGACGAGGTGGTCGGCGGGGCCACCGTCACCGACGGCGGTCTGGTGGTCCGCGCCGACCCGGACCCGACGAGCACCGCCGACCGGCTCGTCGAGACGCTCTGGGCCGTCCAGAGCGGATCGCCGGGCGCCCAGCGACTCGTCGACCGTATCGCCGCCGCGTTCGTCCCGCTGGTCTTCGTCCTTGCGGTCGGCACGACCGCCGTCCACCTCGCGCTGGGGGCCGCACCGACGGCCGCGCTGCTGACCGGGCTGACCGTCCTCGTCGTCTCCTGTCCCTGCGCGCTCGGGTTGGCCACGCCGATGGCCGTCGCGGCCGGCATCCGCGACGCTCTCGCGGCGGGCGTCGTCATCACCGACAGCTCGGCGCTGGAGACGGCCCCCGAGGTCGAGACGGTCGCGTTCGACAAGACCGGGACGCTGACCACCGGGGCGATGACCGTCCGCGAGGTGGTCGGCGACGAGGAGACGCTCGCGCTCGCGGCCGCGGTCGAACAGTTCGCCACCCACCCCGTCGCCGAGGCGATAGTCGCGGCCGGGACGCTCCCCGACGACCCTGTCACCGACTTCGAGACCCACCCCGGACGGGGAGTCGAGGCGACCGTCGGTGACCGGACGGTCCTCGTCGGCGACGCCGCGCTGTTCGACGAGCGCGACTGGCCGGTCCCGGAGGACGTGGCCCTCGCCTACGAGGACGCGCCGGCCGACGCCGTCCCGAGTTACGTCGGCTGGGACGGCCGCGTCCGCGGCGCGGTCGTCGTCGGCGACGAGGTGCGCGACGACTGGGCGGCGGTCGTCGACGACCTGGCCGCCGACAGACGGGTGGTCGTGATCACCGGCGACGACCGGGCGGCCGCGCGGCGGTTCGAGACCCATTCGAACGTGGACGAGGTGTTCGCCGGCGTCCCGCCGGAGGCGAAGGCCGCGGTCGTCGACCGCCTCGCGGCCGATGGACCGGTCGCGATGGTCGGCGACGGGAGCAACGACGCGCCGGCGCTGGCCGCCGCCGACCTGGGGATCGCGATGGAACGCGGGACGCGCCTGGCCGTCGACGCCGCCGACGTGGTCGTCACCCGCGACTCGCTGGCCCCGCTCCCCGCCGCCTTCGCGACGACCGAGGGGACCCGCCGACGCGTCCGCGAGAACCTCGGCTGGGCGTTCCTGTACAACGCGGTCGCGCTCCCGCTGGCCGTCCTCGGCGTGCTCAACCCGCTCGTTGCCGCCGTCGCCATGGCGACCAGTAGCCTCCTCGTGGTTCTCAACTCGACGCGTCCGGTCGACGGCTAGCCGTCCCGCTCGCCCGACCCGGGTCGGCCGGTCTCGACGGGGACGCCGACCAGATTGCCCCACTCGGTCCACGAACCGTCGTAGTTGCGGACCGAGGGATAGTCCAGCAGCTCGGAGAGGACGAACCACGTCAGTGACGAGCGCTCGCCGATGCGGCAGTAGACGACGACGCTCCGGTCGGGGGTGACGCCGCGGTCGCGGTAGAGCGCCGCGAGTTCGGCTCGCGATTTGAACCGGCCGTCGGGCGCGACGTTCACCGACCAGACGACGTTGACCGCGCCGGGGACGTGCCCGCCGCGCTGGGCGAACTCGTCCATCCCGGGCGGTGCGACGACGGTCCCGTCGAACTCCTCGGGCAGTCGCACGTCGATCAGCGCCGTCCGGTCGTCGACCGCCCGCGCCACGTCGTCGCGGTACGCCCGGACGTGTTCGAAGGGGCCGGTCGGCTCGTACGTGCGGGCCGTGAACGACGGGACCTCGGTCGTTGTCGGTCGGTCCGACTCGACCCAGTGTTCGCGCCCGCCGTCGAGCAGGTACGCGTCGTCGTGGCCGTAGTAGGTCAACAGCCAGTAGAAGTGCGCGGCGAACCAGTTGGCGTTGTCGCCGTAGGCGACGACCGTCGTCCCTTCGGTGATACCGTGGTCGCCGAGGAGATCCGCGAACGCCCGCGCCGACGGCACGTCCCGCCGTCGGTCGTGTTGCAGGTCCGACCGCCAGTCGAGCCCGACCGCCCCCGGGAGGTGTCCCTCGTCGTAGAACCCGGTGTTCAGGTCCACCTCGACGAGTCGCAAGGACGGGTCGTCGGATCGCGCCTCCGGCAGTCGCTCGGCGACCCACTCCGGGGAGACGAGCGCGTCCGACCGATCGGTTCGTGTCGTGCGTCCGGTCATTGCTGTCGGGCGACCGCCGGGTGGTCCGCGCGCCAGCGGTCACGTGGTGTCCACTCCCGATGGACCTGCCGGGGATAAATACCGGCTTGTCCCGTGACAACCGCCGCCCGGGCCGCCCGCGGGTTGTCCTGCGACAAGACAGGTTACAACCGACCCGAGCCGAACGGCACCCAGTATGAAGGGTCTTGAAGTCGGCACCGCGCTCGCGACCGGAACGGGGGACGGGTCGCTCCTGGCCGCGACAGCCGTGAGCGGGCTCGTCACCGTGCTCGCGGCGGGCGCCGTGTACTTTTACGGGTGGCGGACGCCGCCGGAACCGTCGTTCGAGGGAGTGAGACGCGAAGAGCCCGCCGAGCCGGCGGTCGCCGGCGGTCGCGGCGGCCCGATGTACGAGTCCGAGGTGGCCGAGGCCGAGACCGAATCGGTCGACCACGACGCGTTCGACCCGGTCGGGACGGCGGCGATTTTGGCCGTCTACTTCCTGGTCATCACGCTAACGTGGCTGTTCATGTACTTCGTGGAGTTCCTCGGGAACGGACCGACGGTGGTGGGCTGAGATGCACGTCCACAGGTTCGAGCGGGTCTGGCTCGTCGCCGCGCTCGGCATGATCGTCCTGTTCGTCGGGACGGTCACCTACGGCGCCGTCGTCGCGGGCTACGGGATGGTCGACGCCGAGGGCGGCCAGGTCGACACGACGGATCCGGCCGCGAGCGAGGACTTCCGCGAGCCGGGCGTCTACGAGGGGAGCGAACCCGGTCACTACGACGTGTACGTCGAGACGCGACGGTTCGCGTTCGTCCCCGGGACCGCCGATCCGATCCGGGTGCCGGCCAACAGCACCGTGACGTTCCACGTCGCCAGCGTCGACGTGCTCCACGGCTTCGAGGTCGCGGGCACGAACATCAACACGATGGCGATCCCCGGCCAGAAGGCCGTCGTCACCGCCGAGTTCGACGAGCCCCGCGAGTACGGGCTCGTCTGTAACGAGTACTGCGGCGAGGGCCACCACGACATGGCCGGGACGCTCGAAGTGGTCCCCGAGCCGGAGTTCGACGCGAGCACGGAGGTGCAGTGACGATGGCCCACGCACACGACGAACGGACGGGCGAACCGACCGAACGGAGCGAACTGCCGACCGACGAGCGCCTCGCGTTCGTCGACGAGTACCCGTCGGCCGCACGGATCACCCGCCTCTGTTTCGGCGTCTCCTTCGGCGCCCTACTCGTCGGCGCACTACTGGGGATCGTCCAAGCGCTCCACCGGACCAACGTCTTCCGCGGCGTGATCGAGTCCAGTGACTACTACTCGGTGCTGACCGGCCACGGCGTCCTGCTCGCGCTGTTTTTCACGATCTTCTTCCTCTCGGGCGCGTTCACCTGGGGGACGACTCGGAGCCTCGGCCGGGACCTCCCGAACCCGCGGTTCTCGATGGCCTGGTTCGGTCTCCAACTCGGCGGCGCCGTCGCCGTCGCGACGGCCATCTTCGGCGGCTTCGTCGGCGAGATTCCCTTCGAGGCCGACGTGCTCTACACCTTCTACGCGCCGCTGCAGGCCCACCCGCTATTCTACGCGGGGCTGGCGGCGTGGCTCGTCGGCACCTGGCTCGCCGGCGCCGACTGGATCCGCTCGTATCTGCGCTGGCGGAGCGACAACCCCGGCGAGCGCGTCCCGCTGCAGACGTTCATGGTCCTGACGACGATGCTGATGTGGTACGTCTCGACGGTCGGCGTCGCCGTCGAGGTGCTGGTCTTCCTGCTGCCGCTGTCGCTGGGGCTCATCGACGCCGTCGACCCGCTGCTCACCCGGACGCTGTTCTGGTACTTCGGCCACCCGGTCGTCTACTTCTGGCTGATGCCGGCCTACTTCGCGTGGTACACCATCCTGCCGAAACTCGCCGGCGGCCGGCTCTTCAGCGACCCGCTCGCCAGAGTCGTGTTCGTCCTCTTCCTGATCCTCTCGACGCCCGTGGGCTTTCACCACCAGTACGCCGACCCCGGCATCGCGGAGGGCTTCAAGTTCGTCGCGATGACGAACACGATGTTCCTGCTGCTCCCGAGCTTCCTCACCGCCTTCACCGTCGTCGCGAGCATGGAGTACGGCGCCCGCCGGCGGGGCGGCAACGGCTACTTCGGGTGGATGAAGGCGCTCCCCTGGGCGAACCCGGCCTTCGCCGGGATGGCGCTCGCCGGGCTGATGTTCGCGGCGGGCGGCTTCTCCGGGATCGTCAACGCCGGGATGAACATCAACTCGCTGGTCCACAACACCCTCTGGGTGCCCGGCCACTTCCACCTCACCGTCGGCACCGCGAGCGCGCTGACGATGATGGCGGTCAGCTACTGGCTGTACCCGCAGGTCACCGGCAAACGCCTCCAGCTGTACGGCCTCGCGCAGGTCCAGCCGTACGTCTGGTTCATCGGCATGGCGCTGATGTCCAACGCGATGCACCGCGCCGGCCTCGCGGGCGTCCCGCGGCGCACCGCCGAGCCCCAGTACGACCAGTTCACCTTCGAGGCGGCGCTGGGGTCGATCCCGGAGATGCGCCTGCAGATCGCCGTCGGCGGGACGCTGCTGACGCTCGGTGCGGTACTGTTCGCCGCGGTGATGCTCGCGACCTGGTTCGCCGACCGGGGACGCGGGCGCCTCCGGGTCGACAGCCACCTCCCGGAGCCGGTCTCCGGCCCCGAGGACGCCCCGCGCGTGCTCGACAACTTCAAACTGTGGACGGCCGTCGCGGTCGTCCTCGTCGCCATCGCCTACGGATTCCCGGTCTTCTCGATGGTCGCCGACGGGCCGTTCGACCCCGCCGCGCCCCCCGTCCCCGTCGGCGTCGTCGACGCGGCCATCGGACTCCTCCCCGGCTGACCCATCGAGTCACGTTCCGGAGAGGAAGCTCGCCACGAGCGCCGCTTCGGCGCGCCTGAGCCGGTAGGAGACGGTCGAGCGCGGGCAGTCCAGTTCGGCAGCGAGGTCGTCGAGCGTCGTTTCCCGCGGCGTCTCGTAGTACCCCCGCTCGGCGGCCAGTTCGAGCACCCGCCGCTGTTCGGGCCGCAGCGACAGCGACGCGAACGGGTTCGACGGGGGCTCGGTCGCCTCCTCTAGGTGGTCGAACCGGAAGGCGATCCCCTCCCTGAGCGTCCCGCCGAGCGTGTCGTAGAGCATCCCGACCTTCTCGTCGCTCTCGGTGAGGACTCGCCAACGCTCCTCGGACTCGCGGCGGGTCACCGACGCGAGGACGCCGCCGGAGAGGTAGCGCCTGGCGATCAGCGAGACGGCGTCGCAGCGGGTCGCGTCGGAGACGCGCGTGTACACCACGGCCCGCCGCGCCGACGCCGAGAGCACGTCGCTGTGTCGACGCCCGGCGCAGCCGCGGTCGCTGACCGACAGCAGGTCCCGCTCCTCGTCGGCGACCAGCGCCGCCGCCCGCTCGACCGTCTGCGGGGGGCCGGTGACCGTGTCGAGCCGCCAGACCTCCGACTCGGAGACCGGACAGACCAGCGCCGTCGACCCCGCCTCCGGCGCCGCCGCGAGGGCGTCCATCAGCGGGTCTACACCCGTCTCGTAGGTCAGCGTGAAGGCGAACTCCCGCATCTACCCCGAACTCGTTCGGCCAGTAGCCAGTCAGTTTCGGTCGCGGCGGCGACCGGCCGACGCTGTCGCGTCCGCGTCGCCGTCGGCCGACTGACCGCTGTCGTTGTCGTGTGACAACGGTGGGTTGAGGGGACCGCCGAGAGTACTGGGTGTATGAGCGACACGCCCGCAACCGAACAGTCGATGCCGTGGTTCCTGAAGGCGGTCATCCTCGTCGCGGTTCTCGTCGTCCTCTTCATCGTCGCCGTGGATCTCCTGACCTTCGCGCAGTCGCTCTGAGCGCGGGCGGCACCCGCCCGGGCCCGGCTCAGACCACCTCCAGAACGGCGAGCGACAGGGCGATCTGGCCGAGGCCGGCGACGATCATCAGTACGGCCGCCGCCCGTTCGAGCGCGCCGGCGTACCGGCCGAGCGACCGCCAGGCGTCGACGCCCGCGCTCGCGAGCAGCGTCACCCCGACCAGCGGCGCCGTGGCCCCGATCGCGTATGCGGCCAGGACCGCCGCCGCGCCGGGCGCCGGGAACGCGAGCGCCTGTGCGACCACGCCGAGCAAGACCGGAACCACGCAGCCGGCGGCCGCGAGCGCGTACGCGCCGCCGAACAGACCGAACCCGACGACCGAGCCGGGACGGCCCGGCAGCGCGACGGTCGCCGGCCGCCGGTCCAGCAGCGTCGCCCCGCCGAACGCGACCAGCGCGACGCCTACCAGCGGCTCGAACGCCGGCAGGAGCGAGGTGATCCGTCGGCCGACTGCGTAGGCCGCCCCCGCGAGGACGACGAGCGCGCCGAGCGACCCGGCGGCGGCCGCCGCGGCGGCGGCGCCCGCCGAGTCGTCGCCGCCGCGTTCGAGGAAGTAGCCGACGTACCCCGGCAGCAACGGGAACGCGCAGGGCGCGAAGAACGTCGCGACGCCGGCGCCGACCGCGAACGCCACCGCACCGCTCAGCGGCCCGATCACCCCTCCAGCACCGCCTCGAACGCCGACCGCAGCCGCTCGCCCGACGCGAGCCCCGAGTGTCGCCACTGAACCGCACCGTCCGCGTCTACCAGCGCCAGGTACGGGAGCCCGTCGGCGCCCACGGCCGACATGACCGAGCTCTCGGGGTCGACGGCGACGGGCCAGTCCCCGTCGCGGCGCGCCCACCAGTCGGCGATGTCCGCCTCGGCGAGGCCGCCGCCGACGCGCTCGCTGGTCACGGACGCGAAGGCGATCGCGCCCTCGAACTCCGGATACAGCGCCGTCAACACCTCCATCTGCCGGTCACAGGGGGCGCACCACGTCGCGAAGCAGTCGACGAGCGTCGGCCGGTCCGGACGGGGGACCCGGAGCGGACCGTCCTCGGATCCCGGCGCGTCGATCCCCTCGACGCGGACCGGAAACCCGTCGCTGTCGGCGAACGGGGCGTCGCTCTGCAGGATCAGGGCGCTCCCGCCGGTGAGTCCCGCGCCCGCGATGGCCGCGAGCGCCCGACGCCGATTCATGCCTCTCGCACCGCCGCGAGGTCGTCGATCAGCCGGTCGCTATCGGGAGATTTCGTCCGGTACGCCCGCTCGACGTAGCCGTCGGCGTTGACGAGCGTCGTCATCGGGGTGTGGGTGAACATGTAGCCGTCCATCTCCGGCGCCGCGGTCCGTTCGAACGCGACGCCGAACGCCTCGGCGACGACCCGCTCGGCCCGCTCGGCGGAGGTCGGACGGAGGAACTGCCAGTTGCCCGCCCCGAGCGCGACGTTCCGTTCCCCGGCGTACGTCCGGAGGCGGTCGGCGTCGTCGCGAGCGGGGTCAAACGTCACCGGGTAGAACCGCGCCGCGTCGCCGTAGCCCCGGTTCAGCGCGTGCGTCTGGACGTTCCGGAGCGTCCCGACGAGCACGGGACAGACCGTCCTGCAGTGACTGTAGAAGAACGTCAGCAGCGCCGGCCGGCCGACCCCGCGGAGTCGGACCTCCCCCTCGGCGTGGACGGCCGGGAGGGTCACGTCGGGGACCCGCTCGCCCCACGCGGGGTACGGCAGGTCCGCGCTCTCGAACTGGCGGTCCGGTTCGGGCAGGACCACGTCGGGGTTCCCGCCGCCCGCACAGCCCGCGACTCCCCCGACCACCGCGGTCGACAGCCCGGCGAGGTACTCGCGTCGGTTCACGGATCGACGGGAGGAGCGGGACACCAATCAATGGGATGTTGTAGTCCTCCAACGGCGGCACAATACCGGGCGGAGAGCGACCCCTCCCGACCGGGTCACCGCCCGCCCGACGACCACGCGCCCAGCGTGGCGACGGCGAGGCCGACCGCGAGCCAGCCGGCGAGACCGACGACGCTGGCGGCGACGTTCGCGGCGGGCGGGCCGGTCGAGACGACCCCGCCGGTGGCCGTCGACAGGACCAGCCCGCGGAACGCGCCGGTGGGGCTCAACCCGAGCGCGACGCCGAGCGCGTCGGCGCCGACGAACCCCTCCGCGAGGCCGAGAATCACCAGCGCGTCGACGCCGACGACGGCCGCGAGCGCGACGACGGCGGCGGCCGCGACGGCGGCGCGCCGCGAGCGGGCGAGCGACGAGACGGCCATCGCGAGCGCGAGCGCGACCAGCGCGTAGGCGGCCGTCAGCGCGACGAACCGCGCGAGGTAGACCGGCGAGTCGACCGTGGCGTGGGAGACGAACACGGCCGTCGACGGCTCCCGGACGATCGGGACCGAGACGGCGAGCAGCAGGAGCGGCGCGAGAACCGCGGCGAGCAGCCCCACCGCCCGGCCGAGGAACGTCCCGAGGACGTACGTCGAGCGATCGACCGGGAAGGTCCGGATCGCGTCGAGTTCCCCGCTGGCCGCGTCCGCGAGGACGCTCCAGGTCCCGAACCCGAAAGCGACCAGCGGGACGAGGACCTCGACCGGCGTCGACAGGTCGAGCACGAGCGGGAGGTAGCCCCCGACTCCGCCGGCGAGCGGGAGCGCGACGACGACGAGTCCGTAGACGGCGGCCAGCGCGAGGTACGCGCGCGTCCGGACGACGGTGTCGAACGCCCGCTGGGCGACCGCCCGGAGCGCCCGTAGCCGGTCGCGGACCGTTCGGTCGCCCGCGTCCCCGCCGACGGCCGCCGCCGGCGACGAGCCGTCGGTCGCCGGGCGGTTCCCGACTTTCGACTCCTCACTCATCGGTCCCCTCCCAGGTCCCGGCGCGGACGGTCAGGTCGCCGTCCTCGCCGTGGATGTACTGGTTGACCGCGTGGGTGAGCGTCTCGGAGCCGGTCTCCCGGCGCAGCTCGTCGGGCGGGGCCGCGACCTGGATCGCCCCGTCGTCGAGGACGAGCACGGTGTCGCCGACGCGGTCGACGGTACCCAGCTCGTGGGTCGCGAGCAGGACCGTCCGGCCCTCGTCGGCCAGCCCTCGGACGACCGAGCCCACGTGCTCGGTCATCGTCGGGTCGAGGCCGCTGGAGGGCTCGTCGAGGACGAGCACCGGCGGGTCGCCGACCGTCGCCACCGCGATGCCGAACAGGCGGGTCATGCCGCCGGACAGCGCCCCGACGCGGCGGTCGGCGACCGCTTCGAGGCCGACCCGCTCCAGCACCGCCGCCGGCTCCGCGTCGACTCCGGCGAGGTCGCCGTAGAACGCCAGCGTCTCGGCGAGCGTGAACTGCGGGCGAAAGGCCGGCGTCTGGGCCAGGTACCCGACCGCCCGGTCGCCGCCGGCCGGGAGCGAGACGGACCCGGCGTCCGGCGCGAGCAGACCGGCCACCACGCGCAACAGCGTGGTCTTCCCGGAGCCGTTCGGACCGACCAGGCAGGCGACCGTCCCGCGCTGGGCGGCGAACGACACCGACGAGAGGACGCTCACGTCGCCGAACGACCGGGCGACGCCGTCGACGACGAGCGCCTCGTCGGCCCCGTCGGGGTCGCCCGCTTCCTCGACCGGTTCGTCGCCGTCCGCCTCCCGGTCGACCGGCGCGTCGGAGTCGCCGTCGTCCTCTCCGGGGGCTCGTTCGGTCGTCCCGTCGCCGCTCGATACCGTCTCCGTCGTCGGCCGGTCTCTGTCAGTCATGCGTTCCGTTTCGCACCTCCCGCAGTCGGTCCGGGCGGACGGGGTCGGTCCGCGGCGCGGTGTCGACGGCGCCGCCCCCGCGGAGGCCGGGCACGCTCCCGGCGACCGTCCGGAACAGGCCCAACGCCGGCGCCCGCGAGAGCGTCGGCCCCCCCGGAGCGCGACTGGCGACCACGTCGACGCGCCCCGTCGGGCGGAAGGGCCTGTCGACGGCCCCGTCGCGGTCGCGGTCGAGCCCCGGGACCGGTCCCCAGTAGTTGCCGCGGCCGTCGACCGTCCAGACGTGGACGGGACCGCCCGACGCCACCGCCGGCCGCTCGTTGCCGACCACGTCGTTGCCGACCACGTCGTTGGTCGGCAGCAGCGTCACCCCGCGGAACCCGATCCGGTTGTCCGCGACGGTGTTGTTCGTCACCAGCGAACGCGTGGACCCGAGGTTGAACCCGATCCGGTTGTCCGCCACCACGTTGTCGGCGAACAGCGACGCGTCGCCGACGGCGAGGATCCCCGCCCGGTTGTCGACCGCGCGGTTGTCCACGACGGCGTTGTTCGCCGGCCGGGTCATGAGGACGACCGCGCCCTCCGTCTCGCGGATCGTGTTGTTCGCCACGAGCAGGTCCGACGTGTACATCTCGTGGACGCCGTAGCGGCCGCCGACCATGCGGTTGTCACGGATCACGCTGCCGCGGGCGCGGTGGGTGTAGACGCCGTCGCGGCCGCCGCGGGTCTCCGTGTCCTCGACGACGACGCGCGACGAGATGGGCAACACCCCCATCGACCCCTCGGCGATGGTGTCCGCCCCCCGGACCGTGAGGTTCCGGACGACCGAGCGGTCGCTGTGGCGGAGAGTGACGCCCGTCGACGCGGTGTCGACGCGCACGTCGGCGACGAGCGACTCGTTGGACCCGACGAACGCGACCCCCGCGTCGCTCCGGGCGTAGACGAGGGTGGTCGCGAGGGGGCCGGTAGCGTCCTCCGGCGGCGAGCGGGACCCGACGGACCCGACGCCGGCGATCGACAGCGACGTGACCGCGACCCGGTCGGCGTCGACCCGCAGGACGGTGCCGTTCCCGCCGCCGTCGAGGACCGTCTCCGGTCCCGAGCCGCGGATCGTCACCGGCTTCTCGACGGTCAGGTTCGGGTCGTAGCGGCCCGGCGGCAGTCGAACCGTCGTGTTCGGCGGGGCGGCCGCGACGGCGGCCGACAGGTCGGGGGCGTCCTCACCGACGACGACCGAGACCGGCCGCTGGCGGAGCGCGCGCCGCGCCGCGACGGTGCGGTCGGCCCACGCCGAGCGGTTCCGGACCGACTCGCGGAACGACGCCTCGGTCGCGCGACCGGCCGAGTCGACGGCCTCGGGGAGCGCGTCCCACGACACCGGCCGACCGCCGTACTCGTCGGCGAACGCGCGGGCGTCCGAGCGGTCGGAGAACGGGACCGCGGTGGGGCCGGCCGACGTTCGCGCGCCGCTGTCGACGACGTAGACCGCGCCGTCGGCCCGCACCCAGCCGACGGCGGGGTCGGTGCTCACGTCGAGATGGCCGCCGTCGACGAGCGAGGGACCGGCTCCGGAGAAGTCGGTCACGAAGACGGCGAGCGGGTCGCCGAACTGGCGGCGGGCCGTCCCGCTCGAAAGCTGCGAGACGAGCGACTCGACGCCGTAGTAGCCGACGACGTACTCGTACTGGCCGTAGAAGACCTGCGCCCGCGGGATGTCGTAGCCGCGAGCCTCGGCGGTCCGCACGTCGACGCCGGTCATCCCCATCCGCAGCGTCTCCCCGAAGTCGACCGGTCGCACCTCGCCGCCGCCGGTCCCGACCAGGAACCCGGCGGCGCCGACCAGCACGACCGCGAGCACGACAGCCCCGGCGATCCGTGCGTCCATCGTCAGGCCCGGCCGAGCTGTGCGATGGTCTCGGGGGTCACGTCACCCAACGCGGCGAGCGATCCGCCGTGCTCGTCGGCGAAGGCCTCGGCGTCGCTCCCCTCCGAGAAGGCGATCAGGTCTCTGCCCATCGCCCCCTTGACCTCGGATCCGACGACGAAGGTGACCGACTCGGCGTCGGCGAACGCCCCCGCATCCGGGTGGGTGGAGACGACCGAGTCCCCGCCCTCCTCGGTGACCGAGTAGTCGACTTCGGAGTAGTCGGTGACGTAGAACGCCTCGCGGTCCCACCCCCGGTCGTTGCGCTCGAAGTCGTACTGGAACGCCTCCCAGGTGCTGTCGAACCGCGCCGGGTCGTCGTGGCCCGACGGTCGGTTGTCCGCGTAGAATATCTCGGCGCTCGGGCCCGGATGGTTCGGGATCACCATCCCGCACACGTCACACCGATCCTCGGTCGTCAGGTCGACGGGTTCGGGCGCGTCGCCCGAGTCGGAACTCCCACAGCCCGCGAGCGCCGCGAGCGCCGCCGCACCGCTGACGAGCAGCGGCCGGCGGCGGACCGAATCGACCGCGGCCGTCTCACCCCGATCCGTCTCCCGCCCGTCGCGGGCCTCCGGTCCGCGGGCACGCTCCTCTCCCGTCCGATGAGTGTGTCGGCACATACGTGGCTTCGACCGGCTTCCGTTCGGACGTTCGTCCCGGCGGCGGTTAACACCTCCCAAGTCCGCCCGCGACCGAGAATCGGAGATAGATTGATATTTCTCGAGGATCCCAATACCACGATGTCTCGACGGTCCCGTTGCGGCGGTCGCCGGCCGGGACCGGGGCGCTTAATCGGTTCAAACGCGTAGGGCGGGCGATGACAGACGCCGGAGCGGCCGGTGACGCGAGCGCCCCGGGCGAGTCGACGGGCGGGGACCCCGACGGGAGCGGCGCCGGCTCGGGCGACCCGGCGGCGTTCGCCGCCCTGGGGTCGGAGGTCCGGGACGCGCTCTCCGAACGGGGGTTCACGACGCCGACGGAGCCACAGCGCGAGGCCGTCCCGCCGCTGGTCGACGGCGAGAACGTCCTCGTCGTGGCCCCGACCGGGACCGGCAAGACCGAGACGGCGATGCTCCCCGTCCTCGACGCGCTGGAAGGGGAGGAGCGGTTCGGCATCGGCGCGCTCTACATCACGCCGCTCCGGGCGCTCAATCGCGACATGCGCGAGCGCCTGGAGTGGTGGGGCGAGCGGCTGGATCTCGACGTGCAGGTCCGCCACGGCGACACCACGGACTACCAGCGTCAGAAACAGGCCGACGACCCGCCGGACGTGCTCGTCACGACGCCCGAGACCCTGCAAGCGATGCTGACGGGGTCGAAACTCCGGACCGCGCTGGCCGACGTGGACCACGTCGTCGTCGACGAGGTCCACGAACTCGCCGTCTCCAAGCGCGGCGCGCAGATGACCGTCGGGCTCGAACGACTGGTCGAACTCGCCGACGACTTCCAGCGGATCGGTCTGTCGGCGACGGTGGGCGACCCCCGGGAAGTCGGCCGTTTCCTCACCGGCGACCGCGGCTGCTCGGTCGTCGAGATCGACGTGGGTAGCCGCCTCGACGTGCGCGTCCGCTCTCCGGAGATAACCGACGAGGACGAGCGGCTCGCCGGCGAGTTGATGACCGAACCGGAGTTCGCGAGTCACGTCCGACACATCACGGAGCTCGTCGACGAGTACGAGTCGTCGCTGATCTTCGTCAACACCCGACAGCTCGCGGAGGCGCTCGGTTCGCGGTTCAAGGAGCTCGACGCGAACATCGGCGTCCACCACGGCTCGCTCGCCAAGGAGTCCCGCATCGAGGTGGAAGACGACTTCAAGGCCGGCGAGCTGGACGGCCTGCTCTGTACCTCCTCGATGGAGCTGGGGATCGACGTGGGCCACGTCGACCACGTGATCCAGTACAACAGCCCGCGGCAGGTGACGCGCCTGCTCCAGCGGGTCGGGCGCGCGGGCCACCGCCGCGACCAGGTCTCGCGAGGGACCGTCGTCACGACCCACCCCGACGACACGCTGGAGGCGCTCGCTATCGCCCGGAAGGCCCGCTCGGGCGAGGTCGAGTCGGCCGACATCCACGACGGCAGCCTCGACACCGTCGCCAACCAGATCGCCGGCCTGGTCATGGACTTCGGCGAGATCCGGGCGATGCGCGCCTACGAGATCCTCACGAGAGCGCACCCGTTCCGGGATCTGGGCGAGCGAGAGTTCAAGTCGGTCGTCCGCGAGCTGGCGGGCAACGAGGTCGTCTGGCTCGAGGAGGACGTCGACGAGATCCAGAAGCGCCGCGGCACCTGGCAGTACTTCTATCACAACCTCTCGATGATCCCCGACGAGGCGACCTACAGCGTCGAGGACGTGGCCAGCGGCCGCGACGTGGGCACGCTCGACGAGCGGTTCGTCGTCAACTTCGCGACGCCCGGGGAGATCTTCATCCAGCGCGGCGAGATGTGGCGCATCACCGAGATCGACGAGGAGGAGGAGACCGTCACCGTCTCGCCCGTCGAGGACCCCGGCGGCGAGGTGCCCTCCTGGACCGGCTCCGAGATCCCGGTCCCCTACGCCGTCGCCCAGGAGGTCGGCGAGATGCGCGGGATCGCCGGCCGACAGTTCCGGTCGGGCGCGGACACCGACGCCGTCGCCCGGGAGTTCACCGCCCGCTACGACGGCGACGCCGACACGATAGCGGTGGGCCTCGAACAGCTCGCCGACCACGACCCCGACCATCCGGTCCCCACCGACGACACCGTCCTGATCGAGTTCCGCGGGCGCGAACTCGTCGTCAACGCCGCGTTCGGCCACAAGATCAACGAGACGCTCGGGCGACTCCTCTCTGCGCTGCTCGGTCAGGCCACCGGCTCGTCGGTGGGCATGGAGATCGACCCCTACCGGATCGAGCTGGAGGTGCCCCGGAACGCCTCGGCGACCGACGCGCTCGACGTGCTCGAAGACACCGACCCCGACCACGTCGCCGACCTCGTCGAGCTCTCGCTGAAGAACGCCGACTCGCTGAAGTTCAAGGTCGCACAGGTCGCGACGAAGTTCGGCGCGCTCAAGCGCTGGCGCGGCCGCGGGTCGAGCAATCGCTTCGGGCGCGACCGCCTCATGGACGCCCTCGAGGACACGCCCGTCTACGACGAGGCCGTCCGCGAGATCCTCCACGAGGAACTCGACGTGGAGGGTGCAGCCGAAGTCCTCGAACGCGTCCAGTCGGGCGACCTCTCGGTCGAGTTGCTCGGCGACCGGACGCCGATCGGTCTCGGCGGGCGCAGCGCCGGCCAGGAGCTGCTCTCGCCGGACCACGCCGACGCGAGCGTCATCCAGACCGTCAAGGAACGCATCCGGAGCGACCGGGTGATCCTCTTCTGTCTGCACTGCCGGGAGTACGAGCGCAAGCCCGTCAAGCGCGTGCGCGAGAACCCGGAGTGCCCCGACTGTGGCTCGACGCGAATCGCCGCACTGAACCCCTGGGCAGACGAGGTCGTCTCGGCCGTGAAGGCGACCGAAAAGGACGACGAGCAGGAGAAGATGACCGAGCGGGCCTACAAGTCCGCGAGTCTGGTGCAGGCCCACGGCAAGCGGGCGGTGATCGCACTGGCCGCCCGCGGCGTCGGCCCGCGCAACGCCGCCCGGATCATCAACAAGCTCCGGGAGGACGAGGAGGAGTTCTACCGCGACATCCTCCGGCGGGAACGGGAGTACGCCCGCACCCGGAGCTTCTGGGACTGAGGTGGGGGGTCCGCCGACCGACGACCGGCGGGGACCGTCCGGAACAAGCGGCGAGTCTGTGGCGGACCGCCCCCTTTTTGCACGGTGATGGCTAACAGGCGCGACAGTCAAACCCGTGAGCACAGACCAAGCGATAGATTCGGAGTACATCGAGCGACACCGCGAGGAGATAGACCACCCGCTGTGGCAGCTGTTCATGCGGTTCGGCCACGGCAACAGGCGGTGGTTCGTGGTCGGCGTCCTCGCGAGCATCGGGTCGCGGTTCCTCTCGCTGGTGCCCCCGGTTATCCTCGGGGTCGCCATCGACTCGATCTTCCGCGACACGACACCGTTCTCGCTGCCGTACGTTCCGGGCGGATGGCTGCCCGACACCACGATGGGACAGCTCTGGTTCTCCATCGGCCTCATGGGCGTCGCGATGGTCGGCCAGGCGCTGCTCATCTTCGTCCGCGCGTCCTCGCTGAACCTCTTCTCCCACCGCGTGAAACACGAGGCCCGGACCGCGACCTACCAGCAGATGCAACGGTTGGACATGGACTTCTTCAACGAGGTCCAGACGGGCGAGCTCATCTCGATCCTCTCGAACGACACCAACCGGCTGGAGCAGTTCCTCGACTCGATGATGGGCGAGATGATCCAGCTGATCGTCCTCATGCTCGGGACGGCCGTCATCCTCGCGGCCCTCAACATCGAGCTCGCCCTGGTGACGCTGACCGTCATCCCGTTCTCGGCGGTGTTCACCTACTGGTACATGCAACTCGCCGAGGAGCGCTACGCCGACATCCGCGAGTCGGTCGGCGACCTCAACAGCCGCCTGGAGAACAACCTCAACGGTATTCAGGTCATCAAGTCCTCCAACACGGAGGAGTACGAGGACGGGCGCGTCGAGGAACACTCCTACAAGTACTTCAGGCTCGACTGGCTCGCGCTCCGACTGGGCTTCGTCTACCGCCCGGGCCTGCGCGTGCTGACCTCGCTGGCGTTCATCGCGACGTTCATCGTCGGCGGGATCTGGCTCATCCAGGGACCGCCGGGGCCGTTCTCCAGCGAACTCACCGCCGGGACGCTCGTCACGTTCCTGCTGATGACCCAGCGGCTGGTCAACCCGCTCGCGCAGATGGGCAACATCATCGAGCGATACGAGGACGCCAAGGCCTCGACCAAGCGTATCCTCGGCCTCATGAGCCTGCCCGTCCGCATCCAGGACAAGCCCGACGCGACCGATCTGGGCGACGTCGACGGGCACGTCGAGTACGACGGTGTGACCTTCAGCTACGACGAGGACGAGGTCGTCCTCGACGACATCGACGTCGACGTGGAGCCGGGCGAGACGGTCGGGCTCGTCGGCCCGACGGGCGCGGGGAAGACGACCATCGTCAAACTGCTGCTACGCCTCTACGACGTGAACGAGGGGGAGGTCCGCGTCGACGGGACGGACGTGCGCGACGCGACCCTCGCCTCGCTCCGGGGATCGATGGGCTACGTCGGCCAGGACAACTTCCTGTTCGACGGCACCATCGCCGAGAACGTCAAGTACGGCCAGTTCGACGCCACCCGGGAGGAGGTCGTCGAGGCCTGCAAGCGCGCCGAGGCCCACGAGTTCATCACGAACCTCCCCGAGGGCTACGACCAGGACATCGGCGAGCGCGGCGTGAAACTGTCGGGCGGCCAGCGCCAGCGCGTCGCCGTCGCCCGGACGATCCTCCAGCACCCCGCGATCATGATCTTCGACGAGGCGACCTCGGCGGTCGACACGGAGACGGAGATGCTGATCCAGCGCTCCATCGACGAGCTCGCGGCCGACCGCACGACCTTCATCATCGCCCACCGGCTCTCGACGGTCCGGGACGCAGACACCATCCTCGTCCTCGACGAGGGCGAGATCGTCGAGCGGGGCACCCACGAGGACCTGCTGGAGGGCGACGGCCTCTACGCGAACCTCTGGCGCGTCCAGGCCGGCGAGATCGAGGACCTCCCCGAGGAGTTCGTCGAGCAGGCCAGCGAGCGGGTCGCCCAGCAGGCGCTCGACGCGGCCGAGGACGACTGACGCGATACAACCCGACTCGACCCAACGTTTTACTGACGTGACGCGGTACCTCCAGTTGATGAGCAAGGGCGTCGAACCGACGATCACACTCACCGACGAGGGCGACTGGTGGGTCGCCAGGGATACCGAGTCGGGCGTCACGTCGCAGGGGCGGACGAAAGAAGCCGCCCTGGAGAACCTCGACGAAGCGCTCGCGGGGTACCGCGGCGCGGGATCGGAGCCAACCGACGAGGAGCTTCGAGAGGCGGGGATCGATCCCGAGAACAACGAGTCCGGGTCCCTCGAAGACTCCGATATCTTCGAATGAGCGGTCCCGGCGGCTCGAGTCGTCGATGACGCGCGGTCCGTTCTCCGGGCGAGAGGTCGTGAAGGTGATGGTCAACAGCGGGATCTACGAGTGGGAGCGGACGAACGGTGACCACGCGATCCTCCGCTGGGAGCCGCCCGACGACCACGACTCGGCCGCACGGACGGTCCCAGTCCCGCTCCACGACGAGGTCGGGACCGGAACGCTCCGGGACATCGCCGAGCAGGCCGGTGCGCGGGACTTCGGGCGATTCTGCGAGTGGATCGACCGAAACCGATAGATTCGATGCCGACTCCGTTTCGGTTCGCTACTCCCCTTCGAACTCGGGCTCGCGGTCCTGCTGGAAGGCCGCCAGGCCCTCCCACACGTCGTCGGTGGTGAACAACTGGCCGAAGGCGGAGGCCTCGTACTCCAGGCCGGCGTCGGTGTCGTCGCGGCCGGCGAGCATCGCGCGCTTGGTGAGCTTCTGGGCGATAGGCGGCCCGCCGGCGAGGTCGCGAGCGAGCTCCCACTTGCGGTCGTCGTACTCGCCGGGGGTGACGACCTCGTTGACGAAGCCGTAGTCGGCCATCGTCTCCGGGTCGTAGTCGTTTTTCGCCATGAAGATGATCTCCTTCGCTCGGCCCTCGCCGACGATCTGGGAGAGGCGCTGGGTGCCGCCCCATCCCGGGAGCAGGCCGAGGTTGTGCTCGGGCTGGCCGAATTGGCCGCTCTCGCTGGCGATGCGCATGTCCGCCGCGGTGGCGAGTTCCATCCCGCCGCCGAGGCAGTAGCCGTCGATGGCCGCGACGACCGGCATCCCGACCTCTTCCAGGCGGCCGAACACGCGCTGGCCCTTGCGGGACATCTCGCTGGCTTCGAGGCCGCTGCCGGGCGCGGCGCTGGCGGCGTCGAACCCGGCGGAGAACGCCCGGTCACCGGCGCCTTCGAGGAGCACGGCGCGGATCTCGTCGTCCGCGTCGAACTGGTCGAGCGCGGCGTCGATCTCGTCGATCATGTCGACGGTGATCGTGTTCATCCGCGCGGGACGGTCGAGCCGGATGTGGCCGACCGCGCCGTCGGTCTCGACGACAATCTGCTCGTAGTCGACGGTCTCGCCGTCGTCGTCGTCGCCGTAGAAGCCGCCCTCGTCGGCGGCCGCGCGGAGGCCGTCCGAGACCTCGTAGCGGGCGGCGCCGGTCTCCTCGTGGGCCGATTCGAGCGTCTCGACGAGATCCGGGAGTCCGTAGGCGTCCGCGCGCTTGCCCGGTCCTTCCGGGAAGCCCGCGCCGAGCAGCATCGCCTCGTCGATGTCGGAGACGGGTGCCACGTCGTTCTCGACGAGCTTGCCGACCTCGTTGGCCATGACGGCCAGCAGACGGGCCTCCACGTCGTCGCGACCCTCGTCGGCCGGGATCTCGACGCCGCCGTCCTCGTAGTCGTAGAAGCCCTTGCCGGTCTTCTTGCCGAGTTCCTCCGCGTCGACCTTCTCTTCGAGGAGCGGGCAGGGCTCGTAGGCGTCGCCGAGCACCTCGTGGAGGTATTCGAGGACGTGCAGCGTCACGTCGTGACCGACCTGGTCGCCGAGTTCGAACGCGCCCATGGGCAGGCCCATGTCGAACGACGTGGTGGAGTCGACTTCCGCGACCGTCGCCACGTCGTCGTGGACGAGCCAGCAGGCCTCGTTCATCAGCGGGACCAGTACGCGGTTCACGATGAAGCCCGGCGAGTCCTTGCGGACGCGGACGGGTGTCTTGTCGAAGGCCTCGGCGAGTTCCTCGACCGCGTCGAGGGTCTCGTCGGCGGTGTGTTCGCCCGTGATGACCTCGACGAGCGCCATCCGGACGGGCGGATTGAAGAAGTGCATCCCGCAGAACTGCTCGGGGCGCTCGGTCACCTCCGACAGCTCCGTGATCGAGAGGCTCGAAGTGTTGGTGGCGAAGATGGCCTCGTCGGGCGCGTACGACTCCAGCTCGTCGTACACGTCCTTTTTGATGTCCATGCGCTCGGGGACGGCTTCGATGACCACGTCCGCCTCGGCGACGGCGGGCTCGAAGTCGACGAGCGGTTCGACCCGACCCAGGGCGGCGTCGGCCTCCTCGTCGCTGATCTGGCCGCTGTCGGCGAGCTTGCCGAGCGACCACTCGATGTTCTCGTAGCCGTCGTCGACGAACTCCTCCTTTATATCGCGCATCGTCACGTCGTAACCCGCCAGGGCCGCGACCTCGGCGATCCCGTGGCCCATGTTCCCCGCACCGAGTACCGCGACCTGTTCGATATCCTCGAAGTCCATGACGTGTGCAACCTGGCTCGGCTCCCGTTTCAAGGTTTCTCTCGGCCGTAAACGCTACGCGAGTTGATCGTTGATTACGAAGCGTTATGTGTGTTAGACGGTGACATTGATCGCATGGACTTCGCACTCTCAGACGAGCAACGGCAGGTCCGCGACGAAGTCCGTCGCTTCGCCGACAACGAGATCCGGCCGGTCGCCACCGAGTACGACACCGAGGAGACGTTCCCCCACGACCTCGTCGAGGAGGCCGCAGACCTGGGCCTGGTCGGGGCCAACGTGCCCCTCGAATACGGCGGCGTCGGCTACGACTACCTGACCAACATCGTCATCGTCGAGGAGCTGTTCGCCGCCGACCCGGGGATCGGTCTGTCCATCTCCTCGGCCGCGTTCGGCGCCGACGCCCTCGTCGAGTTCGGCACCGAGGAGCAAAAAGAGGAGTACCTGCGTCCCGTCGCCGAGGGCGAGGCCATCATGGGCTCGGCCATCAGCGAACCCGACGTGGGCTCGGACGTGTCCTCGGTCTCCACGAGCGCCGAGAAAGAGGGCGACGAGTGGGTGATCGACGGCGACAAGATGTGGATCACCAACGGCTCGGTCGGTGATTTCTTCGTCGTGCTCTGCGAGACCGACCCCGACGCCGAGGGCCGGTACAACGGCTTCTCGCAGATCATCGTCGAGTCCGACCGGGACGGCTTCGAGGCCGAGAAGATCACCGGAAAGCTCGGGATCCGGGCCTCCGACACCGCAGAACTGTTGTTCGACGGCGTGCGCGTCCCCGAGGAGAACCTGCTGGGGACCCGCGGCGCTGGCTTCCTGCAACTGATGCAGTTCTTCGACGAGACCCGCACGGCGGTGGCCGCCCAGGGCGTCGGCATCGCCAGGGGCGCCGCCGAGCGCGCCCTCGACTACGCCCAGGAGCGCGAGCAGTTCGACCGCCCCATCAGCGAGTTCCAGGCCATCCAGCACAAGCTCGCCGACATGCACACCGAGACCGAGGCCGCGCGGATGCTGACCTACAAATCCGCCTGGAGCGTCGACCACGCCGACGACCAGCTCACCCAGCTCGCCTCGATGGCCAAGGAGTACGCCTCGCGGGTCGCCGTCGACGTCGCCGACGAAGCCGTCCAGATCCACGGCGGCGCCGGCTACGTCAACGACTTCGACGTCGAGCGGTTCTACCGCGACGCCAAGATCACCCAGATCTACGAGGGCACCACCGAGATCCAGAAGAACATCGTCGCTCGGGAACTACTCGGCAAGGGGATGGTCTGACCCCTCGGACGGTTTCCAGATTCCGGTCGATCCGGACAAACTGAGCGGCGCGCGCTGTCGAGCGTGCCGAACAACAGTGAGGCCGCGAGGCGTAGCCGTGCGAGGGATGAGTGAGCGACCGCAGGGAGCGAACGAATCGGCTGGGGAGGTGTGTGGGCGGTGCCGTGCGGTCGCGGTGCCGTGCGGTCGCGGTGTGGTCCCTGGAGGGCTTTCATCGCTCACCGTCGAGTGCGGTCGCGGGAACCGTCATCGAGCAGACGTGAGACGCGCGAATCGGTACGACAACGGCGACCCGTTCCACTCCTAGAGAGGGTCGGATAATTTAAGCCGCTGGCCAATCGACATCGAATCATGCACTGCGGGCGCGAACGCTCGTCCGGTCGCACGGCCACCGACCAGTCGAACACTGTTCGGCGTTGCTGTTGTTGAGCGCCCGCTCTTTCTCGTCTGCATCGACCCGTTCGACACACCCGCGATCCGACGGACCGACGACCCGAGTTCACCCACAATGTTCGACAGACTCCGCGAGGACGTTCGCACAGCCCGGGAGACCGACCCCGCCGCCAAAAGCTCCGCTGAAGTACTGCTGTACGCCGGCCTCCACGCCGTCTGGGCCTACCGGCTGGCCCACTGGCTGTGGACCCGCGACTCGCACTTCGCCGCCCGACTCGTCTCCCAGTTCACCCGCTTTCTGACCGGCGTCGAGATCCACCCCGGTGCGGACCTCGGTCGCCGAGTCTTCGTCGACCACGGGATGGGCGTCGTCATCGGCGAGACGGCCGAAGTCGGTGACGACGTGGCGATGTACCACGGCGTGACGCTCGGCGGTGACGACCCGCGACCGGTGAAACGCCACCCGACCGTCGGCGACCGGGTGACGCTGGGCGCCAACGCGACGCTCGTGGGCGATATCACGATCGGCGACGACGCGTCCGTGGGTGCGGGGGCCGTCGTCGTCGACGACGTGCCGCCGGGCGCGACCGTCGTCGGGAACCCCGCCGAGGTCGTCGACGGCGACGAAACCGAAGCCGCCGAGACGGCCGACTCCGTGGACGAGGGTCGCGAACCCGAGCCGGTGGCGACCGATGTCGACGCGAGTGCGACGGCCGACGACGCGGATGGCGACGCGAACGACGACGACGAGGCGGCGGCGACGCCGCCCGAGCCGCCGGCCTGTTGTGGCGCTGCGGGCGCGAGCTGATCCGGCGCCACGACGCCACGACGACTTCCGAAACCCCCATGCCGTCCCGTCCCCGACTCCCGGGCGATGACAGCGGACCCGATCGAGGAACTCGCCGCCGACGAGGTGCTCGGGCCGGTCGTCGACGAGCACGGCCCCGTCTCGATAGAGCCGGCCGACGACCTCTTCGAGCGGCTGGTCGTCTCGCTGATCCGCCAGCAGGTGTCGATGGACGCCGCCGCGGCCATCCGCGAGCGCCTGTTCGAGACGGTCGAGGTCACCCCCGAGTCCATCGTCGAGGCCGACCACGCCGACCTCCACGACGCCGGCCTCTCGGAGGCGAAGGCCGACTACGTCGAGAGCGCCGCGAACGCCTTTCTCACTCGCGAGTGGGGCCGCGACGCGTTCGCCGGGATGAGCGACGACGCCGTTGAGGCCGAACTGACCGACATCCACGGCGTCGGCCCGTGGACCGCCGACATGTTCCTCATGTTCGGGCTCGGACGCGAGGACGTGTTCCCCGTCGGCGACCTGGGCATCCGCAAGGGGATGGACCGGCTGTTCGACGACGACATGACTCGCGCCGAGATGACCGACACAGCCGAGCGCTGGCGACCCTACCGCAGCTACGCCAGCCTCTACCTCTGGCGAGCCGTGGAGGGGTGAGCCGTGGGTGACGGCGCCACCGACGACGAGGGGTCACTCCGCGAGCGCGTCGAACGGCTCCACGCCGAACTCGAAGCGACCGAGGAACGGCCAGTCGACCGGACGGCCAGCCGATGGATCGGCGAGGCGCAGGCGGTCGCCGGCGACGCGGCGGATCTGGTCGCCGACGGAGTGGCCGACGAGTCGACCGAGTCGACGGTCCGCGAACGGGTCGGCCACGTCGCCGACCTGCTCGACAAGGTCGAGGGGACGGGCGACGAGGCGGCCGACGAGCGCGTCGCGGCGGCGCGGTCGCTCGCCGACGGGATAGCGGACGGCGGCGAACACTGAGAGCGACGGCGAGCCGACCGGCTACTCCTCGGACTCGATCTCGGGGTCGGACTCGCGGTCGGCCTGGCGAGACACGTCGACCTGGTAGTCGCCGAGGATGTCGCGGCCGAGGATGACGGGGTAGTTCATGTGGCTGCGGTCCTCGACGCTGGCGGTGACGGTGTGACGGGTGCCGCCGACGCCGACGACCACGTCGACGAGCGGTCGGCTCTTGGAGGACTTGTTCGAGCCCGAGCGGACCTTCGTGATCGACTTGATCGGGCCGGCGCCGATGTCCGCCGCCAGCCGCGTGTCGATGCTCGTCCGCGTCGCGCCGGTGTCGGACTTCGCGACGACCGACTCCGAACCCTTCGTCCCGCTGATCAGCACCTCCTCCGTGTAGCCGATGACCAGCGAGTCCGCGGCGCCGGAGGAGACCGACGGCGGTTTGCAGGCCGGCACGGAGTCGTCGAGGAAGCCCGACAGCTCCTCGACTCGCTCGCGGTCGACGCTGCCGCCGGCACGCTCGATGGCCCGCTGGGCGATGTAGGGCGCGGGGCTGGTCCCGGTCGCCTCGAACAGGCCCTTGAAGCCCGCGGTCGGGTTGACTTCGAGGACGTACCAGCCGTCGGATCCTTCCATCAGGTCGACGCCGGCGTAGTCCAGGCCGACGGCTTCGACGGCCTGTCTGGCGGTGTCGATGACCGCCTCGTCGACCTCGCCGGCGGCGTCCTCGACGCGACCGCCCAGGGCGACGTTGGTCCGCCACTCGTTGTCGGGCGCGTAGCGGAACATCGACCCGACGACCTCGCCGCCGACGACGTAGACGCGGAGGTCGCGAGTGGGCACGTCGCCCCGCTCCAGCAGCTTCTGGAGGAACGCGTAGCGGTTGCCGACGCGGGCGTTGACCCGCTCGGTCGCGTCGACCTTCCAGGTGCCGCCGCCGTTGGTCCCGATCGCCGTCTTGTACACCGCCTCCTCGCCGAACTGCTCGCGTTCGAGGTTCAGCCGGTCGGACGACAGCGCCAGCAGCGCGTCGGGGACCTGCACGTCGGCCTCGGAGAGCGCGACCGCCGAGGCCACCTTGTGCATCGACGTGAGCGTCTTCGCCGGCTCGTTGAGCATCGGACAGAGCTGTTCGAAGGTGTTTGCCAGCCCCATCTCCTCGCAGGGCTCGGTCGACTTCGACAGGAGGAGTCGGTTGGCGATCACGTCCACGTCCGGTTCGAGCACCGGCTCGGAGTCCTCCACGCGCAGCGTCGTGTTCTCGCGGCGCAGCCACTCGGGACGGTGGCCCAGCGCGTCGACGGCGTTGAGGATCGCCTTCGTCTCTTTGCTGTTGTGCAGGCTCAACACCCCCACCGAAACTGAGTCAGAAGTCGTCATATCGCTACGTCACCGGGCCGGCCGAAAGTACTAACGGTCCCGTATCGGGCCAGTGCGGCGATCTGACGGTGAAACTGAAAACCTCGGGCGGTCGAGGACCACCGCCGACGCGCGTCCTCGCGCCCCCGGGTCGCCACACGTTTCAACCCCCGGACGCTGGGGACGGTATGGACGAGGCCGAGCCGTTCACCTACGACGGCGGGCGGGTCGACCCGGGTGAGCGGGCCAACGTGCGCTACACCGTCAGCGAGACCTATCTCGGTGACCCCGTCAGGATCCCCGTGACGGTCGTCGTCGGCGAGGAGCCGGGGCCGACCGCCTTCCTCAGCGCCGCCGCCCACGGCGACGAGCTCAACGGCGTCGAGGTCGTCCGCGAGGTGGCCCACGAGTGGGACCTCTCGGACCTCCGGGGGACGCTCATCTGTCTCCCCGTGCTGAACGTCCCCGGCTTCATCGCCCAGGAACGCTATCTGCCGGTCTACGACCGCGACCTCAACCGCTCGTTCCCCGGCAAGGCCGGCTCGACCAGCGCCAAGCGGATGGCCCGGCGCATCTTCGACAACTTCGTCGAACCCTGCGACGTGGGACTCGACCTGCACACCTCCACCCGGGGTCGGACGAACATGCTCCACGCCCGCGCCGACATGGCCGACCCGGCGGTCGCCCGCGTCGCGAAGGCGTTCGCCTCCAACGTCATCATCGACGGCCAGGGACCGGACGGGACCCTCAGACGAGAAGCCAGCGAGCGCGGTACCGCCACGATCACCGTCGAGATGGGCGAGGCACACCGCTTCCAGCGGGAGTTCATCGACCGGGCCCTGGTCGGCGTCGAGAGCGTCCTCGCCGAGTTCGGACTGCTCCCCACCGAACGGGTGCGCTGGCCGGGCTGGCGGACGGTCGTCGAGGGGTCCGGCGACAAGACGTGGATCCGCGCCGACGCCGGCGGGCTGGTCGACATGCACGCCGCCCGCGGCGGCGTCGTCCGCGAGGGCGATACCATCTGCACCATCGCCAACCCGTTCAAGACCGAGCGGACCCACGTCGAGGCGCCCTTTACCGGCCTGCTCGTCGGGATCCTCGAGAATCCCGTCGTCTACCCCGGGAATCCGCTCTGTCACCTCGTCAAACTCGACGGTGACACGCTGGAGGCAATCGACCGCAGCGGCGGGCCGAACTCGCCTCGGGACCCGACCCCGGGGACCGCCGCGGAGTGACCGTCGCGCGCGAGCGGGCGTCGCCGGCCCGCGAGCGCGACCCCTGACAGCCGAGTGGTACGTCAATCGGTAGTGGCGGCGAAAATCCCCGGAACGACCACCGAACCCGACGACCTGTGGACGCGTGTGAACGTGTTCGGCGGCCGAGACGGGGCAGTGTAGAAACTACTATAGCCCCTGCTACCATTGCGCCCGTTGTATGAGCGGAACGTACGACCGCGGAGCGGTCGAGGATTTCGGCCGGTGGCGGGAGTTCCAGCCGGGCATGTGGGCCTGGATCTTCCACAAGTTCACCGGCTGGGTGCTCGTCGGCTACCTCTTTACGCATATCGCCGTGTTGAGCACCGCGACGGGTGGCGAGGTGCTGTACACGAACACGCTCCAGGGACTGGAAGAACTGCTGATCGTCCGGGTGCTGGAGGTCGGCCTCCTGTCGGTGGCCGTCTTCCACATCCTCAACGGGGTTCGGCTGCTGTTCGTCGACCTCGGGTTCGGACTCGAAAATCAGGACAAGAGCTTCTACGCGTCGCTCGTCGTGACGGCCGCAATCGTCGTCGCGAGCGTGCCGACGTTCCTCGCGGGGGTGTAACGCATGGCACAGCACTACTCATCGTTCGAGCGCGGCGGCGTCAAGTGGCTCTTCCAGCGACTGACTGCGGTCTTCCTGGTCGGCGTACTCGCCTTCCACTTCTTCCTCCTGCACTTCGTCAACCACGCCGCGGAGATCACCTTCGCCGGCACCCAGGCGCGGATGAGCCAGGTCGGCTACTTCGCGACGATGTGGCTGTTCCTTGTCACCGCGACGTTCCACGGCGTCAACGGCGTCTACAACGCGCTGGTCAACCAGGGGCTGAGCGGCACCCGCAAGAAAGCAGTCGGGGCCGTTTTGGCGCTGGCGAGCATAGCACTAATCGTTCAGGGAACCCGCGTCGCACTCGCGATGACCAACCTACTATGAGCACGCAAATCGAACAAGAGCAGACAGAGGAGCAGACCGAGGCCGAACCGGCCGAGGAGGCCGAACAGTCGCCACAGGACCGGCGACTCTCCGAGAAGAAGGCCCGCGCCGAGGCCCGCGAGCGCGAGGAGCAGGCCCGCGAGGAGGTCCGCGACGCCGACGACACCGTCCGGATCAAGGTGTTCCGCTACGACCCCGAGGTCGAGGGCAAGTCCGAACCGCGCTTCGACGACTTCTCGGTCCCCTTCTTCAAGGGGATGACCGTCCTCGACGCGCTGATCTACGCCCGGGACCACTACGACTCGTCGCTGACCTTCCGCCACTCCTGCCGGCAGGCGGTCTGTGGCTCCGACGCGCTGTTCGTCAACGGCCAGCAGCGACTCGGCTGCAAGACCCAGATGGCCGACCTCGAAGGGCCGGTCCGCATCGAACCGCTCCCCCACCAGGACGTGGTGAAGGACCTGGTCGTGGACATGGAGCACTTCTACGAGCAGATGGAGGCCGTCGAGCCGTACTTCCAGCCCGACGAGCTACCCGAGGGCGAACGCGAGGAACAGCGCCAGACCCCCGAAAACCGCGAGAAAGTGAAGATGTCGACGCGGTGTATCTGGTGTGGCGCCTGCATGTCCTCGTGTAACATCGCCGCGGGCGACAACGAGTACCTCGGCCCGGCGGCCATCAACAAGGCCTACCGGTTCGCGATGGACGAGCGCGAGGGCGAGATCCAGAAGGAGGACCGCCTGGAGATCATCGAGCAGGAACACGGCGTCTGGCGCTGTCAGACCCAGTTCTCCTGCACGGAGGTCTGTCCGAAGGACATCCCGCTGACCGAGCACATTCAGGAACTGAAACGCGAAGCGGTGAAGTCGAACCTCAAATTCTGGTAACAATGCACGAACACGACGTACTCGTCGTCGGCGCGGGCGGCGCAGGCCTGCGCGCGGCGATCGCGGCACACGAAGCGGGAGCGGACGTGGCGATGGTCACGAAGCTCCACCCCGTCCGGAGCCACACCGGGGCGGCCGAGGGCGGCATCAACGCCGCCCTCCACCCCGAGGACTCCTGGGAACTGCACGCCTACGACACGATGAAGGGCTCGGACTACCTCGGGGACGCCCCCGCGGTCGAGACCTTCGCCCAGGACGCGCCGGACGAGGTCATCCAACTCGAACACTGGGGGATGCCCTTCTCCCGCGAGGAGGACGGCACCGTCTCCCAGCGGCCGTTCGGCGGCCTCAGCCACCCCCGAACGACCTACGCCGGCGCCGAGACCGGCCACCACCTGCTCCACACGATGTACGAGCAGGTCGTCAAGCGCGGCATCACCGTCTACGAGGAACAGCAGGTGCTGGACCTCGCGGTGACCGACCACGACGACGTCGAGGACCGGGAGTGTCACGGCGTCGTCGCCTACGACATCGCCAGCGGCGAGATCCAGGGGTACCGCGCCACCAACGGCGTCATCCTCGCGACGGGCGGTCCCGGCCAGGTGTTCGACCACACCACCAACGCGGTCGCCAACACCGGCGACGGCTACGCGATGGCCTACCGCGCCGGCGTCCCGCTGGAGGACATGGAGTTCGTCCAGTTCCACCCCACGACGCTCCCGTCGACCGGCGTCCTCATCTCCGAGGGCGTCCGCGGCGAGGGCGGCATCCTCTACAACGACAACGAGGAGCGCCTGATGTTCGAGTACGGCTACGCGAACAACGACGGCGAACTCGCCTCCCGCGACGTGGTCTCGCGGGCGGAACTCACCGAGGTCAACGAGGGTCGCGGCATCGAGGACGAGTACGTCCACCTCGACATGCGCCACCTCGGCGAGGAGCGCATCCTCGACCGCCTGGAGAACATCCTCCACCTCGCGGAGGACTTCGAGGGGGTCGACGGCCTCGACGAGCCGATGCCGGTCAAGCCCGGCCAGCACTACCAGATGGGCGGCGTCGAGGTCGACGAGAACGGCCACACCTGCATCGACGGCCTCTACGCGGCCGGCGAGGTGGCCTGCGTCTCGCTGCACGGCGGCAACCGCCTCGGCGGCAACGCGCTGCCCGAACTGCTCGTGTTCGGCGCCCGCGCCGGCAAGCACGCCGCCGGCGGCGACATGAAGGAGGCGGAGATCCAGACCGGACCCAGCGCCGAGAGCGAAGCCGGTGAGATCCCCGACGGCGTCGATGTCGGAGCGGTCGACGCCGGCAGCGAGTCCGTCGCCGCCGACGGCGCCGCGGTCGACGCTGGGACCGTCGTCGAGAGCGAGGTCCAGCGCCAGCAGGAACGGGTCGACCACCTCCTCGAAGACGAGGGCGTCAACCACGCGCAGGTCCGCGACGACATCCAGCAGACGATGACGGCCAACGTCAACGTCTTCCGCCGCGAGGAGAACCTCAAGGACGCTCTCGGGGACATCCGCGAGGCCCGAGAGCGTTACCGCCACGTCGCCGCCTCGGACCCCTCGCGCACGTACAACACCGACCTGATGCACACGATGGAGACCCGCAACATCATCGACATCGCGGAGGCCATCACGGTCGGCGCCCTCGCTCGCGAGGAGTTCCGCGGCGCCCACTGGCGCGAGCAGTACCAGGAGCGCCGGGACGACGAGTGGCTCAAACACACCATGCTCGCCTGGTCGGACGGCAACCCCCGGCTGTACTACAAACCCGTCCTCCTCGAAGGCGAGAAAGAGTACGAGCCGAAGGAACGTAGCTACTAGAGACCGTCTTTCTCGCGGGCGGGTTTCCTCGTTGGCCTTCGCGAGCGGCGCCGACGAGAGGGCGGAGCGCTCGCGCTCCCGGCGCACTCGCGGCTGCTACGCTACCGTGAGAACCGCCGGAAAAACCGCGACCGCTCGCCGTTTAGGACTCGTCGCCGTCTGCGTCGGCCTCGTCGGTGGACCCGGATTCGTCCGCTTCGTCGTCGCTCTCGTCGACGACCCAGTCCTCGCGGACGCGCTTGGTCCCCGAGTCGGTCTCGATGATGAGGACGTTGTAGTCCTCCGTACCGGTCTTGACGCCGGTGACGGTCCCGCTGCTGGTACCGTAGACCGAGGAGTCGGGACCGGCCACGTGGAAGGTGACCTCCTCGCCGCGCTCGACGGACACGTCGCCGAACCCGACGGGCGAGCGCGGAACCGACTGCGCACCGCCGCGGTACAGCGGTTGTGTCCGCCCGCCGTCGTCGCTCGCGGCCGTCGCGTCGGCGGCGCCCTCCGCGTCGGCCTCGCCGACGCGACGGCCGAACCCGCACCGTTTCGTCTCCTCGACGACCACCTGGTCGATCGTCAGCGTGGGGTGAGACTGCTTCCACTCGCCGAGCGCGGTCTCCATCCGCTCGGCCGTCAGGTCGTCGCGCGCGGACACGTCGATCTCGAACGACCGCACCGACCGCTCGCCCGTCCGCGACTCGACGACCAGTTGCGCCTCGAAGACGCTCTCCGATCTGTTCTTCGCCTGTCGCTCGTACTCAAGTTCTGACCCGTCGACAGTTATCATTGGCATGTCGATAGCTCGACTGTTTGTATATTGGTGAGAAGTGAGTCATATATCTTTTCCAAGCCGTTTGGTAGAACCGAACGGTCGACGGGAGCGAACGCCGGATCGAGCGCGTACTCGCGAATCGATCGCTACCGGACTACACGTCGATTTCCGGGAAGGAGAGCGACCGAAAGTGGTTTTTGCCCGTTCTCGCTGGGTGATAGCATGACGTACACCGTCGCCGTCGTCGGAACGGGGCCAGACCCGGAGAACCCGACCGTCGAGGGGTTCGCGATGGGCTACCGCCACGCCGAGTCGTTCGAAAACGACGACCGCTGCGAGGTCGTCGCCTGCGCGGACATCGTCCCGGAGAACGCCGAGGCGTTCGGCCGGACGTTCGACCTGCCCGACGAGAACGTCTTCGAGGACTACGAGGCGATGCTCGACGCCGTCGAGCCCGACGTCGTGACCGTCGCGGTCCCGCCGGCGATCCACGAGGACGTGGTCGTCGACTGCGCCCGTAGCGGCGTCGTCTCGGCGATCCACGCCGAGAAGCCGATGGCACACACCTGGGGGTCGGCCCGGCGGATGGCACAGGCCTGCTGGCGTCGCGACGTGCAGCTGACCTTCAACCGTCAGCGACGGTTCGGGAAGCCGTTCAGGGAGGCGAAACGGCTGGTCGACGGCGGGGAGATCGGCGAGCTCCGCCGGATCGAGACCACGTGGAGCGACCTGTACGACACCGGCGCCCACACGATCGACCTGACCGGCATGTTCGCCGGCGAGGCCGAGCCCGAGTGGGTCATCGCCCAGATCGACTACCGCGAGGAAGACGTGCGCTTCGGGATGCACCAGGAGAATCAGGCGTGGGCGCTCTGGGAGTACGAGACCGGCGTCCAGGGCGTCATCTCGGGCGGGAAGGGCAGCGACTTCGCCGACGCCGCCCACGTGATCCGCGGGACCGAGGGCGAGATCCGCATCGACAGCGAGACGGGCAACATGCTGGAGATCCGCCGCGCCGGCGACGGGTCGTGGCAGGCCGTCGACGTGGACGGCGAGGACCTCCACGGCGCCAACGCCGAGGGTCGACAGTACGGCAGCGAGTACATCGACCGCGCGGCGGGCGAGGTCGTCGACGCGCTGGCGGAGGGTCGGGAGTCCGAACTCGGCGCGAAGAACGGGCTGAAGACCGCCGAGATCATCTTCGGCGCCTACGAGTCCGCCCGCAAGCGCGGCCGCGTCGAGTTCCCGCTGGACGCGGAGGACAACGCCTTCGCGGACCTCGTCGAGCGCGGCGAACTCGAATACGTCCCCGAGCGCGACGACGGTGCGGGGGCCGACGAAGCGACCGACGACTGAGTCCGGCGAAGCGCCCACCCGACCGGGGGCGCCTTTTTGTGGCCCCCTTGCGCAGTCCCCGTCCATGCAGTTCACGGAGTTCGGCGACGGCGACGAGCGCGTCCTGTTCGTCCTCGGGTGGGGAAACCGCACGCACCACGAGAACGTGCGCTGGCTGGTCGACGAACTGGTCGACGCCGGCTACACCGTCGACGTGGGGCAGATCCCCGACCACGGCAGCGACTTCGACGCCGAGTACGTCCGCCCGACCCGGCGACACCACGACGCGACCGAGCCCGACCGGATACTCTCGCACAGCACCGGCGGCCTGGTCGCCGCACACCTCGACTCGCCGGCGCCGCGGACCTATCTGAGCCCCTGGTGGGGGATGGCCGACGCGGGGCTCCTCGGGCGCCTCGTCGCCGCGCTGCCCACCGACCGCCCGGTCGTCCCGGTCCCCTTCGAGGAGGGTGCCCTCGGCGACCTCGCGACGGAACGCCAGCGCCGGGAGGGGCCCGACCGGATCGCCCCGGCGTTCCTGCGGACGGTCGCCGACGCGCAGTCGCGACTGCCCCCGTTCCGAGCGGACAGCGTGGTCTTCTGCTCGCTCCGCGATAGCGTGGTCGGCGTCGACGCCATCGGCGAACACGCCCCAGCCGAGCGGACGGTCCTCTACGACGGCGGCCACGAGTGTTTTTCGTCGTCGTCGCGCGACCGGGCCGTCGAGTGGATCCTGGCCGTGCTCGAGGAGGGGCCCGACGCCCTGGCGGGACCGGTTCGAGTCGGTCCCGAGTCGACCGCCGAGTGACTCAGAACAGCACGTACAGCATGAGGTAGACGACGATGCCCAGGGTAAAGGAGATCAGCCACAGCGCCGCCGCGACGCGGCCGACGGTCGGGTGGCGCGTCTCCCGTAGCTCCGGGACCGAACGCGTGAGCGCCAGCAGGAGGACGTAGATGACCAGCGGGACGCAGACGACGGCGAGGACGATGTGGACGGCGAGGATCCCCGGATAGATCACGCCTTCGACCAGCGGCGGTCCGGAGAAGTCGCTCGGTCCCAGCAGGGCGACGCGGTAGAGGTACGCGACGAGGAAGAGGGCGAACAGGCCGGTCGTCGACAGCATCGCCGCGCGGTGGCGCGCCACGTCGCCGCGGCGGATCGCCCGGACGCCGACGACGATGGTCCCGATCGCCGTCGCGCTCACGACGGCGTTGACGTGCGGGATGGCCGCCAACACGGCGTCGGGCGCTCGCGGCAGGAGGCTCTGGGGGATGGCCTGCAGCGCCGCCGCGAACACGAGCGCGAGCGCGACGACCGAGAGGACACCCGAGACCGCAGGGACGTGCTCGCTGACGTTCATCGGTCGAGGCTCGGGACCGGAGCGTCAATGCAGTTGCGCTTCGCGGCCGCCGGCGCCGCGACCCGCGACCGCGGGAACGCCGACCGCCGGCGCCGGCGACCGCAGGCGGTCAGGGCCAGAGCCCGCGGGCCTCGTGGGCCTCGGCGATCCGCGAGAGCGCGACCGCGTAGGCGGCGTCGCGCCAGGTGCCGTCGCTCGACTCGAACTCCTCGGCGACGGCCTCGAACGCGGCGAGCATCTCGGTCTCCAGTTCCTCGTTGACGCGCTCGGCGGACCACGAGCGGCGGTTGATGTCCTGCAGCCACTCGAAGTAGCTGACCGTGACGCCGCCGGCGTTCGCGAGGATGTCCGGGATCACCGGGACGCCCCGGTCGGCGAGGACCTCGTCCGCGGCGAACGACACCGGGCCGTTCGCGCCCTCGACGACGACGTCGGCGCGGACCTCGGAGACGTTGGCCTCGGTGATCGCGTTGCCGACCGCCGCGGGGACGAGCACGTCCACGTCGAGCCCCAGCAGTTCGTCGTTCGTGACGGTGCGGTCGGCGTGGGCCGCGACCGCCTCCGGCTGCTCCTCGTGAGAGGGGATCGAGCGGGTGTCGAGGCCGTCGGGGTCGTAGGCGGCGCCGGTCACGTCGCTGACGGCGACGACGGTCGCGCCCCAGTCGTCGAGCAGACGCGCGGCGTTCGCGCCGACGCTCCCGAACCCCTGAACGGCGACGGTCGCCTCCGAGAGCGGCGTGTCGTAGTACTCGGCGACCTCGCGGGTCACGATGGCGACGCTCCGCCCGGGCGCTTCCGCGCGGCCCTCGCTCCCGCCGATGACCGGCGGCTTCCCGGTGACGACGCCCGGGATGGTCTCGGCCTCCTGCATGCTGTAGGCGTCCATCATCCACGACATGGTCTCGGCGTCGGTCCCCATGTCCGGCGCGGGGATGTCCGCCGTCGGCCCGATGACGTCGCGGATCTCGTCGGTGAATCGGCGGGTGAGCCGCTCGCGTTCGTCGTCGCTCAGGTCCTTGGGGTCGACGACGACGCCGCCTTTCGCACCGCCGAAAGGGATGTCCATCACCGCGCACTTCCAGGTCATCCACATGGCGAGGCCGATCGACTCCTCGCGGGAGACCTCCGGGTGGAACCGTATCCCGCCCTTGTACGGCCCGCGGACGCTGTCGTGCTGGGCGCGGTAGCCGCGGAACACCTCGACGCTCCCGTCGTCGCGCTCGATCGGGACGGTCACCTCGTGGACCGCGTCCGGGTGGAGAAAGCGCGTGACGACGTTCGGGTCCACGTCGACCAGCGAGGCCGCTCTCCGTAGCTGGCGGCGGGCCGTCGCCAGCGCCGACTCCGGTTCGTCTTCGGGCGCCTCGATACTGTCGACTGTCGGCTGGTCGGTTGTGTCGGAAGACATGGGGGGACCGCTCACTCCAGCGACATCGCGCGGTTCTGGAACTCGCCGTCGCAGTCCGGGCAGTCGCCCGGATGGGTCTCGGCTTTCACGATCTTCCCGCAGACGAGACACTCGTAGGTCGACCTCGACGCCGCGTCGTCGGCGATGTCCTGATGGTGGGGCACGTTAGGGACCACGGCGCGGACTAATATAGTATTAAGTATTTAGAGTATATTAACACATATTAATACGCATAGCGCACGGTGCCGTCGCTCGCTGCCGGCGAGTGCGCGAAAAAATGCCGCCGCGAACGCGAGCGGTCAGTTCGTCCGCGGTTTCACTGGAAGGTGCGTCCGAGTTCGTCGGTGCCGGTCTCGGCCTCGGCGGTGTCGAAGCGCTCTTCGATCTCCTCGTACTGCTCGCGAGTGTCCGCGTCGACGCTGGGGCCGACCTCGCCGAGCGCGTGCTCGAAGTGCTCCATCGTGACCTTCACGTTGCCGACGGAGTCACCGATGTCCTCGGGGTCGACGCTCGCGAGGAACTCGCGGGTCGCGGCCATCGACGCCTCGCGGGTGACCGCCTCGATGTCGGCGCCGACGTAGCCGTCCGTGCGGGCCGCCAGGTCGTCCAGGTCGACGCCCTCGGCGAGCGGCTTGTCGCGGGTGTGGACCTCGAAGATCTTCCGGCGGGCCTCCTCGTCCGGGACGGGCACGTGGACGTGCCTGTCGAGGCGACCCGGTCGCAGCAGCGCGCTGTCGATGAGGTCCGGACGGTTCGTCGTCGCGATGACGACCACGTCCTCCAGCTCCTCCAGCCCGTCCAGCTCGGTCAGCAGCTGGGAGACGACCCGTTCGCCGACGCCCGAATCGGTGGTGTTGCCGCCGCGTTCGCCGGCGATAGAGTCGATCTCGTCGAAGAAGACGACGGTCGGTGCGTTCGAGCGAGCCTTCTCGAAGACCTCGCGGACGCCCTTCTCCGATTCGCCGACGAACTTGTTCAGCAGTTCGGGGCCCTTGATCGAGATGAAGTTCGACTGGGCCTCGTTGGCGATGGCCTTGGCGAGCAAGGTCTTCCCCGTGCCGGGCGGACCGTACATCAGCACGCCCTTGGCGGCCTGCATGTCCATGGCCTCGAACACCTCGGGGTAGTCCAGCGGCCACTGGATCGTCTCACGCAAGCGCTCTTTGGTGTCTTCGAGCCCGCCGACCTGGTCCCAGGTCACGTCGGGCACCTCGACGAACACCTCGCGCAGGGCCGAGGGTTCGATCCCCTTCAGCGCCTGCTTGAAGTCGTCTTCCGTGACTTCCAGGTGTTCGAGCACCTCGGCGTCGATCTCGTCCGATTCGAGGTCGAGTTCGGGGCGGATGCGCCGCAGCGCGTTCATCGCCGACTCCTTGGCGAGCGACTCCAGATCCGCGCCGACGAAGCCGTGCGTGCTCTCGGCGTACTGCTCCAGGTCGATGCCGTCGACGAGGGGCATCCCGCGGGTGTGGACCTGCAGGATCTCCTTGCGACCGTTCTTGTCCGGGACGCCGATCTCGATCTCGCGGTCGAAGCGACCGCCCCTGCGCAGCGCCGGGTCGACCGCGTCGACGCGGTTCGTGGCGCCGATGACGATGACCTGCCCGCGCGATTCGAGGCCGTCCATCAGCGAGAGCAGTTGCGCGACGACGCGGCGCTCCACGTCGCCCTGGGTCTCGCCCCGCTTGGGCGCGATGGAGTCGATCTCGTCGATGAAGACGATGGCGGGGGAGTTCTCCTCGGCCTCGTCGAAGATCTCGCGGAGCTGCTCTTCGGACTCCCCGTAGTACTTCGACATGATCTCCGGGCCGGAGATGTCGGTGAAGTACGCGTCGATCTCGTTGGCGACGGCCTTCGCCATGAGCGTCTTCCCGGTGCCGGGCGGGCCGTGCAGGAGCACGCCCTTCGGCGGCTCGATGCCGAGCGTCTCGAACAGCTCGGGGTGGCGCATCGGCAACTCGATCATCTCGCGGACCTGTTCGAGCTCGTCGTCCAGGCCCCCGATGTCCTCGTAGGTGATGTCGGGCGCGCCGCCTTCGGGCGCGCCGGGGGTTTCGCCGGTGATCTGCTCGGCGGGCTTCTCGGCCACGTCGACCTCCGTGGAGTCCGTCACGACGACGGTCCCGGTGGGTTCGGTGCCGGCGATCTTCAGCGGGATCTTCTGGCCGCTCATCGACGAGAGCGGGCCGAGCCCGAAGCTGACGGGCACGGTCTGGCCCTCGGTGATGGCCTGGCCGCTGAGGTTGTTGCGGATCATCGGGCCGACGTTGCCGCGAACCCGGAGGTTCTGCGGGAGGGCGACGCTGACGCTGGTCGCCGGCTTCACGTCGGCCTTCTCGACGTCGACGTTGTCGTCGATGCCCACGTCGGCCTCCTGGCGGAGCCGCCCGTCGATGCGGATGACGCCGCGGCCCTCGTCCTCGGGGTAGCCCGGCCAGACCCGCGCGACCGCGCGGGTACTCTCGCCGCCCTCGATGACGATGTAGTCGCCGTTCTCCAGGTCGAGCTCCGACATCGCCGCACGGTCGATCGCGGCGAGTCCGCGCCCCGCGTCCTTCTGCTTGAGGGGTTTGACAGTGAGTCTCATGCGTCCACCTCGATGGTGAGGACGCCGTTGCGGATAAACGCTCGCGCGTCATCCGAAAGCTCCAGGTCGTACTGCTCGCCGTCGACGACGACGATGACCGCGTCGTCGAGCACGTCGACCGACGCGTCCCGGCCCGGACCGAAGTCCGCCGCCAGCACCGTCTCCTCGTCGTCGTACTCGTAGCGCCGCAGGCCGACGTCGTCGGCCAGCTGTTGGGTTCCGGTCATACTAACTCATAGTTAGCGCGATAAGTATATAAATCTATCGGTGAATTACCCCCATACGGGGTGGGTTTCCCCCCGATCGGTGGAATTGCGGTTCACACTGACAGCGCTCTAGGAGGTCGGCCCGGCGCACGACCGTCAGGCGGCCACCGGGGCTTTGGTGAGGGCGGCCCAACGGTCGGTATGGAGACGGTTCGCCACCACGGCCGGGAGACGGCCTATCGGACCGCCGGCGATCCGAGTTCGGAGGCCGGCGCGGCGGTACTGTACGTCCACGGTAGCGGTGCGACCCATCGTCTGTGGGCCGCCCAGTACGGACCCGACGGCCCCGCTCGCCCCGCCGCCGCCCTCGATCTGAGCGGCCACGGCGACTCGGCGGACGTGGCCACCGACCCCGGCCCCGAGACCCTCGACGCGTACGCACGAGACGTGATCGCCGTCGCCGAGGAGACCGGCGCGGACGCGCTGGTCGGCAACTCCCTGGGCGGTGCCGTCGCCCTCCGCGTCGCGCTCGACACGGAGTTCGACCCCGGAGCGCTCGTGCTGGCCGGTACCGGCGCGAAACTCGCAGTCGACGGGGGCCTGCGGGAGTGGCTCGCCGGGGACTTCGACCGCGCCGTCGACTTCCTCCACGGGGAGAACCGACTGTTCCACGACGCCGACGAGCGGACGCTCGACCGGTCGAGGTCCCAGATGCGGGCCACCGGCCGGGCGGTCACCCGCCGGGACTTCCTGACCTGCCACGCCTTCGACGTTCGCGAGCGCCTCGGCGAGGTCGACGCCCCCGCGCTGGCCGTCGTCGGCGAGCGCGACTCGTTGACCCCACCCTCGTACCACGAGTTCCTCGCCGAGGAACTGCCGGACTGCGAGTACGTCGAAATTCCCGACGCCGCCCACCTCGCGATGGTCGAACGACCGGAAGCGTTCGGCCGCGCGGTCGGTCGGTTCCTCGACGGGCTCGGCGGCTGAGGCGCCGGGTCGAAGGCCGGGAGCCGACCCCGGGCGAAAACAGGGGACTCAAGACGGCGTCGCCGAAAGGCTCGTACATGCCGGCGCGCGTCGAGCGAACGGACCCGGACGGCGTCGACTACGGACGGGTCATGCAGCTCACCTTCGTCGCCACGATCGTCGCGGGAGCGCCGCTGGTGGCGATGCTCTCGCTCGCCGTCGAGCTGACGACGTGGACCGAACGCGCGCTGTTCGCCGTCCGCGTGGGCGCCGTCGTCTGGATCGTCACTGCCCTGTCCGTCTATCTCTACGAGCGCCGGGCCAACGGGTGAGAACGACTCAGACGCGGTCCTCGACCCACTGGAAGTCGAGCCCGGCGGCGCGGGCGGCTTCCCTGTCCGAGTCCGAGTCACCGACGAACAGCGCCGCGTCGGGCTCGGCCCCCAGCAGGTCCACGGCGTGGGCCAGCGGTTCGGGGTCGGGCTTGACCGTCTCGTGGGAGTCGCGGCCGACGACCGCGTCGATATGCCGGTCGATGCCGTGGAGTTCCAACGCGATCCGACAGGCCGCCGCGCAGTTGAGCGAACAGACGCCCACCGGGACCGAGTGGGGTAGCTCGTCGGCGAGGGCGAGCCGCCGGGCGCTCCGGGCGCCGTCGCGCTCGAACTCCGAGATGGCGTCGTCGACGCGGTCGAGCAGGCCGTCGGCCGCCGCGAGTTCGCGCATCTCCCAGATGTCCGCGTCCGACACGTCGTGGCCGCGCGCTCGCAGGATCGCCGCGCACCGCTCGGCGACCGCCCCCCAGTCCACGTCGAGGCGGACCAGCGTCCCGTCCAGGTCGTAGACGATGGCGTCGTACTCCGTCACGATCCACGGTAGGGATCGAGCCAGCAAATGCGTGTCGACCGGGGACCGGCCGTCGCGGTACCTCCGACGGGCGGGATACGGACGGCGGCGGCTACCCCCCAAGCAGGTCCCGGGCCACGATGTTCTGCTGGATCTGGCTGGTCCCCTCGTAGATAGTCGTCACCTTCGCGTCGCGGTAGAGCCGCTCGACCGGGAACTCCGACGTGTAGCCGTAGCCGCCGTGGATCTGGACGGCCTCGTTCGTCACGTCCACCGCCGCCTCGCTCGCGAAGTACTTCGCGACGCTCGCGGCCGTGCGGGCGCGCTCCCCGCGGTCCTGGGCGGCCGCGGCCTCGTGCGTCAGCGCCCGCGCGGCCCGTACGTCCGTCTCCATGTCCGCCAGCTTGTGGCGGATCGACTGGATGTCGGCGATCGGCCGGTCGAACTGCTCGCGCTCGCCGGCGTACGCGACCGCCTCGTCCAGGGCGGCTTGGGCCAGCCCGACCGACTGGGCCGCGATGCCGATCCGCCCGCCGGTCAGGATCGAGAACGCCGCCGCCAGCCCGCGACCGGGCTCGGTCAGCCGGTAGCGCGCCGGGACCTCGACGCCGTCGAAGACCAGGCCCGTCGTGTCGCTCGCTCGTAGGCCGAGTTTGTCCTCCTTCGGACCGACCGCCAGCCCGTCGGCCTCGGTCGGGACGAGGAACTGCGTCACCGACTCGGGGTCCTCGGCGTCGGTCTTGGCGAAGACGACGTAGACGCCGGCGCGCTCGCCGTTGGTGATCCACTGTTTCTCGCCGTCGAGGACGTACGCGTCGCCGCCGTCGACCGCCCGGGCGACCGTCGACATCTCGGCGGGGTTCGAGCCGGCCTCCGGTTCCGAGAGCGCGAACGCGCCGACGGGGCGGCCGTCGACCATCTCCGGCAGCCACTCCTCGCGGACCGACTCGTCGCCGAACTCCGCGATGCAAGAGGTGGCGAGGCAGTGGACCGACAGCGCCGTCGCGACGGCCAGCGACCCGTAGGCGACCGCTTCGTTGACGACCGCGTAGGTCAGCCGGTCGGCGTCGAACCCGTCGTACGCCTCGGGCACGGTCAACCCCGTCAGGTCCAGGTCGGCCAGCCCGTCCCACACGTCCTCGGGGAACTCGCTCTCGCGGTCCGCCTCGGCCGCGACCGGCCGGATCTCCGACTCGGCGAACTCCCGAACCGCCTCGCGGATCGCCGTCTGCGTCGCCGATAGTTCCATGGGACGCTATTGGAACAGCGGCGGCAAAAATTGCGCGGCCGGCGGAGCCCCGCTCCGACCGACCGACGTAGTGCCCCGAAGGGACCGGTGGTGTGGAGCGACCTTACTCCCCGTCGACCAGCCGAACGTCCAGCTCCGCTTCCAGAGCGCCGATGAGCGAGCCGCCGACGTTCGCCTGGGTCGCTCGGCCCTGTTCGACGGCCAGCACGTCCGACTCGTCGGCGCCGACGGCCTCGGCGAGCTCGGCCGTCTGTAGCCCGGCGTCCTGGCGGGCTTCGACGAGGACCTCCCCGTAGTCGCCGACGAGGTACGGGAGCTGGTCGTCGTCGTAGTCGGCGCCGTCCTCCCAGTGAGAGGCGTCGGCCTGCGCGGCGTCCTGCATGCGCGCCGCGTTCTGTGCCGCCTGTCGCTTCCGGTCGCTGCCATCGTCGCCGTCGTCGGACCCCCGGCTCGGCGTCTCGTCGTGCTGGGCGCACTCCGAGCAGACGCTGAGCGTCGCCCCCGCAACGCTCGCGGTCTGCAGATCCACGTTCTCCGCGCCGCAGAGTTCGCAACTGTCGCTGGCGCTGGAGCCGGCGCCACCGGTCGAGTACTTGGCCATGCTGGGGGGTAGTGGAGCCCCCCTATTTGAATGGCCCGTTTTCCCTCGTCGGGATGACCTGACAGACCGCCCGAAGCGTCGCGCCGGACCGCCCCCGGTCGAGCCCGGTCGGCCGGATCCCAGCGGCCCGTGCGGTCGACCCCCACTGAGCGGCGAAACCGACAGTGATTTTAATGCCCCTCGGGAATGAACGAATGCGGAAAACCGCAAGAGCAGACGAGTGCGTGGGTAGCCAAGCCAGGCCAACGGCGCAGCGTTGAGGGCGCTGTCCCGTAGGGGTCCGCCGGTTCAAATCCGGTCCCACGCACTACCAGTCCGCCCACGGCGGACGACAGTGCAGGTGCATCCCTCAGGGACTGCACCCACGCAAACTTCCGACCGAAGCAAACCGACGAGCCGCAGTTCTCGCGATAGTTCGTACGCTGTGGACGACAGTGTAGGTGCATCCCGCAGCGAGCGTGACGTCGATGGGCCGGTGAGCGAAGCGAATCCGGCCCATCGGAACTGCGCCCGCGGGAGCGTTATAGTAGAATTTGAAAGCCATCGCTCGGATGACCGCACGCTGTCGTGCGGTCGACCGTGCAAACGCTTTCAAATTCTACTATAGGCCGAAGCGCTCACCGAGCGACGGCTGGTTTCATCGCGGCGGAACCGGCGACGCGAGCCGGTCAGTAACTCGCGTCCTCGACGACGTTGAGATCGAAACTCTCGTCGGCGGGCTCGTCGTCGGGCGTGAGGTAGCCCTGGGCGAAGGCGGTGTAGACGGTCCCGCCGTCGAGGGACACGTCGTAGTCGGCGACGACGTCGCCGTCGTTGCTCTCGGTGTCGCCGCGGATCTGGACGGTGTAGTCGTTGGCCTCGACGGCGGTGTAGCCGGACTCGCCGAAGGCGACGCCGTCGAACAGCACCGCGTCGCCGCCGGCGGCCGTCACGTCGACCGCGGGCGCGTCGGGCGACCCGTGGACGACGCGCAGTCGCGCCGTGTTCCCGCCGGGGTCGCTGTTGTCGTCTTCGAGGACGAGCGGCTGGAACTCGGTGTCTTCGCCCGTCAGTTCACCGGCGGCGACGATGGTGTAGTCGCCCGTACCGACCGTGACGGGGCCTTCGAAGGCCACCGTGTCCGCGTCGCCCGCGGCGGTGATGGTGACAGTCCGCTCACCCGTGGGTACCGAGAGATAATCGCTGACGGCGCCGAAGGGCACGTCCGAGAGGGTCTCGCTGTCGTCGACGTACACGTCGACGTTCGGCGCGTCCGGGGACATGTGGGCGACCCGGACCGAGCCGGTCTCGACCAGGCCACCGCCGCCGGCGCCCGAGTCGACGGCGAACGTCAGGTCGAACGGCGCCTCGGCGTCCTCGTCGCCGGGCGTGAGGTAGCCGCCGGCGAAGCCGGTGTAGACGGTGCCGCCGGTGAGTTCGACGGTGTACTCCGCGACCACGTCGCCGTCGTTGGAGTCGGTGTCGCCGCGGACCCCGAGCGTGTAGGTCCCGGCGGGCACCTCGACGTAGCCGGACTCGCCGAAGGGCACGCCGTCGAACAGGACGGTCTCGCCGTCGCCGGCGGTCACGTCGACCGCGGGCGCGTCGGGTGACGCGTGGACGAGGCGGACCCGCGCCGTGTCCGAGCCGACCTCGCTGTTGTCGTCTTCGAGGATCAGCGGCCGGAACTCGCTGTCCTCGCTGGACAGCTCGCCGACCGCGGCGACCGTGTAGTCGGTGTCGGCCGCGACGGTCACCTCGCCCTCGAAGGCGACCGTATCGGCGTCGCCTGCGGCGGTGATCGTGACCGTGTGCGTGCCCGCTGGCAGTTCCATGTAGTCGCTGATCGCGCAGAACGGCACGTCCGAGAGGGTCTCGCTGTCGTTCACGTACACGTCGACGTTCGGCGCGTCCGGCGAGAAGTGGGCCACGCGGACGTTCGCGGTGCCTCCCATCCCCGAGTCGGTGGCGGTCTCCGTGTCGGTGTCCATCCCGCCGTCCATCGCGTCCGTCTCGGTGTCCATCCCGCCGTCCATCGCGTCCGTCTCGTCGGCGCCGTCGTCGGCTTCGGTGTCGGTGGATCCCCCGTCGGAGCCACAGCCTGCGAGACCGACCGCGGCCGATGCGCCGAGCGCTGCGAGCAGGTCGCGTCGCGTCTTGCGTGTCATCGCTAGGGTCGCAGGAAACGAGCGACGTGAAGGTTGTCCGACGTGACACCGTAGCCGGGCCCCGGACTCACCCAATTTCGTTCGGAGTCCGTGTCGAATCGCTGTCTGGGGAGGCGGCGGCCGGCGGTCCAGAGGGCGTCAGTCCCAGGTGACCCAGGCGAGAAAGAGGATAGCGGCGAGTTCGAGGATCTGGACGAACGTCATGGCGCGGCCGGCGACGGGGGCGGCCGAGCGCAACAGCGTCGCCACCTGCGGGTCGATCACGTAGTAGTAGACCGACAGGCAGTTCTCGGCGAGCAACAGGAGGCCGAAGACGAGCAGCCCCAGCGGATGCTTCGACCGGAACTCCAGATAGTTACGGGCCCAGATGCCGACGAGCGCGACCAGCAGGACGACGTTCAGGGTCGCGGCCGCGCTCGCGGCGTCCAGCCAGAGACTCATCCGTTCCTCCCTTGTCCGCGCCGCCGAATATACGTGTTCCTAATTTCGACCATACTCACTCGACCCGTTCGAAGATCCGCTCGACTGTCTCCCAGTTGGCCCGAACCCGGTCGGTCGGCAGGTAGACGGCCCCGTAGTCGTCGCCGCTCTTGTCGACGATGTCGTTGTCCAGCAACACGTCGAGGTGGTGCCTGACGGTCTTGTAGTCCAGATCGAGGTCGTCCGCCAGCTGGTGGGCGTTGCGGGGCCGCTCGTCGATCGCCTGGAGGATCCTGATCCGGTTTCGCCCCCCGCGCGTCCCGGTGAGCACGTACCACAGGGTCCCCTCCATTACCAGTCCGCTACGGAGCGGACGCCGTAAGCGTACCGGAGTCGGCGACGCTCGGGCGGTCCCGTCGCCGGTGTCGACGCGGACGGCACCCCGGTCGTCGCTCACTTCGGAACCGCGTCCGTCCCGCCGCTCTCGACGATGTCCGGCGTCTCGCCCCTGACGATCCCCTCCAGTCGCTCCGTCTCGATCCCGATCGACTCGCGCTCCGCCGCGAGGCGCTCCTCGACGCGACGGTAGGCCTCGCTGTCGGCGAGTTCCGCCTCGCCGTGGTTGGCCTCGAGCGTCGCCTTCTTCGAGGCGAGCGCGAGGAACCGCCTGAGCGCGTCGTCGTAGGTTGCCCGACGCCGCATCTCCTCGACGACGGCGACCAGCTCCGGCCGACCGACCGGCTTGACGACGTACTCGTCGAACGGCAGGTCGACGACGTCGACCGTCGGGTCGACCGCCGTCACCATCACGACCCGGCAGTCGAGGGCCCGCTCCTCGATCCGGGCGAGCACCTCGTCGCCGGACAGTCCGGGCATCCGCCGGTCGAGCAGGACCACCTCGACCGCGGGTCCGAGCGCGTCCAGCGCCGCCTCGCCGTCGTAGACGGCCTCGACCGCGTACTCGTCGGCCAGGAACGCCGCGTACGTGTCCGCGATGACCCGGTTGTCGTCGACGACCAGTACCGTCGGCTCCCCCGTCATCGCCGACTCCGCTCCCCGACCCCCATCGCTCCGCCCTCGCGCGGCTTCTCGGGTCTCATCGAGCGATCTTTCGCCAGTTCTCGCAAATAGGTTGTCCCCCCGTTCACAGAACTGATATCCGAAGCCGAGACCGAGACTCCGCCTAGAACGACCAGTGCCGGAACATCTGCGACCGCCCGGGAAATATATAATATTAAAAACCAACCAAAATCAATTTCGATATTTGCTGCGCAATCTTTATCATGCACCGGGGGCTATCAATAGGTGCGGCACCAGTTCGGTGCCAACCCACCCACCCACCCCCACACCCACCCCACCTTTCTGCGGGAGTTACCGGCCGAGCGACGGCACTGTCGACCTGTAACGACGGCACCGACGAGCGACGGCGCCTCGACGAGCGTCGCGCGCGGCCGCTCGGTGTTGTGTCGAAACCCCTGAGTAGCGAGTCGCTGTACGGGACGATATGGTATCGGCAGCCACCGCCGTTCTCGCCCTGCTGACCGGTTTTCTGACCGGTGCAGTCTTTCGATTTCTGAACGTCCCGATCCCCGCGCCCCCGAACGTGGCCGGTATCCTCGGGATCGTCGGGATCTACCTGGGGTACGTCGTCCTCGGCCACTTCGACGTGGGCGTCGACCTGCTCAGTTACATCTAACCGGAGCGAACGCGCGGCGACGAACGGAGACGGGGCGAGCGGTCAGTCGTCGGCCGAGGAGTGGCCGACCGCCGGCCGCTCGACCTCCCGGTCGGTCTGCTCGCCCTCGATGTCGTAGGGGTACTCCCCGGTGACACAGCCGAGACAGAGGTCGGAATCGGACTTGCCGAGCGCGGCGGCGACCGCCTCGATAGAGAGATACGACAGCGAGTCGGCCTGGATCTCCTCGCGGATATCGTCGACGGACCTGTCCGCCGCGATGAGCTCCTCGCGGCTCGCCATGTCGATGCCCATGTAGCAGGGCGCGACGATCGGCGGCGCGCCGATGCGGACGTGGACCTCCTCGGCGCCGGCCTCGTAGAGCAACTCGACCAGTTGCGAGGAGGTCGTCCCGCGGACGATGGAGTCGTCGATGACGGTGACGGTCTTGCCCTCGACGGTGGACTTGATCGGGTTGAGCTTCAGGCGGACGGCGCGCTCGCGCTCGTCCTGGGTCGGCATGATGAACGTTCGACCGACGTACCGATTCTTCATCAGCCCCTCGGCGAAGTCGACGCCCTCGGGAGCCGCGTCGGCGTAGCCCGAGGCGAACGCCCGCCCCGAGTCGGGAACGGGCATCACTACGTCGGTCTCGATGCCCGACTCCTCCCACAGCGCGCCGCCCAGGTCCCGCCGGACCTCGTAGACGAGTTCGTCGTCGATGACGGAATCCGGGCGGGCGAAGTAGACGTGCTCGAAGAAGCAGTGGGCGGTCTGCTCGGTCTCGACGAGCTGGTAGGTGTCGAAGCCGCTGCCGTCGTCGTGGAGGACGACCAGTTCGCCCGGTCGCACGTCGCGGACGAGTTCGCCGTCCAGCGTGTCGATGGCGGCGCTCTCCGAGGCGAGGACGTAGCCGTCGTCGAGTTCGCCGATACACAACGGCCGGTTCCCCTGTGGGTCGCGGACGCCCAGCACCGTCTCGTCGTGGGTGATCGTCAGCGAGTAGGAGCCGTGGATGCGGCTCATCGTTCGCTTGACCGCCCGGACCAGGTCCTCTTCGAGGAGGTTCCGGGCCAGATCGTGAGCGATGACCTCCGTGTCCCCGTCGGAGGTGAAGGCGTGACCCAGCGCGGCGAGTTCCTCGCGGATCTCGTCGGTGTTGATCAGGTTCCCGTTGTGCGCGAGCCCGAGCGACCCGCTCTTGAATGAGACCGAAAACGGCTGGGCACAGCAGTTGTTGACCGACCCCGACGTGGGGTAGCGGACGTGGCCGATGCCGTTGGAGCCGTTCAGCGAGTCTAAGTCGTCCTCGTCGAACGCGTCGCCCACCAGTCCCATCTCGACGTGCTCGTACTGCTGGAAGCCGTCGTGGGTGACGATCCCGGCCGACTCCTGGCCGCGGTGCTGGAGGGCGTAGAGCGAATAGTAGAGGGGGCGGGCGACGTCTCGGTCGGCGGTGGAGATGCCGACAACGCCGCACTTCTCGTGCATTCCTTACTCGCCCGCTTTGTCCTGCCAGGCGTAGTCCCGTCGCTTGGCCGACTTGCCGAACCCGCAGGACGCACAGACTTTGTTCTTCGAGTGATACGATTTCTCACCGCACCGGCGACACTTGACGTGTGTCGTGGTGTTTTTCTTCCCCTGACTCGGGGTTCCTGCACCAGTCATGGGTTGATCGAGACGACGTTGTCGCCGCGTATAATCGTTGTGTCTTGGTCGTCTTCGAGGACCAGATTCATGTGCTGGTCGTATCCCGAGAGGTCGCCGACGTACTCCTCGCCGCCCTTCAGACGAACCGTGACCTCCTCGCCGAGCGACGCCTCCAGCACGTCCAGCGGTCGTCCACTCATACCCGAACTGCCTGTCGTCGCGTGCATAAACGTACCGCTTGCCCAATCGCCCCACAGACCGGCCCACTCCGCAGTGCTGACCCGGCCCGCTCGGAGCGACACGCCCCCTTCAGAGCCCCACGTCGAACGGCGCGTGCGAGTCGGCCACGGCACCGACCGCGCCCAGGAGGTCCGCCATCGCGTCCAGGTCCTCGGCGTCGATCACCTCGACCGGCGTGTGCATGTACCGGTTGGGCAGCCCGAGGTTCAGCGCCGGCGTCCCGCCTCTGGCGGTGTAGAAGGCGTCCGCGTCGGTGCCCGTTCGGGACCCGGTCGCCTGAAGCTGCACGTCGATCCCCTCTCCGTCGGCCACTTCGCGCACGGCCGTGACCAGCGCCGGATGGTTCGCGCTCCCGCGTGCCACTACGGGACCCTCGCCGAGTTCGACGCCGGTCGACTTCTTCCCCGGGACGCCCGGCGAGTCCGTCGCGTGGGTCACGTCGCAGGCGATCACCGCGTCGGGGTCGAGATCGAACCCGACCATCTCCGCGCCCCGGAGCCCGACCTCCTCCTGGACCGTGCTGACCGCGTACACCGTCGCGTCGGCCCCCGCCTCGACCGCTCGCCGCAGCCCCTCGGCGGCCGCCCAGATCCCGACCCGATTGTCCATCCCGCGGGCGGTCAGCCGGCCGTCTTCTAACTCCCGGACCCGCTGTGCGAAGGTGACCGGGTCGCCCACCTCGACCAGTTCCTCGGCGTCTTCGCCCTCGGCGACCCCGATGTCGACGGACTGCTCGACGATGTCCGGCGCTTCGCCGTCGTCGCCGTCCCGGAGGTGGATCGCGGTCTGGCCGACGACGCCCTCGACCGGACCGTCGTCGGTGTGGACCGTGACGTGCTGGCCCTGGGTGACCGTCTTGTCCGACCCACCGACCCGGCCGATCGTCAGGAAGCCGTCGTCGGTGACCTCGCGGACGATGAACCCGATCTCGTCGCCGTGGCCCGCGAACGCGATCGACGCGTCGGCGTCGCCGCCCTCGTGGACCGCGACCGCGTTGCCGTACTCGTCGACGCGCACGTCGTCGGCGAACGATTCGACGTAGTCGACCCACACGCGCTGGCCCGGCACCTCGTAGCCCGACGGGCTCGCCGTCGCGAGCAGGTCGTCCAGGAACTGCCTGCGTTCGTGCTCCATGCGGAGGCGTTCGTGCGAACGTGCTTGAATCGTGCGCCTGACGACCGGACGGGCGAAACCTTTTCCCGCATAAATTCACTATAAATTCACATGAGCAGAACGTCGATCCCCGTCGATTCCGAGACGAAGGAACGGCTGGACGGGCTGAAGCGGGACGACGAGACCTGGGACGAGTTCCTCACGCGAGTCACGAGCGACGAGGAACCGATGACACCGGGAGTGTGGACGGACGAGCAGGCCGACGAGGCGATGGAGCGCCTCCGAGACGGACGGGACCGGACGGCCGAATGACGTTTCTCGACACCTCGGCGATCATCCAGTATCTGCGCGGCGACACGGCGGTTCGCGAGCACATCGAGGGGCGTGAACCGTGGCTCACCTCGACGATCTGTGTCTTCGAAGTCATCGACGGGCGCCTCGGGAGCGGATCCAGCGACATCGTCGACATCCGTCAGGACTTCGCGGGCGTTCAGGCGCTCGATCTGAACGAATCGATCGCGATCGAAGCGGCGCGACTGCAGGACGAACTGCTGAACGACGGCGACCGGCTCGCGACGGCCGACCTGTTGATCGCAGCGACAGCTCGTTCGACCGGTGACGAACTGGTGGTTGCCGACGGCGACTTCGAAACCGACGCCCTCGAAGACGTGATGCAGGTGACCAATCTGCGCCGCTGACGGGCCGAAATCAGCCGTCTCCTCCGCCCCTACCACGACGTGATCTCGGCGTCCCGCAGCGGGCGGTCGAGCGGGACCGACACCTGCCCGCCGGTGTAGTGCGAGAGGTAGAACCCGACGATGATCTCTAGCGAGCGAGTCGCCTCGCGCCCGGTCGAGCGGTTCTCGGCCGTCCCATCGAGCAGTTCTTCGACGTGGCGGGCGGCGTTGGGGAACGCCCGCTCGTAGTCGTCGTCCCAGGTCCAGGCGCCCTCGATGCCGTACTCGGCCAGGTTTGCCTCGACGTGGTCGCCACCTTCGAGCCGCCAGTAGCGCCACTCCCCGTCGTCGTTGTTGAGGTAGAGCTTCCCCTCGGTCCCGACGAACTGCATCGTCATCGACGAGTCGGCACGCGGGATCGTGCAGTCGACCGTGGCGAACGTGCCGTCGTCCAGCACGACGAAGCCGCCGCCGCCGGCGTCGTCGACGGCCGGGGGGCCGCCGCCGCTCCCGTCGTCCGCCTCCAGCGAGTCGACGGCCTCGTTCTCGCCGGTGATGTACCCCGAGACGCGTTCGGCGCGGGCGTCCAGCAGCGAGACGAGCATGTCCAGCAGGTGCGTCGAGTTCCGCAACAGCTCCATCCGGAACTGCATCGACACCGAGTGTACGTCCCCGAGGATCCCCTCCTCGGCCACGAGTTCGCGCAGCCGCTCCTGTTTTTCGGTGAACCGGAACGAGTGGTTGACGAGCAGTTCGGTGTCGCGCTCCTCGCACACCTCGACCATCTCCTCGGCGTCGGTCACCGAGGCGGCGACGGGTTTCTCGCACCAGATCACGTCCGGATCCGCCGCCGAGCGGGCCGCGTCGACGACGTGGTCGCGGTGGAGAAAGGAGGGCGTACACACCGAGACGGCGTCCAGGTCCTCGGCGTCGAGCATCGCCTCGTGGCCGACGTAGCGGCGCTCGGGGGGGATCTCCCAGGCGTCGCCGAACCGGTCAAGTTTGGCCTCGTCAACGTCGGCGACCGCGACGAGTTCGATATCGTCGGTCGCCGCGTAGCCGCCGGCGTGACTGGCCGTGAACTTCTTCTCACCGATGTCTTCCTCGTCGTGCATCCCGAGGATGCCGAGGCCGGCGATGCCCCCGGCCCCGACGATGCCAGCGCGATATGTCGCCATACCTACCGCATGAAGCGGGGGGGTCTTGGCTGTTGCCCGGCGACCCGTCGGCTCGACGCGCTGTCAACAGGAGTCGTCGTGGTCGGTCAGGTCCGACAGGGTCGTCGCGGCGTCGAGATCCCCGAGCGTACAGTACCACGCGCCGCGCAGCCCGCGCAGGTCGTTCTCGATCGGGTTCGCCAGCCGTTCGAGTTCCCCCAGTTCGAAGACGACGACTGCGTCGGTGTCGACGAACGGGTCGATCGTCGCCGTCCAGTCGCGGTCGGACAGCGGTCCGGGTTCACCCCGGCGCTGGTCGACCCGCTCGACCACGCCGGCGACGTGGGTCACCGCCGAGACGGGCGCGGTACGGTAGAAGGCCATGTAGTCGAACGGCTCGTCGGTCCGGTCGTACGACGCCGGTGCCGGGTAGAACCCCTCGCGACAGCGCTCGAACGTCGCCGGCCGCGTCGCGACGACGCAGACGCGGGCCTCGGGGTCGGCCCCCGCGAACACCGACCCCTCACCGTCGGTCATCGCTTCCCCAGCGCCCGCTCGAAGACCCGCTGGGCGCGCTCGTACCCCTCGTCCCGGTCGACGATCGGGTCGGGGTACTCGGCGGCGAGTCGCTCGCGTTCGTCGGCGGGCAGTGTCGGCCACTCGACGACCGTCCCGGCCGGCACGTCCCGCAGTTCCGGGACGTACCGCTTCACGAAGGTCGCTCCCTCGTCGTACTTGTCCATCTGTGCCACCGGGTCGAAGATGCGCACGTCCACCGAGTCGGTGCCCGTCGAGGCGATCCACTGCCAGTTGCCGGCGTTCGAGGCGGGGTCGTGGTCGACCAGTTGCTCGGCGAAGTGTCGTCGGCCCCGCCGCCAGTCGACCAGCAGGTGCTTCGTGAGGAAGGAAGCGACGACCTGGCGCGGCCGATTGTGGATGTACCCCTCCTCGCGGAGCTGGCGCATCCCCGCGTCGACCAGCGGATACCCCGTCTCGCCTCGTTTCCAGGCGTCGAAGTCGTCGGGATCGGTCCGCCACTCGATCCCGTTGGGGAACGACTTGTAGTTCGTCGATGGCAGGTCGGGCTGGTAGTACAGCAGGTGATAATTTCGCTCCCGCCAGGTGAGTTCGTCGAGGTACTTCCAGGCGTTGTCTCGCGTGTCGCCGGACGCGGACTCGTGGCGCTTGCTCGCGTCGCGGTACACCTCGCGGATCCCGATCATCCCGGCGGCGAGGTAGGGCGACATCCGCGAGACGGCGAGGGTCGGGTCGGCGACCGCCGCCGGGAGGTCGTCGCGGGTGTCGCGATAGCTGTCGATCCCCCCGTCGAGAAAGCCGTCGAACCGGTCGCGGCCGGCATCGTAGCCGGCCGCCGGGAGGTCGATGTCGACGACGGGGTCGTCCGGGATCGGTCCGGGGTCGACCCCGTCGAGGGCCGCGAGGTCGTCGGCGTCGAGTGCGGGCGCCGGCGGCTCCTTCGGGACTTCCTCCCAGGCGTCGCGGAACCGACCGTGGTTCGGGTACCGCTCGTCGAGACGGGCGGGGTCGACGAGCACGAGGTCAGTCTCGCTTGCCGTCTCGACACCGGCGTCGGCACAGGCAGCCTCGACGCGGTCCTCCCGCTCGCGCCGTTCCGGCCGGTAGTGGTCGTTGTAGACGACGGCGTCGGCGCCGACAGCGTCCGCCAGGGCCGGCAGCACCTCGCTCGGTCGCCCCTCGCGGACGATCAGGTCGCTCCCGCGCTCGCGATAGCCCTCGCGCAGCCGACGGACCCCGCGCAGGAAAAACGCCCGCTGTCGGTCCCCCACCCGGTCGAGCAGGTCGGGGTCGTGGACGAAGACGGGGACGACCGGACCGTCGGTGGCGGCGGTCGCCAGGCCCCGGTTGTCGCGAAGGCGCAGATCCCGCCGGTGCCACAACAGGCGCATAGCACCCGTTCAGGACGACGGCGGCTTAGTGGCTTCGACGGGAGCGCCGCGGGCGGGATCGGTCGAGTCCCGAGCGGGCAAAGCATTTGTCCGGTCGACGGAACGATCGGGGTGTGATCCGCGCGCTCGGGAGACGCGGTGCGCTCGCGGTGGCGCTCGTGGTCGTTGCGTCCGTCCTGCTCGGGTTCTGGCCGACGACCGTCCAGCCGGTCGACGACACCCTGAAGATCGACCACGCGCCCGACGACTTCGGCCCCGCCCACTACTACCCCGAGAACGACAGCGTCAGCTTCTGGACGAGCGCGAGCGGGAGCGAGCGCGCAGTCGAGCCGTTCGAAGAGTACGCCTGCCGGTACGGCGAGGACGCGGCGCTGGACCGACTGCGGGACCTCCTCGACAGCCGCTTCCGGACGGGCGACAGCGGCGTCCGGTGGGACACCTGGTCCGACCGGGTCGTCGTCCGCGACGCCCCGCTCCAGGGACCGACCCGGCGGGCGCTCCGACACAGCCTGCCCGGGCGTGTGAACGTCTCGGTCGAGATGTTCGACCGGACGGCTCACTGTTCGTTCCCCGTCGAGATCAGACGGCCGACGGGCGATCAACCACAGCCGGGCTAGCGACCTGCCGGACTACTCGTAGACGTGGACGCTCCCGGTCGCGTTGGCCTCGATGTCGTCCCGGTCGTCGATACCGGGAGCGGGGTCGCGAACTGTTCGGTGGAGTAACTGTTTTGTCCCTGTGTCGAACACTCTAAGACATGGGTAGCTCTATCAATTCGTCCTCTCCGTCTGGTCCTGCTGAGGAGGGGACATCGGATGAATCAGACGGGGAGGGATCGGAACTCGGTGATCTGCTGGCGGGGCGTCTGTCGGATATCGACGTCGACTCGGTCGCAGCGGTCCGCGATGAACGAGAGCGGCGATGAAGGTGTTCGTCGACTCGAACGTCTTCGTCGCCAGTGTAACGGACGAACCGCCTCGTGGCGATGTCGCGACAGCGCTGCTCAATCGTGACTTCGAGTTCTGTACGTCGATTCTGAACCTGATGGAGATCAGGTCGGTACTGACGAAGAAGAAACGAACGGAGCAGTCGGAAGTCGAAGACGTGCTGGAGGACATTTACGGAACGATAGACATCTACGCACCCGAGATCAGCGACCAGATCAGCGCGTACAGTATCCAGCGCGACTCGCTTCTCTATACGATGGACTGTGTATTACTCGCACTCGCCGACGATATCGAGGCGACGCTCGTCACGTTCGACGGCGAACTACTCGACAACGGCGCGGTCAGTCCTGACGAGTTACTCGAACAGGCCTGATTCGCGGTATAGACATCCGGAAGCCCTGAAAACTACTGTCTCTGCTACTCGTAGACGTGGACGCTCCCGGTCGCGTTGGCCTCGATGTAGTCCCAGTCGTAGTCGACGCCGAGACCGGGGCCGTCGGGGACGGGGACGGTCCCCTCGTCGTCGACGGTGTCGAGCTGGTCCTCGTAGTCGCCGGTGTACACCGGCGGGGTGGTGTTGGGCGCGTCGGGGTGGACCAGCGCCATCTCGTAGTAGTTGCTGTTGCGGACGGCGGCCATGCAGTGTCGCTGGGCGGGCCCGGGCGCGTGGAACTCCACGTCGAGGCCGTGGCCCTCTGCGACGCGGGCGCGTTTGATGGCGCCGGTGATCCCGCCGTCGTACTCGGGGTCTGCGCGGACGAAGTCGGTCGATTCGGCGTCGATGAAGTCCGTGAACGGCTCCAGCCCGCGGACGTGTTCGGTCTGGAGGATCGGCGTGTCGAGCTGCTGGCGGAGCTTGCGGTGGGCGTGCTGGGAGACGCCCCCGTCGCGGTAGGGGTCCTCGTACCAGAAGAACTCCTGCTCGTCGAGGGCGCGGCCGAGCTTCAGCGCGTCGGCCAGCGTCTCCAGTTCGCAAGCGGGGTCGTGCATCAGGTCCATCTCGTCGCCGACGCGGTCGCCGACGGCATGGACGGCGTCGAGTTCCCGCTCCAGGTCCCGCGAGCCGTCGCTGCCGCCCCAGCCGTGGATCTTGAAGCCGGGGTAGCCCAGGTCGAGACAGTGCTCGGCGAAGTCGGCGAAGTCCTCGGGGGTTTCGAGGCCGCCGTTCTCGTCACCGTGGTACGTCGAGGCGTATGCGGGGAGCCGCTCGCGGTAGGTCCCGAGCAGTTCGTGGATCGGCGCGTCGTGGTACTTGCCGGCGAAGTCCCACAGCGCGATGTCGACGGGGCCGATGCCCATGCGGTCGTACTTGCGCAGGGCGCGTTTGATCTCCGACCAGTGTTTCTCCCGTTCCAGGGGGTTCTTGCCGACGAGGTAGTCGGCGAAGGTGTTGATCTGGGCGGCGCCCGGGGAGTTGCCGCCGACGTACTCGCCGGTGATCCCCTCGTCGGTGTGGACGGTGACGGCGAACAGCTTGCGCTCGACGCTCTCGCCGGGCTCGTAGACGAGGTTGAACCCGTGCTGGTCGGTCCCCATCTCGGGGATCTCGTAGGCGAACTCGACGCTCTCTATCTTCGTGATCTCCGGGGCCATACGCTCGCCTCGGCGGCCGCCCCAATGAAGGGGCGGGATGCGGCGGGACGCACCGGGAGTCGGCGGCCGGGCGACCGCGGGTCGGCCCAGGGGCCGCAGTCGCCGGGGAAACTCCTTTCCGGTCGGTCGTCGAATCGTCGCCCATGGCGAAGTTCACTCTTCTGGAAGTCCACCTCGACGGCGCCGAGTTCACCGCGAACGCACCGTACAGCAGCGAGTCCGACGAGGACACCGACGGGCTCGGCGGCCTCCCGTTCGGCGAGGACGAGAGCGACCAAGCGACCGAGACGACCGACGACGGCGGGGCCAACCCTTTCGCTATCGTCCTCACCTTCGCGGGAATGATCCTCGGCGTCGTCGCGCTCCGCCGGATCCTCGGCGGGTCGGGCGAGCCGGTCCTCGACGAGCCGGCGACCGAGGAGGCCGACAGCGGCGGGCTGCGAGCGCGGTTCTGACCGCACCGGGGCGGGGAGAAGGCCTATCCCGTCGGCTGCCGTGGGTCAGGTATGGGAATCTACGAGAGCGTCCGGGCGGTCACGACGGCCTCCGGTGACGGCCCCGTCGACTGGGGCGCCGTCGCCGACGCCGCGAAGGCCTCGACCGACCCCGGGTCGATCGCGCTCACGCCCGAGGAGGAGGCCGCCTACGCCGCGGACGTGCGCGACGCTCGCGACCGCGTGCGGTCGGTCGGCGACGTGGCGTTCGACCTGCCGGAGGTCGTCGAGATCCAGACCCGCCACCACTGGATCGACGCCAACGTCGCCACCTTCGAGCGCGTCATGCGCCCGCTCGAGGAGCAGGTGACGATGTTCCCCGGCGCCAGCCGGGTCGTCAACACCGGGACGATGAGCGTCGCGCTCGCCTTCCTCGGCAACAACGTCCTCGGCCAGTACGACCCCCTCTTGCTCGCCGAGGGCGACGACCACGCGCTGTATTTCGTCCACCCGAACATCGAGAAAGTGGCCGACGCGCTGGAGGTCGACTTCGACCGCTTCCGCCGCTGGATCGCCTTCCACGAGGTCGCCCACGCCGCCGAGTTCGGCGCCGCTCCCTGGCTCTCCGACCACCTCGAATCGACGATGGAGGGCGCCGTCGCGGCGCTCGGCGAGGGGAGCCTCGACCGCGACGCCCTGCAGGACCTGGACACCACGATGACCGCCGTCGAGGGCTACGCCGAACTCGTCATGGACCGGGCGTTCGACGACGAGTACGCCGACCTCCGCGAGAAGGTCGAGGCCCGGCGCCGCGGCCGCGGCCCCGTCTCACAGCTGATGCGGCGCCTGCTCGGCCTCGGTATGAAACGGCGCCAGTACGAGCGCGGCAAGGCCTTCTTCGACGCCGTCGCCGACGAGCGCGGCGTCGCCGGCGCCTCGGCGGTCTGGGAGTCACCCGAGACTCTCCCCGCCGACGCCGAACTCGACGACCCGACGCTGTGGCTCGCTCGCGTGGCCGAGTGACCCCGCAGAACCGGTTTCCTCGCCGAGCGGCGAGCCGTCAGCGCCGGCCGTAGTCGCCGGAGCGCCGCGAGCCGTCTCCGTGTCCCGAGCCGTCTCCGTGTCCCGAGTCGTCCGGGTCAGTGTCGTCCGAACCGTCGCCGCCGTCGGTGAAGGGGTTCTCGCGGTCGATCCGCTCGCGCTGGCGGTCGGCCGGCGCCGGGCCGGTCGGGACGACGTACTTCGCGAGGGGGTAGCCGACGAGCAGTCCGAGGACGACCGCGCCGGCCGTCTGGACCGCCGTCGTCTCGATCTGCAGGGTAATCAACCCCGCCGAGAGGCCGACAAGCAGCGTCGTCCCGTAGACGACCCGGCGGTTGAACGCCGAGCGCTCCGCCGCGGAGACGGGGTCGACCATCAGCGCTCGCCCTCCGAACGCGGAGTCGTCCGGGCCATCAGAGATCCCTCGCGGTACTGACGTGCATCGCGACGAACTGCCAGCGGTCGCCGCGTCCGTCCGTCGCCGTCCCGTCGCCGTCGCGCCCGTCCTCGACCGGCGACTCGGGCTCCTCGCACAGTTCGAGCGTGCCGGTCCAGCGGGTGTCGAACTCGTAGCGGATGCGCCGCTCGGTGTTGGTCCACGACAGCGAGACGCGGTCGCCGAACCAGGCGTGGCGGTCGCGTTCGGTGACCCGCAGGTCGCGGCTCCCGACGCTCCAGTCGGTCGTCCGCTCGGTCTGGTCCGCCAATCCGTCGGCGACCGTCTCGCCGCCGACGAGCCGCTCGGAGATGCCGACCTTGACCGCGCCGTCGACCGGGGCGAAGAAGGGGGCCAGCGGCTCCCCGCCGCGGAGCGCATCGTAGTAAGCCCGGACCCGGTCGGCGGCGCCCATCACTGGAACCCTCTGTCGACGTTCTCGTCGATCAGGTCGTCCAGCTCGGAGTCGAGCAGCTGTTCGGCCTCCTCGAAAGTGTCCGCCAGATCCTCGACCCGGTCGGGGCGGCCGTACTGGTCGTACTCCATCGGCCCGTAGGCCGGCGAGTCGAGCGTGTCCATCACGTCCTCGAACAGCGCGTCGGGCGTCGTCGGCGCGTCGGCGTGGGCCTGCACGACCTCTTCCAGTTCGGTCGCAGCGTCCTCGGCCGCCGACTCGTCCTGCATCGGCTGCTGGACGCCGAACATCCCGCCGTCGCCCGGCTCTTCGGGGAACAGCGGGTCGAGGTCGTCGTCGATCTTGCGTGCGACCTCGGCGCCGACCCCCTGGACCTCGTAGGGGTTTCTCGCGTAGGTCTTGAGGTGGAACACCCCGACCGACGGGTGTCCGAAGTACAGGTCCTCCCCGATGCCGCTCGCGCGGTCGCCGCCGGCCGCGCGCCAGCCGCCGGGGTCGGCGTCGCTCTCCACGACGTCCTCCAGGATGTCCTGCCAGTCGCGCACGCGCATGTCGGTCGCGGGTAGGCGCCCCCCGTGAATGAAGGCATCGGTCGCGACCGTCGTTCCGCTCGGCGACCCTCCGACCCCGCGGTGACTCCGACGACCGGACGATTCATAATCGGGGGAACCTGACAGGTGTACGACTACCCGGCGACCGCGCCGACGGCGGCCGCGGAGCCGACCGAGGGGGCCACGACCGTGTCAGAGACCGAACCGACGGGCGAGACGGGCGAGACGGGCGGGGGAGCCGCGGGTGTCGACCGCCGGCAGGCCGCGCTCGTCGCGCTCTGTCTGCTCGGGCTCGTCGTCGCCGCGTTCGTCGCGCCGATCGCGCCCGACGCCGGCGGGTTCGGACCGGAGAGCGGTTCGGGCAGCGGCGACGGTGCCAGCGGTGAGGGCGGCGGTGGATCCGGCGACGACGGGTCCGGATCGGGCGGTGGCGGCGGTGAATCCGGGGAACGAGGCGGCGACGGTGCCGGAGGCGGCGGTGGGGGTGCGGGCGGTGCCGGGGACGGGCCGGGCGACGGCGGAGACGGCGTCATCGCCGAGGACGGCGACCCGATCCCGGTGCCCGGCGACGACGCGCCGCCGACCGAGCGGGGCTGCGGCGTCGTCGTCGAGAACGAACCGGTTCCGGGCGGGACCGTGCGGATCAGCGTCTACGACGACCTGAAACCGGCCGAGGCGGTCCCGGTCTGGTTCGGCGACCGCTTCGTCGGCCGGACCGACGCGACCGGCCGCGTCAGCGGCCGCGCGCCCTACACCCGAAACCTGAACGTCACCGTCCGGGTACCCGGCGAGGACTGCGAGTTCTTCCGGCGGCCGTACGACACCGGCGAGGGCGGCGACCGGAGCGAGCGGTCGAGCGTCCGCGACGCGGCGCTCGCGGGCGTCGGCCCCGATGCGGGAGCCGTCGGGACGAATCCGCGGACGCTCGACGGCGGACCGGCGGCGGCCGCGGGTTCGCAGGAGCGCGACGGGAACGACACCGCCACCTACGCGGTCGGCGGGGCCGTCGACCTCTCGGTCGTCGGCGACCCCTACCCCGGGACCGACGTGACGCTCCTCGCGGAGGTCGAGGACGTACCGATGCGCGAGGCGGCCGTCAGCGTCGACGGCGAGCGCGTCGGCCGAACGACCGCGAACGGGCGCTACGAACTCGCGGTCCCGACCGACGCGGCGGAACTGTCGGTGACGGTCGAGCGCGGCGACTTCTCGGGGTCGACGACGGTCGACGTGTGGGACCTCGACGCCGCGCTCGTCCCCCAGGAGGGGTTGCCCGTCCCCGGCGAGCCGGCGCTGGTGACCGCCGCCGCCGGGCCCGAGCCCGCGGCCGACGCCCGCGTCACCCTCGACGGATCGCGGCTGGGGCGCGCCGACGGGAACGGGACGGTCGGCTTCGCGCTCCCGGCGGACCCGCGCGGGACGGTCGCGGTCGAGACCGACCGGCAGTCGACGACGGTCCCGCTGTGGACCGCCTACGCGTCGACGATGGTCGCGAGCGCGCTCCTGCTGGTCGCCGGCGTCGTCGGGACCGGCGTCGCCGCGCGCCGCCGCGGTCGGAGCGCCGCCCGCCGGGTCGCGACGTGGTGGGCCGCGGTCGCCGTCCTGTTCGTCGGCCTCGCCGTCGGCGAGGGACTCGGACTGCTCGCGTCGGGCGCACTCCTGGCCGTCGTCGCGGCGGTCCGCCACCGACGGGCCGTCGCCTCCGGCGGTCGGACGGCCGCCGAACAGTCCCGCGGGTTCGTCGCCTGGATCCGCGGAACGGCGCTCGCGGTCGCCGACGGCGCGGCGGCCGGGATCGACCGGTTGGCGGCGCTGCTGGGCCGGCTCGCGAGCCGTATCGCCGCGCTCCCGCTGTCGGTCCGTGGGCTGGCGGCCCGACTGTGGGGCTGGCTCCGCGCGCTCCCCGGTCGAGCGCGACGGGCGCTCGCGGCTCGCCTCACCCTCCGCCGCGTCGCGGCCGCCGTCCTCGCGACCGCGGTGCTCGCGGCCCTCACCTATCGGTTCGGTGCGCTCGGGTTCCTCGGCGGTCTGGTCGGTCTCTGGGTCGCCGTCGTCGCCTACCGCCGGTGGACCCGCGACGACCTCGACACCGACGACGGGAGCGCGCGGGAGGACCGCTCGGCGGTCGCGACCGGTTCCGGGGCGACCGGGAGCGACGAGGACGGCCGAGAGCGGCGCACGATCCGGGCGCTGTGGCGGCGGTTCGCGAAGCGGGTCCGACCCCGGAGGTGGCGCCAGTCGACGCCGGGCGAGGTGTCGCGGGCGGCCGTCGAGCGCGGGCTACCCGAGCGGCCGGTGCGCGCGCTGACCGACGCCTTCCGCGAGGTCGAGTACGGCGACCGGGCGGCCGACGACCGGAGCGACCGCGCCCGTGAGGCCTTCGACTCCATCGAGCGCGAGCGGGAGGACGAGCCGTGAACCGCTGGCTCGCGGGGCTGGTCGGCGTCGCGGGGACGGTCGCCATCGGCGCGGGACTGCTGCTGGCGGTCGCGCTCACGCCGGTGACGGCCTCGGCGGCCGGATCCGGCGCGCTGTTCGTCGTCCTGACCGGACTGGCCGTCGCGGCGGTCAAGCTCTACCGGTCGGGCGCCGACGGGGAGGCGGTCGCGCCGCCGCCCTGGGACGAGGGCGGCGGGCTGGTCGACGGGACACCAGAGGAGACGGCCGACCCGGCGGACGTGACCGGTGACGAACTCGCGGCGCTCGTCGGCGACGCCCGCGAGCGCGCCAGGGACGCCGAGACCGTCGAGGAGGGGGTCGCGGTCGTCCGGCCGCCGCTCCGGGAGGCGCTGAATCGGGTGCTCGCGGCCGGCGGGGCCGACACCGACGACGTGGACGAGGCGCTGGCAACCGGCGCGTGGACCGACGACCGCGTCGCCGCGGCGGTCGTCGACGAGCGGGTCGACCTGCCGCGGGTGTCGCTCCGGGCGCGTCTGCGCGCCTGGCTGTTCCCCGAGCGGGTCGTCCGCCGAGGGACCGCTCGCGCGGTCGCGGCCATCGACGCCGCGGCCGAGCGTGAACTCCCGCCCGTGGTCGGGCAGGACGCCCCGCGGACGGCCCCGTCCCTCGCGCCCGCGCTCGGGAGCCTCCAGTGGGCCGCCGACGGACGGCTCCAGCGGGCGGGCGCGCCCGGACGACGCCGGGCCGACGAGGGGAGAGGGACGACCGACGGCGACGCGAACGGAGCACCGGACCGAGGGACCCCGGCTCCCGGGGCGGACGAGGGCGACGACGTCGGGACCGAGGACGACCCCACTCCCGCACCGGACACGGAGGACGGCGAGGACCTGATCGGGGAGGTGTGGGACGATGCGTAGGCGGCGGGTCCGCTGGCGCGGGGCGGTCGCGGCGGCGCTCGTCCTCGCCGTCGCGGGCGTCTGGAACCGCAGCGCCGCGCTCGTCCTCGGCGCCGCCATCCCGCTGGTGTTCGTCGCCTACGGCACGCTGTCGACGGTCGACTCCCCAGCGGACCTGGCCGTCTCCCGGACCGTCGAGCCGACGCCGGCGCCGCCGGGGCGACCGGTTACGGTCACGCTCACCGCGACCAACGAGGGCGACCGGACGCTGTCGGACCTGCGACTGGTCGACGGGGTGCCCGACGACCTGCAGGTCGTCGACGGGTCGCCGCGGGCGGGGACGACGCTCGACCCCGGCGAGTCGCGTACGGTCGAGTACACCGTCGTCGCCCGTCGCGGCGAGTACGACTTCGCGCCGCCCCGAGCCCGCCTGCGGTCGGGCGGCGTCGGGATGGTCGCGACCGCCGATCCCCGGCCGTCGGGCGACGAGCGGCTGGTCTGTCGGCTGGACGCCGACGCGCCGCCGCTGGCCGAGCGCGGCGACGACTTCGTCGGCCGGCTCACCGCCGACCGGCCGGGCCGGGGCGTGCAGTTCCACTCCACCCGGGAGTACCGCCACGGCGACGCCGCCGACCGCATCGACTGGCGCGGCTACGCCCAGCGGGGCGAACTCGCCACCGTCGAGTACGAACGCCGCGTCTCGACGACGGTCGTCGTCGTCCTCGACGCCCGCGAGCGCAACCGCGTCGCCGCCGGCCCCGGCCGTCCCACGGCCGTCGAGCGGTCGGCCTACGCGGCCGTGCGGACCGTCACCGCGCTCGTGCGCGCCGGCCACGACGTGGGGCTGGCCGTCGTCGGCCGGTCGGCGAGCGGCCCGGGCGGACTGGACTGGATCGAGCCCGGCGCGGGCTCGGACCACCGCTCGCGGCTGACGGCGGCCGTCGAGCGCGCCGTCGAGGTCGACGCGGACACACCGGTCGACGCGACCTACCAGTTCCGGAAGGTCGCGGAGCTGGCGGGGCCGCGAGCCCAGCTGCTGCTCGTCTCGCCGCTGCTGGACGGGCTGCCGGTCGAGGCCGTCGAGACGTGGGGGTCGCTGGGGCGGGCGCGGACCGTCGTCTCGCCGGACGTGGTGTCCGCGACGACCGTCGGCGGGCGACTCGACGGCGTCCGGCGGCGGACGCGGCTGGCGCGCTGTCAGTCGACCGGCGCGCGGACCGTCGACTGGCGCCGCGGCACGCCGCTGGCGCTCGCGCTCGAGTACGCCCTGGCGGTCGAGGCCAGGCGCTCGGCGGGCACCGCCGGAGGTGGCGCCTGATGCCGTTCGGTCCGCGCCTCGACCGGCCCACGGCGGTCGGCGACGAGGGACGCCCCCGCGAGACGAGCCTCGGCCTCGTCGCCGCGACGGTCGTCGCGCTCGCGCTGGCGACCGGGTTCGTCGTCGGCGAGCCCACGTTCCTGACGAGCCTGGGACTCGTCGCCGGGCTGGCGACCGCCGGGGTCGCGCTGCTCGACCGCGACACGCTCGGCGAGCGGGTCGTCGGGCACCTCCTCTTTCTCCCGGGCGCGACGCTCCTGGGACTGCTCGTCGCGCTGACTCCCGGGAACGCCTATCTCGTCGGCGGCTACGCGCTCGCCCTGCTCGGGACGGCGGCCGCCTGGGCGGACGTGGCCGACGACGAGGCGCTGGAGGGCGCGCTCTCGCAGGGCATCCTCTCGTACGTCTTCGGCCTGTGCTGGCTGTTCGGCGCCGCGATCGCGGCCGCCGCGGGGTTCCTCGGCTGGCGGCTCGTCGCCGGCACCGTCGCCGCGGCGGACCCGACGGTCGCCGCCATCGGCTTCCTGTTCGTCGTCGGCGCCGTCCTCGGGGCGGTCCGGCTCTCGCTGGGGCGGCTCCCGGTCGTCCAACTGACCGCCCGCACGCGACGCGACGCCGTCCGAGAGCGCCTCGAACGCGGCAAGCGGGCGCTCTCGCTGGCGGCCGCCGCCGCCGCCGGCGTCGGGCTCGTCTCGCTGGTCTTCACCGCGACCGACTCGCCCGCGCTGGCGCTCGTGCCCGGGGCGACGCCGGTCGTCGGAGCGCTCACGTCGGTGTTCGTCGTGGGGCCGCTGCTGGCCGTCGGCGGGCTCGCGCTGCTTTCGGCCGGCGTCGCCGCGGCCGCGCGGCAGGTGACCCAGCGCTACGACGAGCACAAGACGAAGACGGTCGCGGCCGGCGCGGCCGGCGGCGGCTACCTGGTCGTGGTGCTGTTCGGCGTCGTCCCGCAGGCGGCCGGGCTCTTCGTCTTCAGCCCGTTCCTGTTCCTCGCCGGCGTGTTGCTCGCGCCCCTCGGGGTGCTCGTCGGCGTCGGGCTCGCTCTCGTCGCCGTCCGGATCGACCTGTTCCCCGAACGCGCCGGCGGACCCGCGCTCGCCGCCGCCGGCCTGGTCCTGGCGGCGGTCGGCGCCGACTCGATGGGGCTGCCCGCGCCGCTCGTGTTCGCCACCGTCGCCGGCGCGCTGGTCGTCTGGGACGCCGGATCCTTCGGCCTCGGGCTGACCGCCGAACTCGGTCACCGGCCCGACACCAGACGCCTCGAACTGTATCACGGCGTCTTCGCCGTCGGGATCGGAGCGGTCGCCGTCCTCGGCGCGACCGCGCTGTACGCGGTTCGGACGACCACCGGCGGCGGCCACACCCTCGCGATGACCGCCGCCGTCGTCGGGACGCTGCTGCTCGGCGCGCTGTTGCGAGGGTGAACCGGAGACGGCGGCGGAACGCATAGCTTCTTGTCGGTGGGGTCACAGGCGTCGGTATGGCCGATCAGGAGCTGACCGTCGACGAGGCGACCGAGGTGTGTCTCGACGTGGTCGAGCGGGTCGAGGAGGCCGTCGTCGTCGAGCGGTCGGTGCTGTTCGAGACGCTCTCGGCCGTCGTCGCCAGGGGCCACGTCCTCGTCGAGGACGTACCGGGGACGGGGAAGACGGTCCTCGCGCGGGTGCTCGCCGAGTCGCTCGGGCTCGGGTTCACCCGCCTGCAGTTCACGCCGGATCTGCTCCCCGCGGACGTGACGGGCTCGAACGTCTACAACGAGCACGACCGGGAGTTCGAGTTCGCCGAGGGGCCGGTGTTCACGAACGTCGTCCTCGCCGACGAGATCAACCGCGCGCCGCCGAAGACCCAGGCCGCCCTCCTCGAATCGATGGAGGAGGGGCAGGTCAGCGTCGACGGGACGACCCACGACCTCCCCGAGCCGTTCGTCGTGATCGCGACCCAGAACCCCGTCGAGCAGGAGGGGACCTTCCGCCTGCCGGAGGCCCAGCGCGACCGCTTCGCGGTGAAGACCTCGATGGGCTATCCCGACGTGGACGGCGAGATGGACCTGCTGGACAAACGCGCCAGTCGCCGGTCGCTCGCGCCGAGCGTCGACCCCGTGGTCGAGCCCGACACCGTCCTCGCGCTGCAGGACCTCGCCGAGGACGTGCGCGTCGACGACAAGGTCAGGCGGTACATCATCGACATCGCGCGGGAGACACGCGAGGACGGCCGTACCGACATCGGCGTCTCCCCGAGAGGCGTCCAGCGCGTGTTCGAGGCCGTGCGGGCGGGCGCCGTGGTCGCCGGTCGCGACTACGCGACGCCCGACGACGTGAAGCGGCTCGCTCGCGCGACGATGGCCCACCGGCTCGTCATGACGACCGAGGCGACCGTCGAGGGCGTCGACCCCGAACGGGTGGTCGCCGACGCCCTCTCGGCGGTCGACGTGCCCGCCGTCTCGCCCGACGCGCCCGACCCCGGAGCGAGCGCGCCGCGAGGCCGGGACGGCGATGGCGACGCCGGCGAGCCGGACGAGCGGCCCGAACCGTCCCGCGTCGACGGCGGTGACGACGGTCGCGACCGCCGGGGCGGCGAAGCCGGCGACCGTCGCGACTCGGACCCCGGTGACCCCCTGTAACCGACAGCGTTTTTCCCGCGGCCCGCCCCAGAAGCGAGCGTGACTATCCGCGGCGTCGTCGTCGACGTGAGCGAGCCGAAGACCGTCTCGACGCAGTACGGCGAGAGCGAACTCGTCGAGGTGGACCTCCGGCCGGATCGGGGACGGGGCGAACCGACGACGGTGACGCTGTGGGACAAGTGGACCGAGACGGCGACGTACCTCGAACCCGGGATGGAACTCGCCGTCACGAACCCCGAGGAACGCGAGTACCGCGGGGAACAGCAGTTCTCGACGACCGGCGACTCGATGGTCGTCGTCGAGCCCGACTTCCTCGTGGACGTGACCGACGTGCGCTCGTGGGTGCAGTGCCCGCGGATGTACTACCTCAACAAGATCGGCGGCACGCCAAACGCCTACCCGGTCGTCAAGGGGACCATCGTCCACGAGGTGTTCGGCGACCTCCTCCGCGGGCGGGATCTCGACGAGTCCATCGACGAGCGCGTCGAGGAGGCCGGCCTCGAACTCGGGATGCTCGGCCGGAGCGCCGACGAAGTGCGGGAAGAGGTGCGCCAGAACGCCTCGGCCATCGAGGGGTGGCTCCAGCAGGGGACGCTCACCGAGGGCGACGAGTGGCGTTCGGAGATGACCCTGGTCAGCGAGACTTACGGACTGAAGGGGCGGGCCGACGCGGTGCGGCGCGGGATGCCCGTCGAGCTGAAGACGGGCAAGAACACCAAGCGCGAGCCGCGGTTCCACGACAAGGTGCAGGCGACCTGCTACGCGCTCATCCTCGGCGAACGCCGCGGCGAGCCGCCCGACACGGGCACCCTGCTGTACACCAAGAACGCGGCCGTCGAGCGCAACGAGGAGAGCGGCGACCTCTCGCCGGCCAAGGAGTTCTCCATCGGCTCGGGCTTCCTGAAGTTCGTCCTCCGCACGCGGAACGCCCTGGCGGCGATGGAACACGACGCCGACGTGCCGACGGGCTACGAGGCCGACGCCAAGTGCGAGTACTGCTTCGAGCAGGACACCTGCATGGCCGTCTCCGGCCGGCTCGGCCAGGAGTCGAAGGCCGGGGTGGTCGGCTCACCCGTCCCCGAGGAGGAGCGCGACTACTTCGACCGCGTCTACGAGTCGATCGAGCGCGAACGGCGGGCCGTCCACCGCGAGTACGCCAAGCTCTGGGAGCAGAGCCCCGCCGAGCGGGCCGACGACGACCGCGCGCTGGTGAACCTCGAACCGACCGAGCGGACCGAACTCGACGGCGGCCGCTGGGAGCTGCGCGCCCGCGGGACCGGCGCCGTCTCGAAGATCCGCGAGGGCGACCTCGTGCTGGCCAGCGACGGCGACCCAATCGCTGGCGAGGCCGAACTCGCCCGTGTGGAGCGATTAGGACCCGAAGTCGTCGTCACCGCCGACGAACCGGTCGAACTGCACCGCCTCGACGTGTACCCCTCCGAACTCTCCACCGATCGGATGCTCACCGCGTTGCACGACGCCGTCCTCACCCAGTCGCCCGAGGAGAAGGACGTGCTCTTCGGCCGGCGGGAGCCCGACTTTTCGGCCGTCGAGGAGACGTTCGTCCCGAACAACGACGCCCAGGACGAGGCCGTTTCCCTCGCCGTCGGCTGCGAGGACTGCGCGCTGATCCACGGGCCGCCCGGCACCGGCAAGACGTATACGCTGGCACACATCGTGCAAGCGCTGGTCAAGGACGGCGAGCGCGTCCTGCTGTCGGCCTTCACGAACCGCGCCGTGGACAACGCGCTCGAAGCGCTCGTCGACCAGGGGTTCGACGACTTCGTCCGCGTCGGCACCGAGAGCGGCGTCCGCGACGACATGCAGGAGTACCGGCTGGAGCGGGCGGGCGACCCCGACGAGCGCGTGGCGGAACTGCGGGACGCGCAGGTCGTCGCGGCCACGACCGCGACCTGCGGCTCGCGGATCATGCGCGAGCAGGCGTTCGACGCGGCCGTCGTCGACGAGGCGGGCCAGCTCACCGAACCCGGGACGCTGGCGGCGACGAACCTCGCCGAGCGGTTCGTCCTCGTCGGCGACCACCAGCAGCTCCCGCCGGTCGTCCAGGCCGACGAACCCGAGCCGTCGGACCTCCCGACCGACGAGGACGGGAATCCCGCGCCGGGCGCGACGCTCTCCCGGTCGCTGTTCCAGCGGCTCATCGAGCGCTACCCCGACGCCTCGGTGATGCTCGACCGCCAGTACCGGATGGCCCAGCGCATCCAGGCGTTCGCCTCGCGGGAGTTCTACGGCGGGCAGTTGCGCCCGGCGACCGGCGAGGTCGCCGGCCAGCACCTCCGCCAGCTCGACGTCGTCGACGTCGATGCACTGCCCGAGCGCCTCAGCGATCAGGTGGCGTTCGTCGACCCCGACGGCCGCGCCGAGGGCAACACCAATCCCATCGAGGCCGAAACGATCGCCGAGACGGTGGCGGCCTACCGCGAGGCCGGCGTCCCGGCCGAAGAGATCGGCGTCATCGCGCCGTTCCGGGCCCAGGTCGCCGAGATCGGCAAGCACGTCCCCGACGCGGTGGCCGTCGACACGGTCGACCGCTTCCAGGGGTCCAGCAAGGAGGTCATCGTCATCTCCTTCGTCGCCACAGGCTCGCTCGACTCCCCCATCTTCGAGGACTACCGCCGCATCAACGTCGCGCTGACCCGGGCGAAGAAAGCGCTCGTTCTCGTCGGCGACGCCGACGCGCTGGGTACCGACGACACCTACGGTCGCATGGTCGAGTGGGCGCGCTGACCGCCGGACCCCGATCTCACCGCTAGCGCCGCCCCATCGCCGATTTCCACTTCCGCCCCGTGGCTATCACTTTTGACTAGTGAATCGTCGCTCCACTTTCACCGTGTGGCCAGAATTTATATCTAGTTCCGTACCGTTTCAGTTTCACTCCGTGGCGAGGTTTTATTACTAGGGATCGGCGCTCGTCGCCCGCCACCGCCGGAGGGAAGCTATAAGCGGGCGGCGGGCCGCGGGTCGGGTATGTTCCGGCTGGTCGCGGCGAGCGAGGCGATCCGGGGCGCGATCCCGCCCGGGTTGGTGCCGCTGTTCGGGCTGCTCACGGTGCTGGGGAGCGCGAAGTTCCTGATGGTGGCGCTGTCGCTGGCGTACTGGAACGACCAGTCCCGGCGGCGGGAACTGCTGACGGTGGTCGGCGTCGCCTTCGTCGCGGTGTCGGTGACGCTGGCGCTGAAGTACTGGTTCGGACTGCCGAGGCCGCCGGCGGCCGTCCGACGGGTCGCGGTCGATCCCAGCCCCGTCGGGTTCCCGAGCGGCCACGCCATCGCGGCGACGACCGTCTACGGAGGCACGTTGGTCGCGCTCGACCGCTATCGAGACCCGAAACTCCTGGTAGGGACGGGCGCGCTGGTCGCGCTCGTGGGCCTCTCGCGGGTCGTCATCGGCGTCCACTACCTCGGCGACGTGCTGGCCGGCGTCGCCGTGGGGCTGGTGATGGTCGGCGTCGTCGCCGTCGCCGTCGATTACGGGCCGGCCGTCGACCGCGGTCCGGCCGTCGTCTTCGGCCTCGCGGTCGTCTGTTCGGTGCCCGCGGTGATTCTGACGACCGCGCCCGGCGACGCGGCGCTCGCCGCGGGCGGGAGCGTCGGCGGATTCGTGGGCGCGGCCTGGCGAACACGCGCCGAGCGGTTCCGCTCCCGGGTCGAGCGGGTCGCGGTCACCGTCGGTGGCGTCGCGTTCGTCGGCGTGGCCATCGCCGTCGTCGAGACGGTCGAACCGCTGCTTGTCCCTACCGCGGCCGTCAACGCCGCGCTGGTGTTCGGAATCGTCTCGCTCCCGTCGCTGGTCGGCCGGTTCGACGGGTTCGGCAGTTCGACGCCCGCCGACTGAGGCCGATCGGGGATCGTCGGGATCCGACCGGTAGGCTCTCGGCGGCGGCGATACTACGGGCGACCGTGCCAGTCGAACTCCCGCTGGGCGAGGGGACCGTCTCCGTCTCGCTCCCCGACTGCGACGTGACCGTCTGCCGGCCGCCGGGCGGCGAGGCCGTCGACCCGCGAGCGGCCGCCGAAGCCGCCGTCGACGACCCGCACGGCCCGTCGCTCGCCCGCCGCGTCGACCCCGACGACACGGTCGGGATCGTCGTCACCGACGTGACCCGAGCCACGCCCGACGACGCCCTGCTGGACGTGTTGCTCGACGAACTCCGAGCGGCGGGCGTCGCCCGCGAGCAGGTGACCGTGATCATCGGGCTCGGCCTGCACCGACCGATGGACGAGGCGGAGATCGAGGCCGCGCTCGGCGACCACGCCGACCTCGCGGTGAACCACGACCCCGAGGCGACCGTCGAAGTCGGCGCCGTCGACGGCGTCCCCATCGAGATCAACGAGCGACTCACTCGGGTCGACACCGTGCTCGCGACGGGGATGGTCGAGCCCCACCAGTACGCCGGTTTCTCCGGCGGCGCGAAGACCGTCGTCGTCGGCGCCGGCGGCGAGTCACAGATCGGCTACTCGCACGGCACGGAACTGCTCGCCCGCGAGGGCGTCAGGCTGGGACGGGTCGACGACAACCCCTTCCGCGCGTTCCTCGACGAGGCGGGCGACCTGGCGGGCGTCGAGTTCTCCCTGAACGTCACCCACGGCCCGAGCGGCATCCTCGGCGCCGCCGCGGGCGACCCGCGAGCGGTGGTCCGCGACCTCGCCGGGACAGCCCGCGACGCGCTCGCAGCGCCCGTCGCGGACGGCTACGACGCCGTCGTCGCCGGCGTCGGCGCGCCCAAAGACGCCAACCTCTACCAGACGACGCGGGCAGCGACGTACGTGACGCTGGGGGCGCACAATCCGCTGCGCGAGGTGCGAAGCACCTCGGAACGGCCGAGCGGGGAGCGGAGCGACCCGCGAGAGAGCGAGGGCGGCCGGGTCGTGATCCCGGCGGCGCTCCCCGAAGGCGCCGGCGACGGGACCGGCGAGCGGCGGTTCTACGACCGGCTCTCCGCCGCCGAGAGCCCCGAGGCGCTCTACGAGGAGATGCGCGAGGGCTACGAGCCCGGCGCCCAGCGCGCGTTCGTCGTCGCGCGGGCCCTGCGGGACCACGACATCTACGTCACGGACAGCGAACATCCCGAGGTCGTCGACGACTGTCTGATGCACGCTCGCGACTCCGTCGCCGACGCGGTCGACCCGGGCAGCGACGTGCTGGTCGTGCCCGACGCGCTCGACACGCTGCTGGTCTGACCGACCGCGTCCGCCGCTGGTCTCGCGGCGGAGGCCCCCGAATGTTGAACGGAGTTTGAACCCATTCCGACCGCGGACCGAACGGAGTTTGTCGGCCTTTCGATGGGAATTCGAAAATACCTTATCCGGCGTCCGGGCGCGGTCGCTGACGGAGCATGACAGAGCACACTCGACGCACGTTCGTTCGCGGAGCGCTCGCGACCGCCGCGGTCGGCGCGCTCGCCGGCTGCTCGAATCAGGGCGACGGGACGCCGACCGACGACTCCGGCGACTCGATGGACGACGGGTCCACCGACGCCATGGACGGGTCGATGGACGATACCCAGGGCATGGACGACGGCATGGGAACGACCGACACCGAGAGCGGCATGGGCGACGGGATGGGTATGTCCGAGACCGACGACGGCATGGGTGGAATGACCGAAACCGATAGCGGTATCGACGGGACGAGCGGAATGGCGGAGACGGACACCGGGACGGGCGCCATGGGCGGCAACGAGACGATGGGCGGCGGAACCGAGGCCGACGGCGGGATGTAACCGACCCCGGTAGTCACGCGAGTCCCCGTCGGTCAGTTCGCGCCGAGGCCGGGTTCGGCGCCCTCGTCGCCGATCTCCTCCATGACCCGCTCGTGAAACCGCTGGAGCACCTCGCTCTCGTCCTCGGCGAGCACCACGTCCGAGGCCATCAGCGTCGCGAGGCCGAAGGCGCGGGGCGACGGCGACCGGACGCGGCAGTGCTCGACGGCGACCTCGTCGCGGTCGATGGCCGCCAGCACGTCCTCGATGGCCCCGACGTTGAGCTTGTCTTCGAGGATCTCGCGGTAGGTCTCCTCGATCACGGCAAACCCCTCCAGGTCCTCTGCGAACCCGAGCAGCATCTCGGAGTTCATCTGCTGTTCGGCCGCGGACTTCTCGTAGCCCTTGTAGCGTTTGAGGATCATCAGCGCCCGCGTCGCGTCGATCCGGAAATAGCGCTGGAGCAGGTCGGTCCCCTCCAGGCTGGCGCGCAGGTCCGCGCGCACGTCGGCGGGGTGGATGTCGTCGACGACGCCGAGCACGTCGACCTTCCGGTTGAGCGGCATCGACAGGGAGAAGCCGTTGTCGGCGACGGCGACCTGGACGTTGGCGTTGGCCTCCTGTGCGATCCGGTAGGCCAGCAGCCGCGAGAGCCCGTCGTTGAACCGCCGGCCGTAGTTCGAGTGGACGTAGTACCGGCGCTCGTACTCCTCGCGGTCGAGTTCCTCCTCGACGACCAGCCGCTCGTCGGTGCTGACGCTCTCGAAACCGGCGTACTTCACCTGCTCCTCGAACATCCGCGCGACCGCGCGGACGCTGTTCTCGTCGAGCGGGTACTCCCGCAGCCAGTGGCGCACGGCGCCGACGCTCCCCCGTTCCATCTTGTCCAGCAGTTCCCGCTGGAAGGTCAGGATCTCGCGACCGAGGTCGTAGGAGAGGGGCAGCCGTTCGGAGAACCACGACGGGACGGTCGGGCGAGCGCTCGTCGGGTCGACGTACACCTTCGACCCGCGGCGGTAGCGGTACTCGAAGTTCTGGCCGCCGAGGACGAACACGTCGCCGGATTCGAGGGTGTCGAGGTACGACTCGTCCAGTTGCCCGACCCACTCGTCGCCCGAGCGGGTGAACACGTCGCAGGTAAACGAATCGGGGATGGTGCCGATGTTGGTCATGTAGATGACCCGCGCGAGCCGGCCGCGCTTGCCCATCAGGCGCTCGCCGACGGGGTACTCCTCGTAGTGGTGCTCGCCGTCGGGCGCGTCGTTGGTGTCGCGCCACACCTTCGCGTAGACGTTCTTGTCCGCCATCCCCTCGTAATCGGCGGTGAGATAGCGCATGAGCGACTCCCACTCCTCGTCGGTATACGTCCGATAGGGGTACGCTCGTTCGAGGATCCCGCGGATCTCCGCTTCGGGGCGGATCTCGGCGATGGCCATGCCGTAGACGTGCTGGGCGGCCACGTCCTGGGCCCGCTCGGGGACGAACACCCGGTCGACGAACCCCTCCTCGGCCTTCTTGAGCATCACCGCGCACTCGACGAGTTCGTCCCGGTCCAGGGCGACGACCCGTCCCGTCACCGTCTCGCCGAGCTGGTGGCCCGCCCGCCCCACCCGCTGGAGGAGGGACGCGACGGACTTCGGGGATCCGACCTGTACGACGAGGTCGATGTGGGGCATGTCGATCCCCAGCTCCAGGCTCGTCGAGGTCGTCACGACGTCGAGCTCGCCCGATTTGAGGGCGCGTTCGATCTCCTGGCGGCGCTCCTTCGAGAGGCTGCCGTGGTGACAGCCCGAGTTGTCCTCGTCGTAGTCGTCCGTTCGCTCGCGGAGGTTCTGCAGGACGCGCTCGGCGCCCGACCGGGTGTTGGTGAACACCAGCGTGTTGGTGTGGTCGCCGATCAGGTCGTGGAGGTCCCGATAGAAGCGGTCGTTGACGACGCCCGGCGGCGTGTTCACCAGATCGTCGGTCGGACACGTCAGTTCCACGTCGAACTCCCGGGCGAAGCGGGCGTCGACGAGTTCGTAGTCGCGCGGGTCGCCGCCGGGCGTCTCCTGTCCCACGAGGAACTCCGCCATCGCGTCGAGCGGTTCGACCGTCGCCGAGCAGCCGATGCGGGTCGGCGACCCGTCGGCGAGCGCCTCCAGCCGCTCCAGCGATACCGAGAGGTGGGTCCCGCGCTTGTTCTCGGCGAGGCTGTGGATCTCGTCGACGACGACGTACTCCACCGTCCGCAGTTTCTCCCGGAATTTGGGGCTGTTCAGGAGGATGGCGAGGGTCTCGGGCGTCGTATTGAGGATGTGGGGCGTCTCCCGAAGCATCTTCTGGCGTTCGCTGTCGCTCGTGTCGCCGTGACGGATCGCGTGGCGGATCTCGGCGTCCTCGCCGCGGTCGTCCAACTTCTCGGTGATCCCGTCGAGGGGCACTTCGAGGTTGCGGTGGATGTCGTTGGCGAGCGACTTCAGCGGGGAGACGTACAGGCAGTAGACGGAGTTTTCCAGCCCGTCGGCGCGCTCGCGGCGGAACAGCTCGTTGATCACCGCCGAGAAACTCGCCAGCGTCTTCCCCGAACCTGTCGGAGCGGCGATAAGTGCGTTCTCGCCCTCGTGGATGAGCGGGACGGCCTCCTTCTGGGGCGGCGTGAAGAAGCCGCCGTTCTCGGGGACGAACGCGCCGAACTGCTCGACCCACCACTCCCGGACCGGCGGTTCCAGCAGGTCGAGTACGTGGCCGTCGTCGATCTCGACACCGGCGGCGTCGACACCCACGTCTGCCGCGTCCAACAGCTCGCGTCCTCCCATCTCGTCGGCCGGTTAGGCCCGTGTCGGCAAGTGGGTTCCGACCGGAGGGCGGAAGTGAAAACGGCCGTCGAGAGCGTTCGAACAGGCGTTTCCGGGTTCGGTGTTCGCTCTGCGACGCCACGCTCTGCGACGCCGCGCTCTGCGAGCGAGCGCTAGCGCTCCTCGGTGTCTCTGCCGAATCGACATCGGAACGCGTGGACAGCGCCGCCGATCCCGGCGAGCGCGCCGACCACGCCGAATCCGGGACCGCTCCCGGCAGTCCCGTCGTCGGCGTCCGAGGCTGTGGGTCCGTCGCTCGCGGCGTCGGTTTCGGTTTCCGGGGCGGTCGCAGTTGCCGCTCCGCCGGTCGGTGTGTCGGGTCTGCCGGTGGCGGAGGCGGTGGTCGCTGCGCCGTCCGCAGTGGCGGTCCCGTCCGGAGTGGCGGAAGCGGTGGTGCCGTGGTCCGTCTCGGCGGTCCCGTCCTCGCGGACGCTCACGTCGCCGTCGCGGCCGACCGAGACGACCGTTTCAGCGCTGGACTCGGTCCCGTCGTCGGCGATCGCGACGAGCGCGACGCGGTACTCGCCGGGCTCCGCGAACTCGTGGGTGACCGTCTCCCCGAACGCCGTGTGGCCGTCGCCGAAGTCCCAGAGGAATCTGGTCAGTTCGGTGATGCCGCCGTCGCTCTGGCCGGCGTCGAACTCGACGGCGCCGCCCTCCGCGGACCCGACATCGAAGCCGATAGTGGCCACGAGCGTGTCGCCCACGTCGTCGATGTCCTCCCCTCGGACGCTCCGCCGGTGGACCTCGACGATGTCGTCCGTCGCGGGACGGGGCGTGTGTCCGACGCCCTCGTACACCCGAAACGCGGCGTCGATGCCGGCCTCGCGGTAGACCTCCTGGCAGGTCGGGAACCGCTCGGCGACCATGTCCTCGCCGTACACGTCGAGCGCCAGTTCGCGCAGGTCCTCGTCGGTCCACGCGTCGTCGTAGGGGATGGTGTCGTTGTCGTCTTCGGCCCCCATGTAGAGGAACTGGTTCACCTCGTCGAGCGCGTCGGGGTCGAACGGCTCGCCGGTAAGCGATTCGACGTTCGCGACGCCGACGTGATACGGGAGCTCGCGGCCCTCACGCTCGGCAGCGGGGAGGATCGCCATACCGTTCAGCCCGCCGGCGGTCACCGAGACGACCTCCCGGGGGTGGAGCACGGCGAACCGGTCGGCGAAGTTGCCCGACGCCGAGAAGCCGTTGAGCATGATCCCGTCGGCGACGGGGTAGTCCGCCGCCGCGAGTTCCGCTCGCGCGTCTTCGACCATCCGGAGGAGCTGCCGGTCGACCCGTTCGAGCGGGCCGCCGTCGATCCCCATCGTCGTGTCGTCGAGCTGGTGGACGTAGTGGGTCCAGTCGACCGGCTCCGCCTGCGGGCGCGGGAACACCGGGACCACCAGCGGCGCGTCGATCCGGTCGGCGAGCACCCCGGCGCCGCCCTCCGCGCGACCCCGGGCGCGTTCCAGGTGCCGATCGAAGTCGTCGGTCGACGTTCCCGTGTTGTTCGGCTCCACCAGGACCGGCGCGTCGGGCGCCGAACTCACGTGGTCCGGAGCGTACAGGAAATACGGATAGCTGAACCCCGCCTCCGGATCGGCCTCGACGAGTCGCGCGTCGAATCCCTCCGTTATCTCCGGGGCGTCCTCGACCCGTACCGTCGCGTCGTCGGTGGCGAGCGTGCCGCCGTTGGACTCCTGTAAGCGGGCCGTGAGCTCGTGGGTTCCCTCCGAGAGCACCCCGCTGTCGGGGTGGAGTTGCACGTCTTCGACGGTGTCGCCGGCGCCGAGTTCGATGCGGTTCGACGGGTCGCCGACGACGTCCGCGAACCCCTCTCGCCCGACGACCACGAACGCGTCCGCGTCGGTCGCGGCGTACGCGAGGATGAACGACGTCCCGTCCGACTCCTGGTCGTCGAAGCGGATCTCCGGCTCCGGGTCGGACGCGGCCGCGTGAGACGCGCCGAACAGGCTCACGCCGGCGACAGCGCCGCCGGCCAGCTTGAGTGTCGACCGGCGGTCGGTCGACGCCGGTTCCGAAGGCTCGCTCTCCTCGGCGGTCTCCTCGCCTGATATCACGCGACTACTCATCGCAGCAGGTAGCATAAGTTCACCGGTGACAGCGCACTCGAAACGGACAGCTGACAGTTATCCGGCGGCGTGACACAGTCTCGCGGGGTCGGTGGGCGACGGCCGGAGTCTGCCGCCTCACGACGACTGGTACCGCGCGACGGTCACCGCTATCGCGGCGACCGCGACCACGGCTCCGACCGCGAACAGGAGCGTACTATCGGTGTCGTAGCCGTATGGAACGGCCAGATCCGTCGTCCGGTCGAGGACGAACAGCGCGACGGCGAGGAGGGCGGCGCCGACGCCGACGGCTCGACCGATCGGGGACGAACTCGCTTTCCCGGGCATACTCGACCGTTCGGCCGGCCGAGGAAAAGCCGTTTCGGCGGCGGCCGCGTCGTCGGCAGTGAGCCGGTCTCGGCGCGGCCGCCGAGGTTTTGAGGCGCGCGCTCGTCCGGCCGAGTATGCGCGTGACCTTCCTCGGGACCGGGAGCGCCATGCCGACCGGCGACCGGTTCCAGACCGGCCTCCTGCTGGAGTCCGCCGGTGGGAATCTGCTCGTCGACTGCGGCGGCGGCGCCCTCCACGGTCTCCAGCGGACCGACGCGGGCTACGAGGGCGTCGACGCCGTCCTGTTGACCCACCACCACCTCGACCACGTCTCGGACCTCATGGCGCTGCTGAAGGCCCGATGGCTCGCTGGCGCGACCGAACTGACGATCGCCGGTCCGGCGGGCACCGAGGGTCTCGTGACCGACCTGCTCGACGTTCACGAGTATCTGCAGGACCGGCTGGATCTGTCCTTCCGGGAAGTGGGGCCGGAGTCGTTCTCGCTGGCCGGCTTCGACATCGCTGGGATGGAGGTCCGCCACTCGATGTACTGTCTGGCCTACCGGTTCGCGGAGGCGGAACCGACGGTGTCGGAGCCGCCGGCCGGCGACCGCCCGGCGTTCGTCTTCAGCGGCGACACCGAGGCGTTCCGCGGACTGATCGACTTCGCCGACGGCGCCGCCGTGCTCGCCCACGACTGCTCGTTCCCGGACAGCGTCGACGTGGACAACCATCCCACCCCGAGCGAGCTGGGTGCGGTGCTGGCCGAGGCCGACGGGGAAGTGGGCCGAGTGTACCTGACCCACCTCTACCCCCACACCGACGGCCACCACGACGAGATGCTGGATTCGATCGGCGACCACTACGACGGCGACGTTCGCTTCGCCTCCGACGGGCTCTCGGTCGACATAGAGTGACCCGTTCCGGGCCCGCGGTGGTTCACTCCCCCTCGCCCATCCGGTCGGAGAAGTCCCAGGTGTAGGCGCGGTCGACGTCGACGCGGATCCGGACCTCGTCGCGGTCGGGCGAGAGGAGTCTCCGGGCGAGTTTCGAGTCGGTGTCGCCGAGGTACCGCTCGACGAGGTCCCGGAGGACGGTCTTGTCCTCGTCGGGGGCGATATCGGCGGTGCCCGCGCCGCGGACGCCGCGGTAGGGCACGTCGTTGGTCGATATCTCGAAGGCGACCGCGGGGTTCTCCCGGAGGTACCGGACGACTTTGGCGTTCGCACCGGTGGCGCACTCCAGGTGGCCGTCGCGGTAGCGGTACCACAGCGAGAGCATCCAGAGGCCGCCTCCCGGTGTGTGGGTCGCGAGGCGCACCGGGATGGTCCGCTCGTCGAGGAACTGTTCGGTCCGGTCGCGGTCCCAGTCGCCGGTGACGGTCTCCATGCGGGTGTGCGATCATCCGGCCGCCAGCGGCATAAACCCGGGTCCGGGCGCCGGTCGGCCGGACCGCGGTGACGCGGCGACCGGCGGTCTCGTCGTCCGTCGAGCGCCGCTCCCCGCGCGGAGCTCCCGTGCGTCCGAGGTGGTGCGATTTCACCGTCGTAGTGATCCCCTTCTCGGAGACAGTCACCAGCTACGTGGGGCGTATTCTGGGCATAACGAAGGTTCACAGCACGTATCTCGGGCGTATGACGAACGACGACTCGGGCACCGGGATCGACAGACGAGGAGTGCTGAAGATGATCGGCGGGACGACGGCCGGAATCGGTCTCCTGTCGGGCACGGCCAGCGCCCACAGGTGGACGTTCGACGGCTGCGAGTCGGTCTGTACCGACACCGACGGCAACTACGCGGTCGTCGAAGCGGGCGTGAGATACGAGGGCCGGAAGCCCCAGGCCGCTCCCGAACGCGACGCGCCGTGGGGTCACGACAACACGTTCTGCTACACCGCGGCGGACGACGAGCGGGTCGTCGGCTTCATCGAGGAGGACGAGTACGGGAAAGGCGAGGGCTGCACCCTCCACGTGAACCCGAACGACTGCGTCAGCGTCGGGGCCGACGAGATACTGAGTCTGATAGACGGGACCACCATCGGCGCGTGCGACGACGTGCTCTATCCGGCCTGCGATCCGACGCTCCCCGAGGCCGACTGGGTCGACTTCGCCGGGACGTTCGAATCCGAACGGGACGCCAGCGCGCAGTCGCTGATCCGGACGACCGACGGCGGGTTCGCCCTCGTCGGGCGGCGGCTGACTGGGGACGGAGACATCGACGCTTCCCTGCTGGTGACGGACGGCGACGGGGACGTCGAGTTCGACCGGACCTACGGCGGCGACGAGACGGAGGTGACGTACGACGTCGTCGAGACGAGCGACGGGGGATTCGCCATGGCGGGGCTCACGGAGTCGTACGGGGACGGTTCTTCCAGCGGCTGGCTCGTGAAGACCGACGGCGAGGGGAACGTCGAGTTCACCGAGGCGTACGGCGACGGCCGGCGGGACAGAGCGTACGGCCTCGTCCAGACTGCGGACGGGGGCTTCGTGCTGGGCGGCGACACGACACCGCCCGATAGCCTCGACAGCGACTTCTGGCTCGTGAAGACCGACGAAGCGGGGACCGAGGAGTTCACCCGGACGTACGACGGTGGGACGGTGGAGGCGATGATACGGACGAGCGACGGCGGGTTCGCGCTGGCCGGGACGACGCGCTCGGACGACTCCTTCGAGAACTCCCCCCGGCTCCTCAAGACGGACGAGGAAGGCAACGAAGAGCTCTCGACGGTGATCGATAGCGAGGGAGTCGATCAGGCGAACGCGCTCGCACAGACCGCGGACGGCGGGTTCGCTCTCGCCGGCTCCGGCGTGGCCGAGGGCCGGGCCGGGGAGTGCTGGCTCGTGAAGACCGACGAAGCGGGGAACGAGGAGTTCACGAGGAGCTACGGCGGCGAGGCGCTCGACCTGGCGGACGGGGTCGTCCAGACCGACGACGGGGGGTTCGCGCTGGCGGGACTCACCGAGTCGTTCGACGCCGAGGGCTCGGACATCTACTTCGTCAGGACCGACGAAGCCGGCGAGGTGACGAGCGAGCGGGTCTACGGAAGCTGCGGGCACGACCGAGCGAGAGACCTCGTTCGGACGGCGGACGGGGGCTTCGCCCTCGCCGGCGACGTGGCCGGCTCGGAACGCATCCGTCCCACCGAGATGGCGCTCGTGAAGACCACGACCGACCTCGAGTGACGCCGGCGCCCGGGAGCGGGTCCCCGACCGGACCCGGAGGCGGTCTCAGACCCGTTCGAGGGTCACCCGGAAGTCCGCGCCGCCGGCGTCGCTCCCGCGGACGGCGACGGTCCCGCCGTAGGACTCTGTGAGCGCGCGGACGAACCCGAGCCCGAACCCGGTCCCCTCGCTGTCGGGGCCCTTGACGCCCATCTCGAAGATCTCCCCGCGCAGGTCGGGGTCGATACCGACCCCGTCGTCGGCCATTCCGACGACGAGGCGGTCGGGCGCGGGCGCCTCGGCGTACAGGTCGACGGTCACGTCGCCCTCGTTGTGGACGGCGGCGTTGGTGAGGACGTTGGTGAACACCGAATCGAGCAGGTCGCCGGCGTAGACGCGATAGTCGAAGTCGTCGGGGTCGAATTCGGCGGAGAGCGACTCGTACTGGTCGGTCACGTCGTCGACGGTGGCCTCGAGCAGCGGGCGCAGGTCCCGCGGTTCGGGCTCGCGCTGGGCTTCGAGCGTCGACATCAGGTCGCCCACCCGCTCGATGAGGTCCGCGGAGTTACTCGCGGCGCGTTCGATCTTGCTGACGTACTCGCCGGCCTGTTCGTCCTCGACCTTCTCCGCGACGGCGTCGGCGAACCCGGCGATGATCTGCAGGTCGTTGCCGATGTCGTGGCGCAGGAGCCGGTCGTACATCTCGATCATCTCCTTGCGGGTCTCGAGGTCCTGCCGGGCGCGTTCGAGGCGCTCGCGCGACCGGATGTTGCTGATCGCCGTCGCGGCGTGAGTGGCGAGGATCTCCATGGGTCGGACCACCTCGTCGCCGAACTCGTCGGGGCTCGACGAGCGGACGACGAGCACGCAGATCGGCTCGTCGACGATCCCCTCGGGGACGGCCAGCGTCGCCGCGGTGTCGGCGTCGTCGGCGATCCCCGCCGCCTCACCGGTGACGGTGACGGTCTCGCCGGTCTCGTGGGCGCGCCGGGCCACATCGCCGGGCGCCCCGCCGGCTGAGACCTCGGGGTTCGTGCTCCCGACGACGTGGAGGTCGCCGTCGCGGACCTCGACGACGGTCACGTCGGTCAGCTCGAAGAGGATGGTGACCGCCTCCAGCGTCAGCGAGACGACCTCGTCGACGGACTCGCACTGGTTCAGCGCCTGCCCGTACTTGTTGAGGTCGGCGACCTGCCGCGCGAAGTCCTGGCGTTGTTCGAATCCCATGACGGTCTCCGAGTGATTACGATGCCTTCGGAAACTCGCCGGTAAATCCTTTCGGCGCCGTTATCAGCTGTGAGACGGACGACGATCCGTGACACGGTCGCGACTCAGGCCCGGGCAAGGCGGGCTCGGACCGGTAGTCAGTCGATCCGGTAGCGCAGCAGCGCGGCGATGCCACCGAGGTTGCGCAGTTGCTGGCCGGGGTCGAACTCGCCGGAGAAGACGGTCACCTCGCCGCCCTTCTGCTCGGTGGTCTCGATGACGGCGTCGACGTCGATGTCCCACTCGCCCTCGTCGCCGCGCTCGGCGCGCAGCCGCTCGTCGAGGACGAGCAACTGCTCGATGGCGCCGAAGTCGGCCGCCTCGGCGACCTGCTCGGGCCCGTAGGCGACCTCCGATCCCGTGGCGATGCGCTCGGTCAGCTCGTCGACCAGGTCGGCCTCCGCGGAGATGCGCGTCTGGGTCTGGACCTCGTCGACGGCCCCCCGTTTGAGCACCTCGTGGACGCCGCGGTCGCCGACGCCGGTGGTGTCGACGGTCGTGATCCGGTCGGCCAGGTCCCGCTCGTTCTCCTGGATGTAGTCGAGCGCGTCCTGCTTCGTGAAGCCGGGACCGGCGAGGATGATCGCTTCCACGTCCATCCGGGCGAGGACCGTCCCCAGTTCCTCGAACAGCTCCTCGCGGGGCCGCGAGCCGTCGCCCCACGCGGCCTTGCCGGTCGGGCCGGTGATCGAGGCGCGCTCCTCGGTCCCGTACTGGGCGACGGTGTGGACGTGGGCCTCGCCCTCCTCGACGGTCGCGATCGCCACGTCCGGGTTCTCGGTCGCCTCGACCGCTTCGGAGAGCCGGTCGTCCTGGTCGGGCTTCCAGACCTTCTCGACCTCCAGCTCCTCGAACGGTTCGACGTTGAGCGTGTGGTGGAAATCGAGCTGGTCCTCCCGCGAACAGTCGACGATGACGCCGCCGACGCGCAGGCGGTTGGCGAACTTGGCGAACTCCACGTCGTCGACCTCCAGTTCGGCCCACATGTGTTCGCGCTCGCCGCCGGTGTCGCGCATGTCGTCGTCGTTGCGCTGGATGCGCCGCGTCGTGTCGCCGGAGACGAGATCGCCCGGCTCGACGATGTAGGTGAGGTGCCAGAGGTCGTCCAGGCTCTCCGGGACGAGGGTGACCCGCTCCCGACCCTCCGTCGTCGGGTGGCGGTCGTTGACCTGCATACTCGCATCTCTGCCTCCGGCGGCAAGTGTGCTGTTATTCCGCGGCGACGGCCGCCGACGTGGGGTCGCCCGCTACGTTCTTTGCCGTGGGCGCCCAACTATCACGGACCGTGACAGAACCTCCCTCCCCCACTGGCGGCGCGTCGCTCGGCCCGAACGACCCCGTCGAGGAAGCGGACGGCTACTCCCGGACGGTCTATCGGGAGTGTGACCTCTGCGAGTCGCTGACCGACCTCACGGAATCGCACGGCCTGTTCGTCTGCGGCGCCTGCGAAGAGCAACTGCTCCCCTGACCGGCCCGGTGCCCGCGAGCGAGGGGGAGTCGCCCGCGACTGTGTCGACTGTGTCGTCTGTCCCGGCCCTGTTTCCGGGACCTTCTTGCCTCCGGGTCGCGCCCGTTCGGGTATGACCGAGATCATCGACGGCAACGCGGTCGCCGAGGACGTGCGCGCCGACGTGAGCGACGCGGTGGACGATCTGGCCGAGTCGGACGTGACGCCCACGCTCGCGACGGTGCTGATGAGCGACGACCCCGCCAGCGAGACCTACGTCTCGATGAAGCAGAACGACTGCGAGGAGGTCGGCATCGACACCGTCGACGTGGAACTGGACTCCGACGCCGACGCCGCGGAGCTGTACGACACCATCGACGAACTCAACGCCGACGACGACGTGAACGGTATCCTCGTCCAGATGCCCGTTCCCGACCACGTCGACGACCGGCGCGTCCTCCGCAGCATCGACCCCGAGAAGGACGTGGACGGCCTCCACCCGGAGAACATCGGCCGGCTCGTCGCCGGTGACGCCCGCTACAAGCCCTGCACGCCCCACGGCATCCAGCGCCTGCTCGCGGCGGCCGAGGTCGAGACCGAGGGCAAGGAGGCCGTCGTCGTCGGTCGCTCGCGGCTGGTCGGCAAGCCGATGGCGAACCTGTTCATCCAGTACGGCGACGGCGGCAACGCGACCACCACCGTCTGCCACTCCCGGACGGAGGACCTCGCCGAGAAGACCCGGAGCGCGGACATCCTCGTCGCCGCCGCCGGCGTCCCGGAGATGATCGACGGCTCGATGGTCGGCGAGGGCGCGGTCGTGATCGACGTGGGCATCAATCAGGTCGACGCCGACACCGAGAAGGGCTACGAGCTGGTGGGTGACGTGGACTTCGAGAGCGCCGAGGAGAAGGCGTCGGCCATCACCCCCGTTCCGGGCGGCGTCGGTCCGATGACCCGCGCGATGCTCCTGTACAACACCGTCAACGCCGCCGCGCTGCAGTCCGGCGTCGACAGCACGCTGTAGCCGGTCTCGTCCGTTCGTTTCCGGTCAGAGGTCGATCTCGAACCCCTCGAGTCGGTTCTGGGCCTCGGCGAGAGCGGTCTCGTCGCCGTCGGCGAGCGCGCGGCCGACGGCGCGGACGACGTAGACGAGTTCGCCCGCGGTGCGCGGGGACACGTCGCCGTCGAGCGCCTCGATCCGCTTCTGGTGGTCCCGCAGGGTCGTCAGCAGCGACCGGACGGTCGCGTCGGGGTGGTCGTCGAGGTACCGGCGCAGGTCCGAGCGGTAGGCGTCGACCGCGCGGGCGTAGGCGAGGCCGCGGACCGCGCGCATCGACTCGGGCACCTCGTCGGCGGGCGGGCGTTCGCCCTCGTCGGCGCCCCGCAGCAGTTCGAGGAAGTAGTACTCCTCGTCGTCGGAGAGCCGCATCGCCCGGGCGACTTCCTCCCCGGCCAGGCGGAGTTCGACCGCCGCGAGGTAGGTGTCGTCGAGCGGGCGCAACTCGCCGCCGCTGACGAATCCGCACTGGCGGACGTACTCCCGACAGCGCTCGGCGGCCGCCTCGGCCACGTCCGCGAGCGACTGGTCGTCGACGAGGGCGCGGATCTCCGTCAGGTCCAGTCGGGCGTTGCCGGCGGTGTGCTCGGTGGGGTCGTCGAGCCCGACGCTCCGGATGCTGCCGCAGTCCGGGCAGACGACGCTCCCCGTCTCGTAGTACGACCAGCGAGCCCCGCACTCCTGACACTCGCGCTCGCCGCGGATCTTCATACGACGGTCTTGCGCCCGAACGCCTAAAGTCGACGCGGTCGAACCACCGAACCGACGCCCGTGACACCGCCCGACGCCACCCCCGGAAGACACCTTACTCGATCGTCAGACGGCGAAAGGCCCCTTGGTCGGTACTTTTAAGTTGTTCCCGGTCGGATGTACAGGTGACGCTTCGCTTGGAGGGCCGAAGCGTCAGCGGGGACCAATTCAGGGCGGCAAGCGTTCGCGTGGGCTTTTCGCCCACGCGGCGCTTTCCATTCCTTTCGTGACGACGATTCGCCAGCCGCCGGTGTTCGGTAGTTCGCAGCTACCGCCGCGGAGCTGTCGCTCTCGCGGACGGGCCCGGAAAATCAGCACCGCTCGGCGGTGAAAACACCCGTTCGAGCGAGCGCTACTGGATGGACAGCGAGTCACCGGCCGTCTCGGCGTCCTCGTCCCACTCGAGTTCGAGTTCCAGGCCGAGTTCGCCGGCCGCCTCGGCCGGCCCCTCGCGCTCGACTTTCACCTCGAACTCGACCTCGCGCGGCACGTCGACCGTGACGGAGTCCGCAGCGGTTTCGAGGGTCAGCGGCTCGCCGGTCTCCAGCCGGTCGGCGATGGTCCGGAGGTACGAGGCCACGTCCGTCCGGGTGAGTCGTCGCTCGTCTTCGAAGAGGACTGTTTCGACCATGCCTCCGGTAGGTGCTCCGCCGAGATAAGTATCCGCTCGCGCCGGCGGCCGGTTCACCCCCGGACGACCGCCGGGAGCGACGTTTCGATACCGATACCTGAAATCCATCGAATACGACCGCTACTCCGTTCACATCAACGGCGTTAACAATCAGAGAGCGAGTAACGCCGAAGTAATCCGGGCGTTCGAATATTCAGGAACGCTCATCAGTCGACATATTTATCAATATCCGACAGTAACTCACGTACGGACATTACCGATGTACGACCTGACAGGATTCCAGCGTGACTTGCTGTACGTCATCGCGGGGAAGGACGAGCCACACGGGCTGGCGATCAAGGAGGAACTCGAGGAGTACTACGAGAAGGAGATCCACCACGGTCGGCTGTATCCGAACCTGGACACGCTCGTCGACAAGGGACTCGTCGAGAAGGGCCAGCGCGACCGACGGACGAACTTCTACAGCCTCACCCGGCGCGGCCGACGCGAGATCGAGGCCCGCCGCGAGTGGGAAGAGCAGTACGTCGACCTCTAGCCGTCCGACGACCGGGGCCGGTCGGACGTGTCGTCGCCCGCGCCGGTATCGGCGCCTTCGCCGCCCGCGTCCGAGTCGGCCGCCGCGCCGCCCCCGCTCGTTCTCTTCGCTTCCGACTCCCCGAGCGCCGACTCCTCGTCACCGCCCGACGGCCCGGTCGCCGAACCGCCGTCGACGTCGCCGGCGTCCGGCGGTCGCTCCCGGCCGAGCAGGGCGGGGACGACGACCCGGCCGAAGTGCGTGACGAAGACGAGGATCATCGGGCCGAGGAACAGGCCGTACCAGCCGAACAGGAGCGGGCCGAGGATGTACGCGAACATGACGCTGCCCGTGTGGAGCGACCCGCCGGTGACGTACGGTCGGACCAGCAGGTCGGGGATCACGTCGACGACCACGAACGACACGACGGCGAAGGCGCCGACGAACACCCAGCCCGTCCCCTCCGAGAAGGCGGTCGCGGCGAGGGAGAGAGTGACGGGGACGTAGACGAGTTTCATCCCGACGACGGGGATCAGGCTGGCGATGCCGGTCAGCAGCCCCACCAGCGCGGCGTAGGGGACCGCGACCTCGGGGGGCGCGAAGACGTTGAGGACGCTGTAGGTGATCGCGCCGACGGTCGCCGTGACGACGGCGTTGAGGATGTTGCCGGCGAAGATCATCTCCAGGCTGTCGTCGACCTCGCGGGCGAACTCCTCGAAGACGGTCGGACCGTCGTCGTCGAACCCCGCCACCCAGTCGGCGAGCCTGCGGTCGTCGCGCAACAGGTAAAAGGCGACCGCGAAGATGACGAACAGGTGGAGGAGACCGGTCCCGAGGAAGCCCAGATAGCTGGTTCCCTGGCTCAGCACCGGCCCGACCAGGTCCATCCCGCCGGCGCCCTCGAAGACGCCCCGCGGGTTCTCGACGGCCTGCGTGACGTTCACGTACGGGTCGGCGATCGCGATGTACTCGCCCAGGTCGGTCGCGCCGGCGAACTCCTGGAGCTCCTGGACGCCGATGGCCGTGGCGTACAGCAGGAGCAACACCGCCGGCAGCGCGAGCGCGACCAGCGCCAGCGCGGCCGAGACGGACCGCTGGCCCACCCGGTCGCGAATCGCCCCGTGGACCCGTCGCGTGGAGTAGTAGATGAACAGCGCGAACACGAACGTGCCCACGAACGAGTAGAACACCCACAGCAGAGCGAGACCGAGGACCGCTCCCACGGCGGTCCAGCCGATCCGTCCCCAGTCAGGGTTGAACTCGAACTCCACCATCGTCCCGGCTATGCGTCGTAGGAGTTATAAAACGGCCAGGTCGGTCACGGATCCGACGGAGGTAACGGCACGCTATTTATAAGCGAGAACGGCATACGTCGGGCAGTGTTCGGAGTCGCGCAGTTCTCGTCGATCCCGCTGGACACGGAGGTCCTCCAGATCACGCTGGCGGGCGTGCTCGGCCTGTTCCTCGGGCTGGAACGGGAGTGGTCGCACAAGTCCGCCGGCGTGCGGACGTTCTCGCTGATCAGCATGCTCGGCGCGGCATTTACCGTGTTGGGGTCGACGCCGCTGGTGGTCGTCGGCGGTGTCCTCGTCATCGTCCAGGGAACGCTGCTGGCGGTGAGAGGACTGCTCGCCGACGAGGCGGAAGAGGAGGGTCTGTCGCTGACCACCTCGATGTCGATGCTGGTCGCCTACGCCGTCGGGACGCTCGTCGCCTCGGCCTACACCATCGAGGCGGTGACGGTGACGGTTTTCTCGGCGCTGTTGCTCGTGCTCAAGCGCGAGCTACACAGCCTCGCCTGGGGGATGAGCCGCACCGAACTCCGGTCGGCCGCGGAGTTCGCCATCCTCGCGTTCGTCATCTATCCGCTGCTGCCCGCCCGGAGCTACGAGGTCGGCGCCGGCGACCTGCTAGTCGAGGTCGAGCCTCGGGTCATCTGGCTGATGGTCGTCACCGTCGCCGCCATCGGCATCGTCAACTACGCCATCGTCCAGACCTACGGGAGCCGCGGCATCGCCGTCACCGGCTTCTTCGGCGGACTGGCCTCCTCGACGGCGGTCGTCGGCGCGATGCTCGACCACGTCGAGCAGCGCCCGGCGGTCAGCTCCTACGCCGTCGCGGCCATCCTGCTGGCCGACGCGGCCATGGCCGCCCGCAACCTCGTCATCGCCCTCGTGTTCACCTTCGAGACCGGGCTGTTGCTCGGCGCGGTCGTCCCGCTGGGGGCGGTGATCGTCGGGAGCGTCGCCATCGCCGGCTACACGGCCGACTGGACGGAGAATCTGGAGATGGACCTGGAGAGCCCCTTCTCGCTGCGGAACGTCCTGAGCTTCGGCGGTCTCTTCCTGGTCGTCATCGTCGCCGGCGGGCTGGCGGCCGCCGAGTTCGGCCGGCTGGGCTTCTACGTGACCGCCGCGCTGACCGGACTCGTCTCCAGCGCGGGCGCGACGACCTCCGCGGTGATCCTCTACCGCGGCGGCGGCCTCTCCGGCGAGGCCGCCGTCTTCGCCATCCTCCTCGCCACGGCCTCCAGCATCGTCGTCAAGGCCGGACTCACCTTCGCCGGCCCCGACCGGGAGTTCGCCGTCAGGACCGCGGTCGTCAGCACCGTCCTGCTGGTCGCCGCCGGAGCCGTCACGGCCGCGGCGACGATGTGAACGCGTCCGTTCGATCCGCAGAACCGCCGAGGACGGTCAGATCACTTAACTATCGACTGTGCTTCAGTGCCGGCATGGACAGGGACACGGCGGAACCCGAGGTGTCGTCGATCCCCGGCGAGCGCGCCCGGGAGTGGGTCGAGTACCACCACGAGTCGGCCGCCCCGAGCACCTACGTCTACGAGTTCGTCTGGGACTACACCGAACCCGCCGAAGGACCGTTCTGCACCGACGTCGACGGCAACGTCCTCATGGACTTCACCAGCCACGTCGCCGCCTCGCCGCTCGGATACAACAACCCGAAACTGATGGAACGCATGGAGGGGTTCGACCTCGTCGACCCCATGAAGATCGCCGGCCAGGACTTCTACGTCGCCAGCGGCGAGCTGGGCGACCACCCGTTCCCGACGCCCGCGGACCTGATGGACCGGCTGACCGACCGCAGCGACCACTACGGCATGGACACCGTCTTCCTCTCGAACTCGGGAGCGGAAGCCGTCGAGAACGCCATCAAGATCTCCTACGACCACACCGGCGCCGACTACGGGATCACCTTCCGCGGCGCCTTCCACGGCCGCACCCTCGGCGCGCTCTCGCTCAACCGCTCGAAGTCCGTCTACCGCCGCGAGTTCCCCGAGATCTCGAAAGTCCACGACGTGCCCTTCTGCGACGACCGGACCTGCGACGCCGACTCCTGTTCCTGCGGGTTCTTCACCGGCGAGGGCTCCCAGTTGCGGAAACTGCTCGACCCCGAGCGCGGCGCCGTCCACCCCGACGACGTGGCGTACCTCATCATAGAACCCGTCCAGGGCGAGGGGGGCTATCGCTTCCCGAGCGACGCGTTCGCCGCGGAGATCGCCGACCTGTGCGAGGAGCACGACCTGACGCTCGTCGCCGACGAGATCCAGTCCGGCGTGGGTCGCACCGGCGAGTTCTGGGCGTCGGACCACTACCCGTTCGACCCCGACGTGATCGCGAGCGCCAAGGGGCTGCGCGTCGGCGCGACCATCGCCAGCGAGGAGGTGTTCCCCGAGCAGACCAGCCGCCTGTCCTCGACGTGGGGCGCCGGCGACATCGTCTCGGCGCTGCAGGGCGCGCTCACGCTGGACGTGATCGACGACTACGACCTGATGGACAACGCCGTCGTCCGCGGCCGGCAGTTCACGGAAGCGATGCGCGACGCCGATCTGGACCCCGTAGTCGACGTGCGTGGCAAGGGCCTCCTGCTCGCCGTCGAGTTCGACTCGAAGGAGCGACGCGACGACGTGCAGGCGGCCGCGCTCCAGCACGGACTACTGACGCTCGGCTGTGGGCACAAGACGCTGCGCGTGCTCCCCCCGCTGGACGTGACCGACCGGGAAATCGGACTGGGCGTCGACCTGTTGACCGACGCGATCGGCGACGCGGCCTGACGCCGCTCGGAACCCGGGAAATCCACGGGTATCCCGAGTAACAGTATCTAAGATCTAATAGAATTGCGTACAGGAGCCAGACTGATTCGCTTTACAGCGATACCGGCCAGTTGGTGAATTCTCTAGAATTAGCATTCGTGCGAGCGGAGCGAGCGCGATTCACCGGCCGCGAACGAAGTGAGCGGCCGGCTTTTTCCCTAAGTTTTTGCTCCGGGGGTACCCGCAGTGCGCCGTAGGCGCACGAGGATACCCCCGGCAGGAAAAAGTGGGTCCTAGAACTGATACCGCCGGTCGTCGGGGTCGCCGGTGCCGGTCTGGGGGAGGTCGGCACCGCCGGCCATCTCCTCGAAGGTCATCCCCGAGAGGTACTCGTCGTAGGTCACGTCGTACTCGGTTCGGAGGTGGAAGTCCAGGTTCCCGGTCTCGACGGCGGACTGGAACAGCATGTGGACGCCCCTGCGGACGAGTTCGTCGGGGTCGTCGGTGTCCAGCGCGGCCAGCAGCATGGCGAGTTCGTTGCGGGTCTCGCGGTCGGTGCCGACCGACAGCTCCCCGTCGAGGTCGCTGTACTCGCCCTGCACGTCGTCCTGCAGATCGTCGAGGCTCATACTCGCTTCCAGGCGGGGCCGCCGCAAACACCTTACGCTCCGGGAAGCGAGGCGAGCGGGCGGCGGGGGCGGCGGGCGACGGGTCGGCGAGCGACGGGCGTCGCGACCCGGCCGTCAGGGGTAGACCTCGACGGCCTCGGGGCGGACGACGAACGTGTGGTCCCACAGGTCGGCGACGAGGGTGAACTCGCCGTCGGCGTCGCTCCGCCGGTGGTGCGAGAGGAGGCTGTCGAGCGCACCGGCGTCTATCTGGTCGTGCAACCGCTCGACCTCGTCGAGGTCGAGGTGGGCGCGCCGGGCGGCCCTGAACAGCGCGTCCGTGGCGGCTTCGTCGTCGTCGATACTGATGTGCGCGATCGGCGGCTCGTCCGGGACCCGGGTCGATGCGGTCACGACCGAGGGAGAGGGCGCCAGCCTCCTAAACCGGGATCGTCGCTAGCCCGATTTTGGCCGATTTCAGGCGGTTTTAATCGCCGGAGACCGTTCGAACGATCCCGACTCGGGGGTGTCAACCGTCGAGCGCGTGCTGGACGGTCTCGACGGCCTCGCGGAGGGCGTCGGTCGCGCGGTCCTGGGGAAGTTCGTACTCGATCACCAGCGGCGCGGTCAACTCGGCGTGGTCGTCGAGCAGGTCGACGAACGAGGCCACGTCGAGCCGCCCGGCGCCGGGTACGTCCTCGATCTCGGCCTCGGAGGTGTCCTTGAGGTGGCAGGCGACGATCCGGTCGCCCAAGTCGCGGACGACCTCGTCGGGGCGCACGTCCTCGACGAGGAAGTGACCGGTGTCGACGCAGAGGCCCAGGCGGTCGTGGTCGTAGCGGTCGAGGACGCCGCGGGCGTCGTCGATAGTCGAGAAGACCCGCGAGAGGTCGTCGTGGTGGACCGAGGAGTAGTTGTGGATGCCGATATCGAGGGCGAACGCCTCGGCCACCTGGATCAGTTCCTCGGTGATCGCATCGGCGGCGGGCGGGTAGTTGACCGTGAGGTAGTCCGCGCCGAGGCGGTCGGCGAAGGCGGCGTGCTCGCGGGCCTCGTCGGGCGATTCGAGGTCGACGACGCCGTAGCCACAGACCGACACGTCGGCGGCGTCGAGGGCGTCGAGTCCCGCCGCGACCGTCGCGTCGTCGTGGTCCGGCGCGAGGTGGTGGCCCCACAGTTCGAGGTGGGTCACGCCGGTCTCGTCGAGTTCTGCGAGCAGGTCGTCGAGCGAGAAGTCGCGGAAGACGACGCTCTGAACGCCGATATCGTAGTCGCGAGACATGGACCGGAGGACGTTCGACTCCGGCAAAAGCGTTCCGTCGGGGGAAGGACCGGCCGGGACGCGGCGGGTACGGCCAGTGACGACGAGACCGACGCGGCGGAGGCTTCCGCGAGGCGACGTTTTATCCGCACTGTCGCCATGGGTGGGCCATGGACGTTCTCATCATCGGCGGGACGGGACTGATAAGCACCGGCATCGCGCGCCAGGCGGTCGACGCGGGCCACGACGTGACCGCCTTCCACCGCGGAGAGACCGACGCCGACCTCCCCGAGGCGGTCGCGCACGTCCACGGGGACCGTAACGACGACGAGCGCCTCGCCGAGGTCGCCGAGGAAGTCGACCCCGAAGTCGTGATCGATATGGTGTGTTTCTCGCCGGAGCAGGCCGAGAGCGCCGTCGAGGCGTTCGCCGGCGTCGAGCAGTTCGTGTTCTGCTCGACGGTCGACGTGTACCACCGGCCGCTGGACGCCAACCCCGCGACGGAGGAGGCGGCCCGCCACCCGCCGGTCAGCGACTACGGCGCCGACAAGGCCGACTGCGAGGACATCTTCTTCGAGGCGGGCGGCGACGCCTTCGAGACGACCGTGATCCGCCCGTGGAGCACCTACGGCGAGGGCGGGCCGGTCATCCACACGATGGGCTGGGGCACCTACTACCTCGACCGCGTGCGGACGGGCGAGCCGATAATCGTCCACGGCGACGGCGCGACGCTGTGGGGCCCCTGTCACCGCGACGACGTGGCCGGAGCGTTCGTCGAGGCGATCGGCAACGAGACCGCCTACGGCGAGGCCTACCACGTCACCAGCGAGGAGGTCATCTCCTGGAACCAGTATCACGAGTACGTCGCCGAGGCCATGGACGCGCCCGAGCCCGAGCTGGTGTACATCCCGACGGACAAACTGGTCGAGGCCGTCCCCGACCGGACGGACCCGCTGGTCGACCACTTCCAGTACTCGACGGTGTTCGACAACAGCAAGGCCAAACGGGATCTGGACTTCGAGTACACGGTCAGCTTCCGCGAGGGCGTCGAGCGGACCATCGACGACCTGCGGCGGCGCGACGCCATCGACGACGCCGACAGCGAGAACGACGGCGAGATAATCGCGGCGTGGCGCGACGCGACCGAGTCGTTCGTCGAGGCGTTCGACGGCTGAGCGCGGGGCGGAGAAACGGGACCGATGGGTTTCGGTGGCCGGGCTTCGGCCGACCCGAGTCTCGGGTCGGTCGAGCGGTCAGTCGATGTCGTACCGGACGATGTCCTCGGAGCCGCAGGTCGCGCAGACGGACGTGTCGGCGTCGACGGTGGTGCCACAGCGCCGACACTCCGCGACGACGGTCTCGGGTTCGGCCCGCGTGACGAGGGAAGCGAACAGCCCCACGGCGCTCACTCCGGATGCACCGGGTCCTCGCAGTCGGGACACTCGGCGAAGAGCCTGGGCCAGTCGCCCTCCGATTCGTAGCGGATCAACAGGTTCGCCGGCGGGATCATCACGTCGCAGTTCGGGCACGTGCCGAGCGGTCCCCCCCGGAGTCCCCGGTCGTCGGTCCCGGCCATGCTCTCCCCTACCACACCCCGTTCCGTAGTTATTCTCCGTATAACGTCGATAATGGGGGGATTTATTCGAAGGGTCGCCGGCCGAACGGTCGACCGGCGGTCCGCGACGGACGGGCCGTCACTCGACGGCGACGACCTCGACCTCGAAGGTGAGCGCCTCGCCGGCGAGTTCGTGGTTGAAGTCGACGGTGACCGTCTCGTCGTCGGCGTCGACGACCTCGCCCGGCAGGCCCTCCTCGGTCTGGATCTCCAGCCCTTCCTCGACCTCGCGGCCGCCGAGCATCTCCGCGAACTCGTCGGCCTCGTACTCGACGACGCGGTCGTCGGTGCGCTCGCCGTAGGCCTGCTCGGGCTCGATCTCGACGGTGTCCTCCTCGCCGGCCTCCATGCCGACCAGGCCGTCCTCGAGGCCCTCGATGATGCGGCCCGAGCCGATCTCGACGGTGAGCGGCTGGTAGTCGCGGTCGGGCTGGTCCGCGGCGAGGCCCTCCGCTTCCGCGACGGACTCCAGCGACGTGTCGAAGACGCTGCCGTCGTCCAGTCGCCCTGTGTACTCGATCGTGACCGTGTCGCCTTGTGAGATAGCCATACCGTCCGAAACGGTGGCCGACGGATAAGCCTGCGGACTGGGACCCGCGCCCGCGTTCGGTACGGAGGTTGCAGTGAATCGTTGCGGTGGCGCGCGCTGTCGAGCGTGCCCGTCTCGTGGCGGGCCGCTCGAAATAGCCGCGCGAGGGATGACTGAGCGAGTGAAGCGAGCGAAGGAATCGGCTGGGGAGGCTCGTGGTCGTCTGTGGTGCTGTGTGGGTCGATCTGCTGTTTCATATCCGTCGCGGTTCTGGTGGACTGAAAGGGCGAGGCGCGCTCGCGCAGGGAGTCGTCTGAGCGGAACACGCGCACGGGTCGTTCCGCTCCCCGTGCGTGAGCGCGCCGAGGGCTTTGGACACCTGCCGTCGGGTGTGATTACCATCGCTCGACTTCGTTTCACAGAAACTCGAACTGAAACCACGGATGGACGAATAGCCAGTCTGAGAAGGATATTCGACGAGTCGTCTCATGTGGTGTAGATATGGTTCCACACCCAGAGGCGGAGTTGCCGGAGTGGACAAGACATATGTCAAATCGGAGAGGAGGTTTGTTTGTGTCTCGAATGACTGTGCTATACTCGGTCGGTATCGTAGCACTCGTTTCACTGTCTCCTCTTTCCACCGGGCTTGGTGTTGCTCAGCTAGCTTATCAGGGTCAGCCACTGTCGGCCGAGAACACTACTGAAACACTGACTCAGACCGATATCGAGACTAGGACAACGACAGCACTTCCGACAAGCACAACGGTGGACTCGCACGGCGGCCCTCCGTTCAGCCAGTTCGGTCTGATGTATCTGATGATCGGTCTTGGCTGTCTGATCTTTCTTGGCGGAGTAGTTGCGATACTTTGGAATGTATATCCGCGTTCAAGCACGGAGAACCGTTGATTCCGTCATTTCTACTCCCGTCGAAACTGAAACAGTTGCCTCCGTAGAGACTCTCCTCACTACACGCTATTTTGAGCGAATGCCCGACTGATCGCCCTGCGTGCTTTCGTGGAGTAGCCCCCCACGAAGGCAGAACGGTGTTGAACCGCTCTTTAGAGGTTCATCAAGAGGGAAAGGACGGCTATGACTACCCAGCACTGAGAAGCGTCCACCCAACATCTTACCACCAGTCCTCCGCCCGAAAGCGGTCAAAACGCAGACAATCCGGCCACGGCTGCCCTCAGGCGTTCGTCCGGTACAGGTCGCCCTCGTCGTCGTAGCGTGCCTCGAAGATGCGGTCGAACTGCTCGTCGGACAGTTCTACGTCGATAGCGCCGAGGTTCTCGTCGAGTTGCTCCACCGTTCGAGCGCCGACGATGGGCACGCAGTCGAAGTCGGGCTGGTCCATCAGCCACCGGAGCGCGACCTGCGCCGGTGATGCGTCCACTTCGTCGGCCACCTCGCGCACCGCGTCGAGGACGTGCCAGCCGCGCTCGGAGACGTACCAGTCCTCGAACATCGGGTCCAGATCCCCACGGGTCCCCTCGTCCGCGTCGAGGTCGTAGGTGCCGTCGCCGACGCGCTCGTACTTGCCGGTGAGAAAGCCGCCCGCCAGCGGCGAGTACGGGCAGACCGCGAGATTTTGATCGGCGCAGACGTCGAGATACTCGGCCACGTCCTCGTAGTAGGCGGCGTGAAAGAGCGGCTGGGTGACCGAGAAGGCCTCGTAGTTGTTCACGTCGGCCTGCCACAGGCCCTTCGTGAGCTTCCAGGCGTCACAGGTCGAGATACCGACGTAGTGGACTTTCCCCTCGCTGACGAGGTCGTCGACGGCGCGCAGGGTGTGTTCGATGGGCGTCTCGTCGTCGAAGCGGTGGAGATAGAGGATATCGAGGTAGTCGGTGCCCAGTCGGTCCAGCGAGCCCTCGACCTCCGCGCGGACGTTCTTCTTCGAGAGGTTCTCCTGGAATCTCGACACTGTCGACCAGAAGCACTTCGAGGCGATCACGTAGTCCTCGCGGTCCTCGTCTTCGAGCCACTCGCCGATCCAGCGTTCGGAGTCGCCGCCGCCGTAGCCGTTGGCGGTGTCGACGAAGTTGCCCCCGCGCTCGGCGTAGGCGTCGAGCAGTTCGTGGGCGTCCTCGCGGTCGGTCTCGACGACGCCGTCGTGGGCCTTGCCGAAGCGCCACGTGCCGAGACAGACCGGCGACACCTGCAGGCCGGTCGCTCCGAGTCGTCTGTACTCCATATCGACCGATCGGTCGCCGCTCGCTTAGAGGTTGGTTTCGCGGAAGCCGCTCCCGGTCGGCGGCGGAAACCGATCGGGTCCCACGGCCGAAAACGGGGCCGAAGACCCGCGCGAGCGCCGGCTATGGGCTTTTCAGGCGGCCGATCCAACGGCGACCATGCGGTTGCTTCAGCTGTCGGTGCCCGCCGAGCAGCGCGCGGCGATCCGGGAGGTCCTCGACGGGCACGACCTCGGCTACACCGTCGCCGAGGGCGACGGCGCGAAGGAGGGCCACGCCCTCGTCACCGTCGTGATCCCGGCCGACGCCGTCGAGCGCGTGCTGGACGACCTCCAGGAGGCCGGCTACGAACGGAGCACCTACACCGTCTCGACGGAGGCCGAGTTCGCGACCTTCGAGGGGATGGACGCGGTCCAGCGCCACTGGGCGGAGACGCCCAACCGGATCGCCCCCGAGACGCTCCGGGCGAAGGCCCGAGACATGCGCCCGAACACCCAGTCGTACGTCTGGCTGATGCTGCTCAGCACCGTCATCGCGACCGCCGGGCTGCTCATCGGATCGCCCGCCGTCCTCGTCGGGTCGATGGTGCTCGCGCCGCTGGTCGCGCCGATGCTCGCCGCGAGTATCGGCGCGGTCCGCAGCGACCGACCGATGGTCGCCGACAGCCTCCGCCAGCAGGCGGTCGGGCTGGGCGTCGCCGTCGTCGGCGCCGTCGCCGCGAGCCTCCTCATCCGGAACCTCGAGATCGTCTCGGTGACGCTCGACGTGACGACGGTCGACCTGTTCGCGGTGCGGCTCTCGCCGGGACTGCTCTCGGTCGTCGTCGGGCTCGCCGCCGGCGCGGCGGGCGCCTTCGGGCTGACGACGAAGGGCAACGTCAGCATCGTCGGCGTGATGGTCGCCGCCGCCCTGGTCCCGACGGCCGCAGTCGTCGGGATCGGCGTCGCCTGGGGCGCCGCGAGCGTCGCGCTCGGCGCGCTCGTGCTGCTCGGGCTGACCATCGTCGCCGTCAACGCCGGGGCCTATCTCATGTTGCGCTATCTCGGCTACCGCCCCGAGGAGGCCGGCGGGTCGTTCATCGACCTCGAGTCGACCGCCGAGAAGGCCCGGTTCGCCGCGACCGTCCTCGCGGTCGCGGCCGTCGTCGCCGTCGTCCTCGTCGGGTCGGCCCAGCACGTCCGCTTCGAGTACGCCGTCACGCAGGCGACCTCGGACGTAATCTCCGACGAGGAGTACGGCCCCCTCTCGCTCCGCGGCGTCACCGTCCAGTACGCCGGCGCCAGCCCCGTTCGGAACCCAACGACCGTCTCGGTCAGCCTCACGCGGCGGTCGGACGAGTCGTACCCGTCGCTCCCGAACGAACTCGCCCGACAGATATCGGACCGCACCGGCGAGGACGTGACCGTCCTCGTCACCTACACCGACTACGAGATATCGAACGCGACGGGGACCCGATCCGGAGCGGACGCGACGAGCCTCGCCCGCTCGGCGGCCCCCAGTTGACCCGCTACCCGCTCTCGTCGCTCTGGCCGTCGTCCTCCTCCGCTTCGGAGTCGTCGGCCATCCGTTCGTTTCGGGGCTCGGACTGAACAGTCGCCGACTCGCGATAGCCGGTCCGCCGAGCTACTTCGGTCGCCCTCCGGGCGATCGGTCTCGGCGTACTCGGCGCCGTCGGCGACCCGATCGGCTCGTTCCTGTCGGCGCGTTCGACCGATAGATTGATAGTCGATTACCGGTCCGGTACGACCAACGTACCCCGAGTAGATGACGCCTATCGAGATCGCCGCGGCCGTCGCCGTGCTCGTCCTCGCGGTCAGTCTCGGCCTCGTCGCGCACGAACTCGCCCACGCGGTCGTCCTGCGCGCCGCGGGCGTGGCCTACCGCATCGACTGGTTCCCCGGCGACGACACCGGGGTCCTCGGCGCCGGCCTCCGCGGACGCTGGGCCGCGGTCAGACCGCGCGCGACCGCGGAGACGCCCGCCTGGGTCCTGCGGTGCTCGGCGATGATGCCGCTCGCGCTCGCCGCCCCGCTCGCGCTCGTCCCGCTCGGCGTCGTCGCCGACCCGTTCGCGACCGACGGCCTCGTCGGCTTCGCCGCCGTCGGGTGGATGGCCTGCGCGCTGCCGAGCCCGCAGGACTTCTCCGTGCTGTGGTACGCCGACGCCGCCGTCGCCGCGACGGCCGACGACGCCTCGACCGATCAGCCGTCGGCGACGTGACCGCCCGCGAGAGCGCGGTAAGGTCGCGGTACTCCGCAGCTCCGGGGCGGCCTCCGGTCGGCGCCGCGCCGGCCCCGCGTCGTCCCCTCGATAGGGGCCTGTTTCCTTTCTCCGCGAGTTCCCTATTGGTCGGACCGATGCCAGATCCCGACAGCAACGCCGAGCCCGAATCCGCCACGGACCCGCGGTTCGACGACTGGCCGGTCAGGCGCTACGACGCCGCCGCCGACCTGACCGTCGAGCGAGCGACACCGGACGACGACGGCCGACAGCTCGACGACGTGGAGTGGGTCGGCGGCACCCGGGCCGGTTCCGGTGGCGCCGCCTACGTCTACGCGCCCGAGTCCGAGACGCTCCATCGCGGCCGCTACGACCACGAGAACGACCGGGTCGTCGTCGACGACGAGACCGCCGTCGAGCGGGAGACGCTTGGCGACCACCTCGTCGACGTCGGCGAGGACCACGGCTGGGGCTGGCTCTCCTCGTTCGCCCGCGAACACATGGACACGCCCGACCACGACCCCGACGACCCGACCGCCGAGCACCTCCTGCCGCCCGGGTTCGACCACGAGGCGACGGCGTTCCAGCGGCGCAATCTCGTCGACGACGCCGACGAGGACGCCGCCTTCTTCGGCTCGCACACCTTCGCCGACGACACCGACCGGGTCCACGTGCTCGAACGCGAGTTCGCCGTCACCGCCGCCGCGTCCGACGACCGCGCGGACGTACACGTCGAGGAGCGCTATCTCGTCGCCGAGGAGCCGCGCGAGGAGGACCGCGCCGGCGACGCCGACGTCGTCGAGGAGCGCGAGTACGACCTGGCGCTCGACGTGGACCGCGACGAGCGCTGGATACACGACGCCGAGGGGCTCCTGACGGAGTGGCACCGTCGACACCTCGCGCCGCCCGAGCGCGAGGAACACCGCCGCGTCGAACGCGGGACGGCCCCGCCCGACGACAGCGCCGACCGGCGCGGCGTCTGAGCGGCGACGAGAGCACGGCCGCGTCGCCCGTGGGAGTTTCCGGGCAGACCGCCGTGCCGGCGATGTCCGGCCGCACGTCCAAGTAGTGCCGGGCCCCAGAGGAGACGATGCCCGGCAGTGTCATCCTTCAGACGCTCGGCGACGCCGTCCGCGCGGCCATGCCATCGTGGCTCGTGCCCGTGTTCCACGGGATCACGCGGCTCGGCAACCTCGGCGTCTTCCTGGTCGCGTTCGCCCTCGACTACTGGTTCGTCGACCGCGAGCGCGGCGCTCACGCCATCGGCGTCGTCGTCGGCGGGATGGCGATGCTGACCGCGCTCAAGTACGCCTTCGCCGCGCCGCGGCCGCCGGCCTCGTCTCCCTGATCGCGCTCTCGCGGGTGGTCCTCGGCGTCCACTTCGTCCGCGACGTGCTCGCCGGGATCGTCTTCGGCGACGTCTTCCTCGTGGTCGCGTTCGGACTCACCGGTCGCGACCCCCGGCTCGCCTTCCTGCTCGCGATCGCCGTCGCTCTCCTCGCCGTGGCGGTCAGCGGCGCCGGCCGCGACGGGGTCGGCCTCCTCGGCCTCGCGGTCGGCGCCGCCGTCGCCTGGGAACTCGCCGGCGACGGGACGACCGTCGAGCGGCCGCTGTGGCGAGTGGCGCTCGTCGGCGGCCTCCTCCCGGTCCTCGCCGGGCTGGGCTGCGTCGCCCTGATCGCCGACCCCTCGCCGACGGCCGTGTTCGCACTCACCGTCGCGCTCGGCGCCGGACTGGTCGCCCCGCCCGCCTTCCTCGGCGGGCCGAACGCCTCGACTGCCACCGCCTGAGGCGACCGTCGCGAGTCCCAGCGATACGCGGCGGCGGGCGACACGTGGCGAATGCCGGCCGGTCGACTATCCGGCACGATGGCCTATCCGCCCGCCATGTCGGCGCTCGGCCGGGCGATCGACCTGTACGGGTACGTCTTCCACCCGATCACCGTCCTCGGCGTCGGGAGCCTGCTACTGATCTACCACGAGTGGCGCGAGCGGGGGGCCGACCGGACCGCCCTGTGGCGCCGCGTCGGCGCCTTCCTCGGCGCCGGCGCCCTCGCGCTCGTCCCGACGGCGGTCTTCTTCCTCGCGTTCCGCGGCGGGCTCGGCCGGGCGGTCGGCGGGAGCAGCTGGCGGCTCGACGAGATGGTCGCCGCCGGCGTGCTGATCGCCGCCGGCGTCACCTGGTTGCTCTGGCGCCGCTACGAGTGGGGGCCGATCGTCCCCCCGGCGATGGTGACGTTCGCGGCCGTCACGGTCCCCTACGCCGCCCTCGCGCCCGTCTGGGACATCTCCGGGCACGTCATCCTCGCGCTGGCGCCGACGCTGTACCTGACGCTCGTCGACCGCCGGTACGCGCCCCTGCTCGCCGTCCCGGTCCTGATGGTCCCGACGCGCGTCCTGGTCGAGGCCCACACGTGGGCCCAGTCGGTCGCCGGGTTCGCCGTCGCCGCGGCGATCACGGTCGGCCTCTACCGCGTACAGGCGGGATCGAGCGACCGCCGAGGGGCCGGGTCGACCGCGTCCTGACCGCGGCGGCCGCCCCCCGTCGCACCCGCCCGCTACTCCAGCGAGTAGGCGACCCGCTCGCCGGTGTCCAGGCCGTTCCGGAGCGCGGCGTGCAGGCGCGCCTCGCCGGCCACCCAGTCGCCGAGCGGGTAGAGATCCGCGTCCGCGACCCCGTCGACCGCGCCCTGCCGGACGCCCTCGTCCGGGAGCGCGTAGCGCCACCCCTGGTGGTCGGTCCACTCGGGGTCGGCCAGCCGCTCGTCGTCGAGCACGTCCGCGGTCAGTTGCGCCAGGTCGGCCACGTTCTCCGCCGGGTCGTCGTCGTAGCGCTCGACCGACCACTCGGGGTTGGCCTGCACCACCAGCACCGACTCGCCGTCGGGGACGTGGCCCGCCTTGCACTCCTCGCGGGCGATCCAGCCGATCTGGTGGTCCCGATCCGGGTTGACCAGCGCGTAGTAGGGCCGGTCGAGTTCGAACTCGTAGCCCAGTACCGCCGTCCAGATGGTGCGGTAGGGGACGGCCTCGGCCGCCTCGGTGAGGTCCCGCCGGGCCCGGCTCTCCCACTCGGCGTCGCGCAGGAGCTCGGCGCTCTGCGGTGCCGGCGGATTGAGCAGGAGCGCGTCGAACGGCCCCCACTCCCCGCCGTCGGTGTCGACGACGCGCCAGCGCTCGCCGTCGCGCACGAGCGTCTCGGCTCTGGTCGAGTTCGCCACGGTCGCGTCGGTCTCGCCGAGCAGTCGCTTGGCGATCTGGGTCAGGCCCGCGCGGTAGCTCCACTTGTGGTCGTCGGCGTCGCGACCCTCGGAGACCGCGCCCGCCGAATCGAAGGTGTAGACCGGCTCGGCCACGTCGACCAGCCCCTCCGAATCGAGCGTCTCGGTCAACAGTTCGACGACGCGGTCGTCGTCGCTCTTGACGTAGTTGGCGCCGTAATCGTAGGTCACGTCGTCCCGGCGGCGCGTCGCCGCGCGACCGCAGACGCCCCGGGACTTCTCCAGCACCGTCACCTCGGCCGACGGGACCGCCCCGTCGAGCACGTACGCCGCGGCCGCGGCCGCCGCGCCCGCGCCGACGACTCCGATCTCTGTCATAGCGGTCGTTCGGGCTCCTGTGACTAAACGGGTCGCATCTCCACCGGGGCGGTGTTCAGATAAGGATGAAGAGTGAGGCGGTACGTTTTCAAAGTGATCTATGCCCGAAAACGACCGCCTCGGTGGATGTTTGGACGAGATTGACTTAGAGTTTGTTGAACGCGAGGCGACACCGAAGCTGCTGATGAAGCTCAGTATTCAGCTGCATCTTGCTGGACTTTCGCTTTCAAATACTGTTTTGTTTATTGAAGTATTCGGTGTCGACCGGGCACGCTCCACCGTTCATAATTGGGTTCACAAGGCCGATCTACAGCCGGAGACTGGTCGCTCACCGGATCACGTTGCGGTCGACGAAACCGTGATCCAGATCGACGACCAGCAATACTGGCTGTACGCAGCGGTCGATCCCGAATCGAACGAATTACTCCATACGCGGCTTGAAACAACGAGAACAAACGCTCTCGCAGAACGGTTCTTCGGTGAGATTCGCCAGAAACACGACGTCGACGACGCCGTGTTTCTCGTCGATGGCGCTACCCCACTGAAAGAAGCCTGTCACCGACACGGCCTCGATTTCAGATACGAACGCCACGGAAATCGTAACAGTGTCGAACGTGTCTTTCGTGAAATAAAACGCCGTACCTCTTCGTTCTCAAACTGCTTCAGTCACGTCGATCCAGAAACTGCCGCCGACTGGCTCAGATCATTCGCTTTCGCATGGAATCGGCTTATCTGAACACTACCTCCACCGGCGGTCGAGCCGCCCGGTTAGCCGTTCGCCAGCGGGATCGACAGCCCTCGACCCTCGCGTTCGACGGTCGTCCCGAACTCCGCCGAGAGCGTCCGGACGCGCTCGCGGACCCACGCGGCCACGTCGCCGGTGGCCTCGCGGACCCGCTCGTCGGCGATCTCGACCGGGACGACCCGCAGGCGGTCGAGCCGCCCGTCCTCGACGGCGAGTTCGACGCGGACGCTCCGGTCGTTGTGCAGGTCCTCCTTGACGACGTAGTCGTCCACGTAGTCGCCCAGATCGTAGCAGATCGGTCGCCCGCGGTACACCTCGATCCCCTGGGGGACGTGGGCGCTGTGGCCGTGGACCACGTCGACGCCGCGGTCGACCAGCCACCGGGCGAACCGGCGCTGGGCCGCCGACGGGCGCACCTCCCAGTTTGGACCCCAGTGCAGCGACGCCACGACGAGGTCGGGGTCACGGCGGTAGACGGCTTCGAGCGCGGAGTCGACTCGATTCCCCGCGCCCGACCGCTCGGGGTCCAGTCGGATCCACGCGGTCCCCGCGCTGTCGGGGCCGGCGCGGTAGGACCGCGACTGGTCGGTCAGCGCGATCACGCCCACGTCCAGGCCGCCCGCCGACGCGACGGTCGGCTCGAACGCCGCAGCGCGGTCGCGACCGGCGCCCGCCGTCGCGATCCCCGCGCGTTCGAGGTGGGCGACCGTGTCGGCGAGCGCGGTCGGGCCGAAGTCGAGCAAGTGGTTGTTCGCCAGCGCCGCGAACGACGCGCCCGCCGCGTCCAGCGCCGGGAGCGTCCACGCGGGGTCGGCCCGGAAGTAGTAGCCCCGGTTCGGGGTCCGCTCGCCGCGCGTCGACACGCTGCACTCGAGGTTCAGGAAGAGTCCGTCGAGGCCGCGCAGCGCGGGGAGTGTCGACCCCCAGACGCCGGCGGGGTCGCGGGCCGCGCTCTCGGACTCGCTGCCCGCCCAGCGCTCGTCGACGCTCCGGCCCAGCATCGCGTCGCCGACGAACCCGAGCCAGGCGTCGGCGTCGCCGCGGACCGTCGCGGGCGTCCGGCGACGCGTCCGCCGCCGGGCGACTCCGCCGAACCCGGCCAGCGCCGCGACCGACGCGGCGGACCCGGCGAGGACGGCTCGACGGGACGGCGCCACGGTCAGTCGGTCCTCCCGGCAGGCATCTCAGTCGATGTGGATCGCGGGCTTTCCGGGCTCGGCCTTCCCGGCGAGGTCGTCGTCGGGGCTCGCGCGGCGCACCTCGATATCGGCGCCGAACTCGTCGGCGAACAGCCAGCTCGCGGCCTCCAGCACGGCCAGCTCGCGCTCGGCGTCGAGGACGGGTTCGAGCGCGCCGGCGCGGTCGGCCAGCTCCCCGAGGTACTCGGCGGCCCGGTCGCCCTGCTCGCCGACGGCGTCGTCGTCCAGCGCCGACCCGACGACCGCGTCGCCCGGGTCGGCCGCTCGGACGTGCTCGTAGGCGCGGTACTTCCACCCCTCGGCGGCGACGATCTCGATGGTCCCGGGGTCGTCGATGGCGACGACCTCGGTGATGTCGCGCACGTCGTCGAGCGTCCGGTCGACGAGCCGCCGCTCCAGCTCGTAGTCCTCGACCGCGTCATCGACGGCGGGCCACTCGGCCTCGACGACCATCCCGTCGGTGTCGAGCAGGTTCCACATCTCCTCGCCGAGGTAGGGGGCCATCGGCGCGACGAACCGCGTCAGCGCGCGGAGGCCCCGCTCGTACGTCCCCTCGTCGACCGGCCCGTACTCGGCGTAGCGCCGCAGCAGGCGAGCGAACCGCTGGGTCTCGCTGACGACGCGGTGGAAGCGAAAGCGCTCGTACTCCTCGGCGACGGCCGTGACCGTCCGGTCGATCTCGCGTTCGAGGTAGGCGTCCTGGGGCGCCGCCTCCTCGCGGGTCGCCACGTCGTCGCGGTCGGCGACCATCGAGTACAGCCGCTGCTGGAAGTCGTACACGTCGCCGACGGACTTGACGGTCCACTCGAAGTCCTGTGCGGGGTGGGCCGCAGACAGCAGGAACAGCCGGGTCGTCTCGGCGCCGTACTCGTGGGGCGCGATGGCGTTGCCCTTCGAGGAGGACATCTTCTCGCCGTCGTACAGCACCGTGCCCTGGTTGATCAGCCGCTCGACGGGTTCGCGCGTGTCGAGCAGTCCCAGATCCGCCAGCGCGCGGGTGAAAAAGCGGATGTACAGCAGGTGGAGGATGGCGTGTTCCTCGCCGCCGACGTACACGTCGACCGGGAGCCAGTCGTCGGCGCGGTCGGTGTCGAAGGGGGCGTCGCCGAGGTCGGGCGAGCAGAACCGCAGGAAGTACCACGACGAGTCGACGAAGGTGTCCATCGTGTCCGTCTCCCGCTCGGCGGGGCCGCCGCAGTCGGGGCACTCGACGGCCTTCCACTCCTCGCTCTCTTCGAGGGGGTTGCCAGCGGTGCGGACGTACGGCGGGAGTTCGACGGGCAGGTCCTCGTCGGGGACGGGGACGCGGCCGCAGTCCTCGCAGTGGATCATCGGGATAGGCGTGCCCCAGTAGCGCTGGCGGGAGATGAGCCAGTCGCGCAGTCGGTACTCGACGGCCGACTCGACGCCGTCGGCACCGAGCAGGCGTTCGCGGGCGGCCGAACTCGCCAGTCCGTCGTACTCGCCGCTGTCGGTCAGCATGCCGTCGTCGGTGTAGGGCGCGTCGGGCAGGTCGGTCCCGCTGCCGTCGACCGGTTCGACGGCCTGTTCGACCGGGAGGTCGTGAGCGTCGGCGAAGGCGTGGTCGCGCTCGTTGTGCGCGGGCACGCCCATCACGGCGCCCGTCCCCACGTCGTCGAGGACGTACGCCGCGACGTAGACCGGGAGCTCCTCGCCGGTGATCGGATGCGTGGCGGTCAGGTCCGTCTCGACGCCCGACGTTCCGCCGGCGTCGGCGCCCGCGCTCGTCACGTCCTCGACGTAGTCGGCCACCGCGTCGTCGGTCTCGGCGACCGCACGCGCGAGGTCGTGGCCCGGCGAGAGCGCGACGAAGGTGGCGCCGTGGACGGTATCGAGGCGGGTGGTGAACACGTCGACGCCCTCGGCGCCCGCCGACTCGCCGTCCCCGTCGAGAGCGTCACCCGCGATATCGAAGGTGACGTGGGCGCCCTCCTGGCGACCGATCCAGTTGCGCTGGATGTCGCGGACGCTGTCGGGCCACCCCTCCAGGTCGTCGAGGCCGGCGTCGAGCTCCTCGGCGTAGTCGGTGATCGTGAAGAACCACTGGTCGAGTTCGCGCCGTTCGACTGGCGTCTCGCAACGCCAGCAGACCCCCGCGGCGTGGGCGTGGTCGACGGCGCTCGCTTCGGCCTCGGCGTCGTCGGGGCGCTCGACCTGCGCGTCGGCCAGCACCGTCTCGCAGTCCGGGCACCAGTTGACGCGAGCGCCGGTGTACTCGACCAGATCCTCCTCGTGGAACCGCTTGAAGAGGTACTGGTTCCAGCGGTAGTACTCGGGGTCGCAGGTGGTGACCTCCCGCGACCAGTCGTAGCCGAAGCCCATCGTCTCCAGCTCCTCGCGCATCTGCTCGATACACGAGCGGGTCCACGACTCGGGGTCCGTGTCGCGCTCGTAGGCCGCGTTCTCCGCGGGGAGGCCGAACGCGTCCCACCCCATCGGCTGGAGCACCTCGTCGCCCCGTAGCGAGCGGTAGCGGGCGTACGCGTCGGTGATCGCGTAGTTGCGGACGTGACCCATGTGGAGCGTGCCGGAGGTGTAGGGGAACATCCCGAGGACGTACGTCGGGTCGGCGGCGTCGTCGGGCACCTCGTAGACGCCTTCGGCGTCCCAGACGTACTGCCAATACTCCTGCACCCTGGCGTGGTTGTACCGAGTCATCGACTGTTGGCGGACCTCCGTCCGCCGCCGTAATCACTGTTCCCCACGCGACGCGGTTTCGCGGGGTCGCGAGGGTGTCCCGGGACCGTCGCGAGACCGGGCGATGACTCGATCACCGCGTCCGTCGGCACTCACATCCGTCTCCGACCCCAGAGACCGGTATGGCGATCGATACCACGGCCCTCGTGATCGGCGGCGGGGCGACCGGCGCCGGAGTGGCACGCGACCTCGCGCTGCGCGGCTGTGACGTGACGCTCGTCGACCGCGGCGGCCTCGCCGACGGGACCAGCGGCCGCTCGCACGGACTGCTCCACAGCGGCGCCCGGTACGCCGAGGCCGACGAGGTCGGCGCCGAGGAGTGCATCGCGGAGAACCGAACGCTCAGAGACATCGCGGGCGCGGCCGTCGCGGACACCGGTGGCCTGTTCGTCCAGCTCGCCGAGGACGACCCCGACTACTTCGACGCCAAGCGCGACGCCTGTGAGGCGATCGGGATCCCCGTCGAGGTGGTCGACGGCGACGAGGCGCGGGCGGCCGTCCCCGAACTCTCCGAGGGCGTCGAGCGAGCGATGCGCGTCCCCGACGCCGTCGTCTCGCCCTCGCGGCTCGTCGCCGCCAACGCCCGGGACGCGGCCGACCGCGGCGCCGCCGTCCACTACGGCTCGCCCGTCGAGGGGATCCGGGTCGACGACGGCGAGGTGACCGGCGTCGCGGTGGGCGGCGCGCTCGACGAGACGGTCCGTCCGGAAGTCGTCGTCAACGCGACGGGTGCGTGGGCCGGCGAACTCGCCGCGATGGCCGGGGTCAGCGTGGAGATGCGGCCGACCCGCGGGCTGATGGTGTCGGTCGACTACCCCGGCCTCGGGACGGTCCTCAACAGGAGCCGCGAGCCGGGCGACGGCGACATCGTCGTGCCCCACGAGCGTGAGGCGGTGCTCGGGACCACGAGTGTCGCGGTCGACGACCCCGACGACTACGAGCGGGCCGACTGGGAACGCGAGCGGGTGCGCGAGGCGTGCGCCGCGATGTGTCCGGCGCTTTCCGACGCCACCCACGTCCGCGAGTGGTGGGGCGTCCGCCCGCTGTACGAGCCCGACGAGGCCGACCGCGGCGGCCGGGGCATCTCGCGGGGCTTCTTCCTGCTCGACGGCGCCGACGAGGGCGTCGGGAACTTCCTGTCGGTCGTCGGCGGGAAGCTGACCACCTACCGGTCGATGGCCGAGGCGACCGCCGACGCGGTCTGCGAGCGACTCGGCGTCGACGAGCCCTGTCGCACCGCGGAGACGGGACTGCCCGGTGCCGACGACCCCGCCGCTCTCGACGAGTTCGTCGCCGACCTCGGCGGGCCGGGCCCCTCCGACAGCGACACCGTCGGTCGGTGACCGGCCCGCCGACCGGTTGCCGTTCGCCGACCGGTCGGCGGTCGGTCGTGGAACCCGTCGCGGCCGCCGCCGGCTCAGTCCTCGTCCTCGAACCAGCGCGCGGTCGAGGCGAGGTACTCGTCGCGGGGGTGACCGGGCTCGAAGTTCGGCCGGAAGTACTCCCGGACCCGCTCGACACCGAACGCCGCGAGCCCGCCGACCGAGGCCAGAAAGAGCCAGCCGCCGACCGAGCCCGTGACCGCCGCGACCAGGTCCGCGTCGTAGTACGCGGCCATCACGGCCAGCCCGGCGCCGAACAGCACCGCGTAGACCACCGCGGCCATGACGAGCCACGGGCTGTTCGCTCGCAACTGCCGTCGAAAGCGTGTCCCCGCACGACCCATATCCGGGCCTTGGAGCACGTCCGAAAAAGCCTTTCTCTCCCGTGGTTCGCCTTCCCAGACCCCGCCGGACAGCTCCCAGCCGGGGCCGCCCGTCCGAAAGTGACATATATCGAATGAGTAAGCGCCGGTTGGACTCACGCGAAGCGGGGGGCTCCGGCGGCGGTGCGGCGCGAACCCCCGGACCCGTTCGGGCGAACAGTAGGCGAACTTTTTACTTGTGGAATGCTAAGGGGGTGTATCGGGAATGTCACGGAACCAGACCGAACAGATGTTTCAGGACGACCTCGACTACTGTTACGACGCCGTCCAGGAGGTATCGCGCACGTTCGCGTTGACGGTCGCGGAGCTCGACGAGCCGATGTCGCGCGACATCTGTGTCGGCTACCTCCTCTGTCGGATCGCGGATACCGTCGAGGACGCCGGGCACATCCCGCCGGCCGAGCAGCGAACGCTACTCGACCTGTACAACCGGGTGCTCGACCCCGACGACGACGCCACGATTGCGGAGTTCAGGGCCGCCGTCGACGAGTGGATCCCCGAGAGTCCGAACGACGACTGGGAGGTCGTCGCCCAGTCGCCGCGGGTGTTCCGCGCGTTCGAGGGCCTCGACGAGGACTCGCGGGCCGCGATCCGACCGCCGGTGCGCGAACTCGTCAGCGGCATGGCGATGTTCGTCGAGCGCTACGCCGAACAGGGCGGGCTGCGCCTGCAGACGTTCGGCGAGCTCGAGGAGTACTGCTGGTACGCCGCCGGGACCGTCGGGACGCTCGTGACCGGCCTGCTCTCGCGCAACGTCGACGACTCCGTCGGCGAGACGCTCCAGAACAACGCCCGCTCGTTCGCCATGCTCCTCCAGCTGGTCAACGTCTCGAAGGACGTTGCCACCGACTTCGAGGAGGAGAACAACGTCTACATCCCCCAGGAGCTGCTCGACGACCAGCAACTGGACACCGAGGACATCCGCGAGGAGGACGGCGAGGAGTTCGTCCCCGTCATCCGCCGGGTCGTCGACCGCGCCGAGGGCTACCTCGACGGCGCCCAGACCTGGCTCGAGACCATGCCGGAGATCCGCGGCAACACCCTCTCGGCGTGGGCGATCCCCTTCCTCCTGGCTGTCGGCACGCTGCGCGAACTCGAGGAGCGCCCCGAGGACGTCATCGAGGAGGGCGACGTGAAGGTCTCCCGCTCGGAGGTGACGACGCTGTTCGCGATGTTCTCCGGCGAGGACGACCCCTCGGTCGCCGAACTGCGCTCGAAGATACGTCAGCAGCCGCTCGACGAGTACTGACGGGCGGTCGTGGCGGTGACCGCAGTTGTCCTCTCTGACGCCGATTCTATACCCCGGAGCGGCTCTGTAACCGGAACGAATTAGTTCTCCTGTTCGAAATGCGGTGGACATGTCGCCTGTTGAACCTTTGGCCGCGGTAGGTGGTCGGTGACATGGGGACCGAATCGATTGACGCGGACGTGCGGGACCGCTACGACCACGGGGACCACTGGATCAGCGCCGCAGTCGAGCGGGGACTGCCGTTCGGGCTCGACAACAGACTGCTCACTGCCGTCGTCAAATTCAACCTGATCCCCGACGTTCTCGCGGCGCTCTACGTCGTCACCCAGTGGGGCGAGTGGTCGGTCCGGTTTCTGGCGGCCGCTGCACTGTTCACCGCGTGGGCCAACGTCGCCCCGTACCTGATCTGGTACTACGACAAGCGGGTACTGCCCTCGTTTTTCGACACGGTCTCGGAAATCGTCGTCGACACCGATCGGCTCGACGAACTTGCGGTCCGATACAACAAGTTCTACGAGGGATTCGACCTGCTGTCGGCACTATTATGGGGTGGGGGCTTCCTCGCCGCCGGTTACTTCGGTGCCGGCGTCTTCGAGGCCCAAGGGATGACCGGTGACGGCCGTCTGTTCCTGTGGACGACACTGGCCTACGGCGCCTACGTCGGCGGCGTGCTCGGCGAAGGCGGCTTCTCGGGGACCGTCACGACGCTGTTTCTCGTCCGCGAGGTCGCAGGTCTCGAGTTCGAGATCCAACCGCTCCACCCCGACGGCCTGGGCGGACTGAGTACTGTCGGCGAGTTTGCTATCCGGACGACGCTGCTGTGGTCCTCCGCGTCCCTGCTCATCCCCCTCGCCTTCCAACTCATCTCCGGAGCTGGATCGCTGAACGTCGTCATGGCGGCTGTGACCGCCGGATATATCGGGACAATCCTCGCGACGTTCCTCTACCCCACACTCGTCATCAACCGCCGGAGTGAGAGGCTGCGAACGGAGACGCTCGAAGCGATCCGCCGGGAGTACCTGGCGCTGCAGGAGCGGGTCGACGGATCGAGCGCGGACGGGGTGAGCGACGTAAACGACCGGCTGGAGATGCAGCGGTTGCGGAACCAGTACGACGACTATGCGACGGTGCGGCTGTATCCGCTACAGATCGAGATATTCGTCCGGCTGGCGGGGTCCGTCCTCTTCCCGCTGTTTTTCCTCCTGCTGGAGTACTACCTCCCGGCACTCGGCTGATCGCGGAGGCGACGCCTGATCCCGTTCCGGTATCTCCGGCCCGTTCGCCCGCCGGAACTTCGGAACGCATTAGACGGATCCACCCTCACCGGCGGGTGTGCCAGCGTACGATGTCGCCGTCGCCGGCGGAGGCCCCGCCGGCTTGCAGTTCGCGCGGTCGGTCGCGAGTCGCTCGGAGCACTCCGTCGTCGTCCTCGAAGCCAACGACTCGCTGGCCGACAACAACAAGTCCACCGGGGGCACCTTCGACGAGGCGATCCGGCAGTTCGATATCCCTGAGAGGCCGAGGGCGTGGCCTTCGAGGCGGGCGACTCGACCGGTCGCGTCCCCGTTCCCGCATACGTCCTCGATTTCCCGGGTCTGCTCTCGTTCCTCGGCGAGGAAGCCGTCGCACACGGCGCCGAAATCCGGACCGGAACCAGAGTGTCCGGGCCGATCACGGAAGGCGGGCGGGTGACCGGCGTCGAGTGTCGCGGCGGCGCCGACCGCGTGACGGCCGATGTGGTTGTCGACGCGACCGGCCCCGCGGCGGCGCTCGTCGACGATCTGGGGCTGTTCGATCCGAGCGGGGCAACCCGCGCTGTCGGGAAGGAATTCGAGGTTGAGGGCGCCCATGAGATCGACGATATGGTCTTCCGGTTCGACCACGACATCGCGCCGGGGGGCTACGCCTGGGCGTTCCCTGCCGGCGACGGCGTCCTGAAGGCCGGCGTCTGCTGGCTCGACGACTACTACGAGGTCGAGGCCACGGACCCGGGCGTGCCAATCGACGCGTACATCGACCGCTGGCTCGCGGCTGACGATCGGTGGACGGTCGACCGCCGGCGGGAGGCGCACGCCGGCAGCGCCTACATCGACAGTTCGCTCGGGCAACGAGTCGCCGATGGGCTAGTTGCCGTCGGCGACGCCGTCGCGAGCATCAACCCGCTGCTGGGCGAGGGGATCCGACCGGGCATGAAATCCGCCAAGATGGCCTCCGACGCCGTCATCGACGCGCTCGACGCCGACGACACTTCGCGGGACCGACTCGAAGCCTACGAGCGCCGCTGGAAGCGCGAGCGGGGGACTCACTGGCGCCGGCAGAACCTCGTCAGTCACCTGCTCTACGGCTTCGACGCCGACCAGCAGCGGCGCTTCGTCGAGAAGATGGACGCGCTGTCGTCCGCGCAGGTCGGCCGGTTCGAGACGTACGACCTGACGGTCCGGGACTACCTCTCGATCTACCCGTACTCAGTCCGGGACCTCCGCCGGATCCCCGACCTCCTCCGGCGGGTCTGAACCGTCGTCTCCCCGGCGTCCGACCCGTGCTGTCGGCCGCGTGTGAGACGTGGTAGCGCGATACTCAGGTGATTTAAACGTGCCGGGCCCGTACCGATCCTGTGAGCGAGAGCGACAACAGCGGGCGTCGGAACCTCCGGATGCCCTCGAACGACGAACTGTTCGCGGTGGTCACACAGCACAACGGCGGAAACCACGTGCGCGTCCAGTGCGAGGACGGCGTCGACCGCATGGGCCGGATCCCCGGCCGGATGAAGTACCGCACCTGGATCAGCGAGGGCGACGTGGTCCTCGTCGAACCGTGGGACTGGCAGGACGAGAAGGCAAACATCGAGTGGCGCTACTCCGAGCAGGACGCCGAGCAGCTCCGCGACGAAGGCCACATCGACTGATTTCTCTTCGAGTACGACCGCGCCGTAGCGGCGACCCCGTGTCGCGCCGTCGGTAGCTTCGGCCACGTTGGTACCTTCGGTCAGTGAGTCGCTCCGACCGCGTCGATAGCCTCCCGAGCGACCGGTACCGACGGCGTCGCGCGGCGAGCGACGGCGAGCGGCGGCACTCAGTTCGGGAGCGGCCGATACGGAGCGGGCACGCGTCGGGACCGTATCCGATCGGGCGCCGCAGTGAACTCGCAAGCAGCGTTATCACCGTCGGTAGAATCCACGCGCCCATGGAAGACGACTGCCGTACGACCGTGCTCTCGGTGCTCGAAACCGTCGCCGCCGCCGAACGGGTCGACCCCGTCGACCTCCCGCCGCTGTCGGAAACCCTCGATCCCGAGGCGCTGAACCGTCTGTTCGAGCCGCTGGCCGGCGACCGAGTCCCGGCGACGGTCGAGTTCGAGTACTGCGGGTACGAGGTCCGGGTGGACGGGTCGGGCGCCGTGACCGCCGAGTCGGTCGGGCCCGCCGCGGTCGCGGCCGCCACCGCGGCGTCGGCCGGTGCGGACACGAGCGAGGAACCGCTCGCCGATTGAGCGTCGCCGTGTCGGCCGAGCGACGCCGCCGTCCGCCCGAAGGGCAGTCCGCTACCGAAGCGTCGCCGCGGTGACGCCCGCGAGTTCGTCGGCCACCGCGGGGTCCAGTCGGTCGGCGGTGACCCGCCAGCGCCAGTTCCCCTCGGCGGTGCCGGGGACGTTGAACCGCGCCTCGCTCCCGAGTTCGAGCAGATCGGGGACAGTCGTCAGCGCCAGCGCCGCGTCGGAGTCCCAGACGGCCTCGATCAGGTCCCAGGCGATCCGCTCGCCGTCGGTCGCCAGCGCGTAGTGGAGACAGTCGCGCTGCTCGGCGGACAGCGACTCGTACCAGCCGACGGCCGTGTCGGTGTCGTGGGTCGAGGTGTATCCGACGGACTGGCGGGGATAGGTCGCAGGTTTGTACCGGTCGGTCTCGGCGCACCAGTCGGCGTAGTGGGGGACCCGCATCCCGGGGAACTCCAGGCGGTCCCGCAGTGCCACCACGCTCTCGTCGAGAAAGCCCAGGTCCTCGACGACGAACGGGAGCCCGCCCAGGTCCGCGCGCATCGCCTCGAAGAACCCGTCGGCCGGACCGGGCCGCCACTCGCCGGCGGCGGGGTCGTCGGCGTCGGCGGGGATCGCCCAGTACTCGTCGAACGCTTTGAAGTGGTCGATGCGGGCCAGGTCGACCAGGTCGAGCAGCCGCGAGAGCCGCCGGCGCCACCACTCGTAATCGGTCTCGCGCAGGCGGTCCCAGTCGTAGACGGGGTTCCCCCAGCGCTGGCCGTCGTCGCCCGGGTTCGGCGGGACGCCCGCGACGGCCGTCGGGCGGCCGTCGTCGTCGAGCTGGAAGGCGTCCTGGTCGGCCCACACGTCAGCGGAATCGAGCGCGACGTAGATGGGGAGGTCGCCGACGAGTTCGACTCCTCGGTCGGCCGCCGCCGCGCGCAGCTCGCGCCACTGGGCGTCGAAGACCCACTGGACGAACGCGTGGTACTCGACGGCTTCGGCGTGATTCTCGCGGGCGGCCGCCAGCGCGTCCGCGTCGCGGCGGGCCAGGTCGACGGGCCAGTCGGTCCACGCCGCGCCGCCGTGGGCCTCGCTCAGCGCCGCGTACAGCGCGTAGTCGGCCAGCCACGCCGACTCGCGCTCGCGGAACGCCGCGAAGTCCGCGCGCTCGTCCTCGGAGGCCGCCGCGGCGAAGCGCTCGTAGGCCGTCCGCAGTCGGTCGCGCACGAACGGCGCGACGACTTCGTAGTTCACGCTCCCGGCCTCGGCGCCCTCGGGACCGTCGAGGTCGGCGTCGTCGAGATACCCCCGGTCGGCGAGGTCGACCAGGTCGACCAGCAGCGGGTTGCCGGCGAACGCCGACGACGAGCCGTACGGCGAGTGCCCGTAGGCGGCCGAGGTCGGGCCGACCGGGCAGAACTGCCACAGCGACTGGTCGGCCCGGTCGAGGAAGTCGAGGAACTCCCGCGCCCCCGCACCGAGGTCGCCGACCCCGTGGGGACCCGGCAGCGAGGTGAGGTGCAGAAACACGCCGCTCCGGCGCTCCTGTTGCATGGACTCGCCTTGACTCCGCGACGATTTCAAACGTCCGGCTACGACCGGCCCCGTTCGGTCGTCCCGACGGACCCGCGTCCGCCCGTCGCCCGCGAACTACCGACCGGATCCCGACGGTACGTAGCACGACTGTCGGATCAGTACTAGGACGTATTAGAACACAATAGTCCATAAATCCTATACAATGTGAAATTTTATTATCCACTGGGGCGTAGAACTGGACATGAGTCGATACCCCCGTCGGGGTCGGAACGAGCGATTGAACTGCGCGTCCTGCGATTCGCCGGTCGTGAAGGCGGACAACGCGTACGTCTGCGTCGACTGCGGCGCCTCGCCCGACGAGTGACCGACTTCGCGGTCGGGAGAAGCAGTCGATAGACCGACGTGTCGACGCGGCAGGCGGTGTCGCGGCCGAACCGGTAAAGTGGAGGTGCTACGAAGGGGCTGTCAGATGGTACCACGCGTTCTCATGCTCGGGTGGGGGTTCCCGCCGAACGTCAGCGGCGGCCTCGACACGGCGGTCGGCGAACTCGTCGACAGGTTCGACGCCCGGGACGACGTCGAGGTCGAACTCGTCCTCCCGGCGGAGTACGCGCCGGAGGGCCGCGAGAACATCCACGGCGTCCCGACCGGCGACGGCGACGTAAGCACCAGGATCAACCGCCTCGCCGGCGAGTTCGTCGACTACGCCGCCGACGCCGACGTCGTCCACACCCACGACTGGTTCGGCTACGGCCCGGGGTCGCGCGCCCAGGCGACTCACGACGCCGAGTGGGTGACGACGTTCCACTCGCTGACGACCGACCGGAACCGCCAGCCGCCCGACCGCGAGGTCGAGACCGAACAGCGGATCGTCGACCGCGCGGACCACCTGGTCGCCGTCAGCGACCTCGTCCGCCGGAACATCGTCCACGAGTACGGCGGCGACGCCCGCGTCATCCACAACGGCTTCTCGTCGGTCGAACCCACCGGTCGCGACCTGAAGACCGAACTCGACATCGACGGCCCGATGCTCTTCTTCGTCGGTCGCCACACCGACCAGAAGGGGCTCTCCCACCTCGTCTACGCCCTGTCGAAGCTCCGCCGCCCGGACGCGACGCTCGTCCTCGGCGGCACGGGCCACCTCACCGACCAGCTGAAGGAGTTCGTCGACCTGCTCGGCCTCGGCGACCAGGTCGAGTTCGTCGGCTACGTCCCCGAGCCGGAGCTGGGCGACTACTACGCCTCCGCGGATCTGTTCGTCTCGCCGTCGCTGGCCGAACCGTTCGGGATCACGATCGTCGAGGCGCTGTCTGTCGGCACGCGCGTCGTCGCCAGCGAGTCCGGCGCCGCCGAGGTGCTCCCCGACGACTGCGTCGTCGAGGTCGAGACCGACTCCGACTCCATCGCCGACGGCATCGACGAGGCGCTGGCCGCCGACACGCCCCTGGAGTACGAGGCCCGGACCTGGGAGACGGTCGCCGACGAACACGTCGCATTCTACGAGGAGATCGTAGCGGAGTAGCGCTCGCCCCCGGTCGACCGACCTCGACTCACCGCAGCAGTCGCACGTCCGTCACCGGTTCGGGGTGGACGATGCGGAACCCGTCTGCGGTCGGCGACCGCCCGAGCGTCGCCGGCGCCCGGCGGCTGGACCCGTACGGGCTGTCGTCGGCGATGCCCTCGTAGGGGTTGTCGCCGCCGGTCGGTCGGTAGGGCGTCGCCTCGCCGTCGTCCTCGGAGGGTTCGGGCGGCAGATAGATCCGCTCGCCCGACGCCGACCGGACGACCGTCGCCACCCGGCGCTGGCCCGACACCTCGATGGTCGTCCGCCCGTCCTCGACGTCGATATCGACCGAGACCGGTCCCTCGGCGTTCGCCCCGCTCATGCCCCAATCGCGGGCCGAGAGCGACTTAACTGTTGGCGTCGGTGCGGAACCGGCGTTCGAGACGGGTGCGGGGACGGTGGTGACGACGCCAGCGGTGCGGTCGGCGCGCGCTGTCGCGGCCTCGTGGCGCGACGTAGTCGCGCGAGGGACGAGTAGCGCAGCGTGCGAGCAGCGAGGGACCGGAGCTCCCTCGGGCCATGCGGGCGACCCGAGCGTCGCCCGCAGACATCGCGAGAGGGGGGGAGGGACGAGGCCGTCTGCGGTCGCTGTGCGGAGCGGGTTCGGTCCTGGCGGACTGAACGGGCGAGCGGGCCGAGGGCGTTCAGCGTCCGTAGTCGAATGCGGTCGGTCCGGATCGGGGCGGTTCACACATCGTCGACAGAATCGCGCGCACCGCAAACCCGAAGGCACAGACGCGTGCAGGTAGGGGCATGCACCACCCGGGACCGCCGCGGTTCGTAGCCGTCGGCGACGAGGTCGAACTCGCGCCGCGCGATCCGGACCCGGCGGCGACCTACGCCTGGACGGTCGCGGCCGCGCCCGCGGACTCGACGGCGGCGCTGGGAGACGAGCCGGTCGAGTACTTCCACCCCGACGAACCGGGGCACTACGTCGTCGCGCTGGACGCGCCCGACGGGCGTCACGAACTGACCGTCCGCGCGTTCCCCGGCGGGCTCGCGCCCGCGTCGGAGGCCCCCTCGTACCCTCGGTCGGGCGCGACGGAGACGACGGCCGACGAGGCCGCCGCCGGCGCCAGCGGCGACGCCGACGACGGATCGGGCCGAGCGGACGAACGAGACGACGCGCCCGCCGACCCCGACGGCGGCGGCCGACCGCGACTCACCCTCTCGGCGACCGTCACCGAGGAGGCCGTCGTCGTCGAGGTCGACCCGCGGCCCCACCCCGACGGGAGCGAGACGGCCGCGGATCTGGACGTGGCGTTCCTGCTGGACGACCGCGACGATATCGACCGCGAGGACGTTCGGATCGCCGGCGGCGAGCTGGCGATTCCGCTCGCCGCCATCGCCGACCGCGCGAGGGTCCACGCCGTCGCCGTCGGTCGCCACGGCTACAGCGTCCCCGACGCGGTCGATATCCGTCGCGGGGACGACGACGCGCCGGCGAGCGGCGACGCGGACGCCGTCGAGATCCACCGCCCCTACGACCCGCCGGCGTGGGCCGAGGACGCGGTCATCTACGAGGTCTACGTGCGGACGTTCCCCGGGCAGGGAGACGACGCCGCGGCGGAGGGCGGGGTCTTCGACGCGATCCGCGAGCGACTCGACTACGTCGAGGGGCTGGGCGTCGACACGCTGTGGCTGACGCCGGTGCTGGCGAACGACGACGCGCCCCACGGCTACAACGTCACGGACTTCTTCGCGCTCGCGGCGGATCTGGGGACGCGCGAGGGGTACGAGCGGCTGGTCGAGGCGGCCCACGACCGGGGCATGCGCGTGCTGTTCGACCTGGTCTGCAACCACTCCGCGCGGGCCCACCCCTACTACCAGGCGGCGGTGTCGGACCCGGGGAGCGAGTATCGCGACTGGTACGAGTGGCGCGGCCCGGGCGACCCCGAGACGTACTTCGACTGGGAGCTGATCGCCAACTTCGACTTCTCGCACCTGCCGGTCCGCAGACATCTCCTCGACGCGGTCGACGAGTGGGCGCCGCTGGTCGACGGCTTCCGCTGCGACATGGCGTGGGCGGTCCCCGATTCGTTCTGGCGGGAGGTCCACGACCGGTTGAAGGCCCGCGACGCCGACTTCCTGCTGCTCGACGAGACCATCCCGTACATCCCCGACTACCAGGCGGGCCTGTTCGACGTCCACTTCGACTCGACGACCTACGCCGCGCTCCGGCGGGTGGGCAACGGCGAGCCGGCCGAGGCGGTGCTGGACGCCGTCGAGGACCGCGCCCGGTCGGGCTTTCCCGACCACGCCGGGTTCATGCTCTACGCCGAGAACCACGACGAGACGCGCTACCTCGTCGAGTGCGGCCGCCCCGCGGCGGAGGCGGCGCTGGGCGCGCTCTTTACCCTCCCCGGCGCGCCGCTGGTCTACGCGGGCCAGGAGTTCGGCCAGCGCGGCAAGCGCGACGACCTCGCCTGGGCCCACGCCGACGAGTCGCTGCGCGAGCACGTCCGCCGGCTGGCCGCGCTCCGGCGCGAGCGGCCCGCGCTGTCGAGCGCCGCGGCGCTCGACCGCGTCGACTACGACGTTCGGGAGGGGTGGGACGACCGGGTAGTCGCGTTCCGGCGGCGGGTCGACGCGCCGACGGGAGCAGCCGGGGGCGAGCAATCGGGCGATACCGTCGTCGTCCTGAACTTCGGCGCGGAGCCGGCGACGGTCGCCGTCGACGCCGCGGCGGGCGAGACCGACCTCCTGACCGGCGACCCGGTCGGGACGACCGAGGGGCTCCGGGTCGACAGCGTCGCCGTCCTGCCGGCGGACCGGTCGTGAACGCGGCGCTGGCGACCGGAGTCCGTTCGCCCGCCGTCCGGACGTGCCGGGGGCGGTCCGTGGCGTCGCGGTCCGTCGATCCCCGTCCCGTGTGAGCACGTGGCAACGCCTGCGGGCGAGGCGGGATTTATATGCGGAACGGGCGTGGTGACGGTATGCGGCTGACGACGGCGCTCGACGAGTACAAACGGGCACGCGGCGAGCGCTTCCCGGAGGAGACGAGGACGGTCGGCGGCGCCTTCTCGGGCCACGGCGACCGGCTGGTCCACGTGGACCCGAACGGGTCGCTGCGCGACTACTCCGCGCCGCTCTCGGGGTTACACGGGATCGACCGCTCGAAGCTGGGTGTCCGGACGCCCAAGGGGACCCACTGGTTCGCCGACCTGGAGACCATCCGCCAGCACTACTACCGCGACACGCGGCTCGTCGAGACCGAGTACGACGCCGGCTCGTTCACCGTCCACCAGTACGACCTGACGCTCGGCCGGGCCCACGTCACGCACGTCGAACTCAGGGGTGCGGTTCCGCAGGACGCGCGCCTCGTCGCCTTCCTCACGATGGCGCCGGAGGGCGAGGAAGCGGGGGTCGGCGCGCTGGTCCACGAGGACAGCGGACCCGCGGAGGCCAGCGTGCTGGAGGTCTTCCACCGGACGGAACACGACTACCTGACGGCCTCGACGGGTATCGGCGGGGTGCGCGGCCAGCGGCCCGAGCGCTTCGCCGAGATCCTCGACGACGACCCGGTCGACTTCCCGCGCGGGGAGGGCGAACGCGCCTACGACCAGACGCGGATGACCGGCGACTTCGTCGTGACCGCTCCGCTCGAACGGGAGGGTCGGAGCAACCGGACGACGCTCGTCACGCAGCTCTCGGACCACCGCGAGATCGACAGAGGCGGGGCACTGGCGGACCTGCGCGCCTGCGCGGAGGGCCACGCGAGCGCGGACGAACTGCGCGCCGCGGCCCGCGACCGGACGACCGTCGACGTGCCCGAGTCGACGCCGCGCTCGGAACTGGTGCGGGCGGACCTTCGGGTGGCGGACCTGCTCGAAGGGCCGACCGGCGCGCGGATCGCGGCCCCGGAGTTCGACCCGTTTCACGCCAACTCCGGCGGCTACGGCTACGTCTGGTTCCGCGACGACGCCGAGGTGGCCCGTCACGTCCTCGCCGCGGGCGACCGCCTCGACCTCCCCGTGGGCGGGCTCGTCGAACGGGCCGCTCGCTTCCACTGCGACGCCCAGCTACCCGACGGGACCTGGCCCCACCGCGTGTGGGCGAGCGACGGCTCGCTCGCGCCCGGGTGGGCCAACGCGAACGTCGAGCGCGACGACGACTCCGTCGAGTACCAGGCCGACCAGACCGCGTCGGTCACCGCCTTCCTCGCGACGCTGCTCCGCGAGCGCCGCGGCGGCCTCGACGACGACCTGACCGTCTCGATCCGCGAGACCGTCGCCGAGAGCGTCGACGCGCTCACCCGGACCGTCGGCGACGACGGCCTGCCCGACCCCTGCCAGAACGTCTGGGAGGACGCCACCGGCCGGTTCACCCACACCGCGGCGACGTACGTCCAGGCGTTCGCCGCGGTCGCGCGAGCGCCGGTCGGCCGCCAGCTCGCCGAGCGTGCGCTGGGGGCCGCCGAGGCGGTCCTCGACGGCCTCGACGAGGTCTACGACGCCGAGCGCGGCGCCTACCCGATGCGACTGGTCGACGGCGAGCCCGACGGCCGGCTCGACGCGGCGACGCTGTCGCTCGCCGAGGCGGTCGCGGCCTACGACGGGATTCCGGAGACGACGCTGGACGACGAGCGGCTCGACCGCGTGGCCGAGCACGTGGCGACGACGCTGGACGGGCTGTTCCGCAACCCGTCCGGGAGCGGACTCGCGGGGCTGGTCCGCTACGAGGGCGACGACTGGCGGACCGCCGACCAGGACCGCGAGAAGGTGTGGTCGGCGACGACGGGGATGGGCGCCGTCGCCGCCGCCGAGGTCGGCGTCCTCCTGAACGAGCGCGGCCGGTCGGGCGACGCGTACCTCGACCGCGCGGCGGACCTGTACGAGCTGCTCGGCGAGGACGGCCCGCTGACGACCGACGCGGGCTATCTCGCCGAGCAGGCGTTCGACGACGGCGACCTGGACTGCGCGACGCCGCTGGGCTGGTCGCACGCGCTGCGGCTGCGCGCGACCGCCACGCTGGACGCGGAGGCGGCGCTGCCCGCCCGCACCTCCGACATCGAGGGGCCGACCGACCGGATGCGGTGGACGACCGGCGAGAAGTACGGCCTCGGCACCGCCGCCGACCACGACGCCGCCGACCCCTCGCGGGTCTGGTTCACGCTCACCGAGGGCGCGATGACGGAGGTGCGGTTCCCGCAGGTCGACCTGATGAACCTCCGCACGCTCGATTTCCTCGTCAACGACCGCGCGGACGACGAGTACACGATCCGGACGCACAACGAGTCCCGGGTCAGCGACGACACCGTCGAGCGCCGTGTCGAGCCGGTGGCCGACGACGCGCTGCTCTTTCGGCACGTGTTCACGGAGGCGGGCGACGGTCGCGGTCACGAGTGGGAGCTCACCGTCGAGTACGCGGCCGACCCCGACCACGACGCGGTGCTGGCCGACGTGGCGTTCGCGGCCGCCGACGGCAACGACTACGAGGTGTTCGCCGTCGCGGACACGGCGCTGGTCAACAGCGCGAGGGCCGACCGCGGCCTGCGACTTGGCGAACCCGGCTCCCACCACCTCGTCGCCCGCGACCCGACGGCCTACACCGGCGACACGGAGGAGCCGTTCCTCGTCGACGAGGACGGCGAGGGCTACTCGGTCGCGATGGCGATGGCCGCCCGCGACCGCTTCGAGTGGGCGACCGTCGGCGCCGCCGGCAGCGAGCCGTTGCGCGCGCTGTTCACCGACGGCGTCCTCCCCGACCCGCGCGACGCCGTCGACAACCAGAGCGTCGTCCTCGTCGGCCGCCTCGGCACGGGCGGGGCCGTCGACTCCGAACTCGCGCTCGGGTTCGCCCGCGCGGCCGACACTGCCGCCGCGCTCGGCGAGGCCGACGGCGCCCTGGAGCGCGGGTTCGAGACCGTCCGGGCCGAGTACGCCGACACCTGGGCCGACTTCCTCGCCGACCGCTCGCTGCCCGAGGCGGTCGCCAACGACCGCGACCTGGCCGCCCAGTACCGAACCGCCCTGATGAGCCTCTACGCCGTCGAGGACAAGACCTACGCCGGCGCCTCTATCGCCTCCCCCTCGGTCCCGTGGGGCGAGGCGGTCTCCGCCGACGAGCCGAAGGGCTACGGCTACAACTTCGTCTGGTCCCGCGATCTGTACCAGGTGTTCACCGTCTTCGAAACCGTCGGCGAGCTGGACGTGGCCGCCGAACAGCTGGCGTACATCTACGAGTACCAGCAGGACGAGGACGGCTTCATCCCGCAGAACACCTACGTCAACGGCATCACCCGCTGGGGCGGCGAGCAGATGGACAACATCTCCTACCCTGCCGTGATGGCCTACCACCTCGCCGAGCGCGGCCTCGGCTTCGACGAGGTCGACTACGACTACGAGCACGTCCGCCGCTCGGCCGACTACGTCGCCCGCAACGGCCCCGAGAGCGCCCAGGAGCGCTGGGAGGAGGAGTCGGGCTACTCCCCCTCCTCGATCGCCGCCGAGATCGCCGGGCTGGCCTGCGCCGGCAAGCTCGCGGTCGACGCCGGTCACGAGGCCGACGCGCTGGTCTGGACGGCCCTGGCCGACCAGTGGGTCAACAACGTCGAGGACTGGACGGCCACCGAGACCGGCACCGAGCGCCACGAGCACACCCCCTACTACGTCCGGGTGACCCGCGACGGCGACCCCGAGGCCGGCCACCTGCGGACGCTCGCCAACGCCGGCCCGACGCTGGACGAACGGGACATCATCGACGGCGGCTTCCTCGATCTGGTCCGCCTGGGGATCAAACCCGCCGACGACGAGGTGATCCGCAACTCCGTCGCCGAGGTCGACGACACGATCAAGGTCGACGCCGGCGCCGCCCCGGGCTTCTACCGCTACAACGGCGACGGCTACGGCGAGCGCGAACGCGGCGACGTGGGCGGCCCGTGGTCGGTCGAACACAAGGGGAAGGGTCGGCTCTGGCCGCTGCTGACCGGCGAGCGCGGCGAGTACGAGTTGCACCTCGACGACCCCGATCCGGCGCCCGAGGACTGTCTGCGCGCGATGCAGGAGTTCGCCAACTCCGGGCGGATGATCGCAGAGCAGGTGTGGGACCGCGAGCACGCCACCGACTACGACTGGGCGTTCGGCGAGGGGACCGGCTCGGCGACGCCGCTGGCGTGGTCGATGGCTCAGTACGTCCGCCTCGCCCACGGCGTCAGCGCCGGCGAGCCGGTCGAGACGCCCGCCGTCGTCCGTGAGCGCTACCGCGACGAGCGGCTCCACGAACCCGACCGCAGCCCCGCGCTCCGGGTCGACACGGAGTTCCGCGGCGACCGGCTCGTCGTCTCCGGCGAGACGACCGGCGAACGCGTCGCCGTCAAGACCCCGGTCGAGGGGGTCGTCCTCGAACCAGAGGGCACCGAGTTCGAGACGACCGTCGGCATCGAGCGCGGCGAGAACCAGGTGATCGTCGCCGCCGGCGCCGCCGACGTGGAGACCTCGGGCACGACCGTCCGCCGGCTACAGCTGTAGCGGCCCGTCGGACTTTTCCCCCGTCCCCGGCATCGACGGTACATGAGCGACGAGCGCGACCCCGAGGCGACCCTCGACGAGTGGAAGGAGACGATGCGGGCCGAACACGCCGAGGCCATCGCGAACCCCGACCCCGACGAGGACCACCGCATCGAGGGCGTCACGCAGGTCTCCCACCGAGCCACCTTCGAGTACGACCCCGACGCCGACTCGCTGGAGCGCGACGGGATCGAGCAGGTCGACGAGCTGACCGAACCCGAACTGCTGTCGTGCGACTGCGGCGTCCGCGGGATGACGATCGAGGAGGCACGCGAACACGTGCGAGCGGCCCGCGAACAATCCGGCCAGGAGTGAGCGGCCGCTCGCGAACCCGCTCTCGGCGCGCGGGGACTGACTACTCCTCGTCCTCGAACCGGCCCTCGAAGACGATCTCGTCGAGGGGCCTGCGGCCCTTGGGAACCTCCCGGTCGCGGAGGTCCTCGGGCAGCGTCTCGGGGTCGGCGCGGTGGCCGACCGCGACCATCGCCTCCACCTCGAACTCGTCGGGCAGATCCACCAGCTCCGCGGCGGCCTCGTGGTCGAAGCCGCCGATGGGGTGGGTCGCCAGCCGCCGCCGGGTGGCCTCCAGCGCGAGGTTCTGCCAGGCCGCGCCCGTGTCGAACGAGTGGCTGCCGACCGGCTCGCCGTTGTAGTCGGACGTGGTCTTCGAGACGACGACCAGCAGCGCGCCCGCGTCGGCCGCCCACGTCCGGTTGCCCTCGGCCAGCAGGTCCAGGTAGGACTCCCACGCCTCGTCGTCGCGCTCCGCGTAGACGAACCGCCAGTGCTGGTTGTTTCGCGAGGAGGGGGCCCAGCGGGCGGCCTCAAACAGCGCGAGCAGGTCCGCCTCGGCCACCGGCTCGCCCGTCATCGCCCGCGGCGACCACCGGTTGACGAAGACGGGCGCCACGTCGTGGTCCGGGTCGCGATGCTCGGCGACCTCCGGCGTGAACTCGGTCAGCGGCGACCGCTCCGCGGCCACCGCCTCGCCGCCGTCCGCGGCTGTCTCCTCGCCGTCGATCCCGTCGGAACCGCTCGAAGCGTCGGTCATCTCGTCTGAACCGTCGTCCTGTGTCCGGATAAGTATCAGCTATCGGACGTGGAACCCCGTTGGACGGACCGAACCGAGTTACGAGTCGCATCCAGGTAACGATATGCAACCGATCGGCCGGCCGCGTTCCCGCGGCCGCTCGCCGGTCACCTCTCGTCGGACTCGTACTCCTGGTAGACGACGTGGCCACAGGCCTTGCAGTGGGAGGCGTCGGGGTCGTGGCCGGTGAGCCCGCAGTCGTGGCAGGTCGTCGGCACCTTGTCGTCGCTGGTCCACGCCCTGACGATCTTGCTGGCCTGCCAGGGGATGAGGATGATAGCCGCGAGGACGCTGATAACGGTCACCCAGCGGCCCGGACGCGTAACGGGAACGATGTCGCCGAAGCCGACCGTCGACAGGGTGATCACCACGTAGTAGAACGCGTCGCCGAAGTGTTCGACGCCCGGATTGGCGCGGGTCTCGGCGGCGTAGAACAGGCCAGCCGAGACGAACAGGACGACCAACACCGTCAGCAGGAGCTTCGTCGCCCGCAGCGCGCCGCCGGAGACGGAGCCGAAGAAAAACTCCTCGTCGCGGGTGAACCGGTAGAACCGCAACACTCGAACCACCCGGAGCACCCGAAGGAACCCGGCGTTCAGCGCGACTGCCGGCACCGGGTAGAGGATCACGAGGACGGTCGGGAGCACCGACAGCAGGTCGACGACCGTGTACGGGTTGAGGAACTCCGACAGGCGGTCGCGGGCCCCGTAGATCCGGAGGACGTACTCCATCGTGAACACCCCCGCGATGGCGACCTCCAGATCCCAGAGGCGCGCCCGCGTCGCTGGCTCCAGGGAGTACGTCTGGGCGACGAAGACGGCGATGAACACCAGATTCAGCGCGAGCAGTCCGATATCGATCGCCTTCCCCAGCGGCGTCCGATGGTCGAGCAGGTAGAAGCGGACCCGTTCGCGGGCGCCGTCGGGGACGCGAGCGCTCTGGCTGCTCATATCCGTCCCTGTCGCCGGTCGGTTAAGAAACACGCCGCTGCGCGACGAGAGAGCGGACCGCCGCGACGAGCGCAGTCGCTCAACGTGTGGTCGTCGGTAGAATCGAGATGCGTCCGGTCGCCGTCAGGCGACGGTACGAACCTCAGTTAGGCGCGGACGACGTTCGTCGCGCGCGGGCCCTTGGGGGCGTCCTCGATCTCGAAGTCTATCTCGGTCCCTTCCGTCAGATCCTCGCCGCCAACGTCCTCCATGTGGAAGAATACGTCGTCGTCAGAGTCCTCGGTGTCGATGAAACCGTAACCGCCAGTGTCGTTGAAGAAGTCAACCTTTCCGTTTGCCATTGCGAGTGAACGAACGCCGAGTACACGGTTAAGCATTCCGTATCTGTTTTCCAATTTCGCGATATAGTGGAATTTATCTCCCGTGAGTGGGAGAAATTGGACGAACTACCACAACCTCCGGATCGTGTTCGGATCGTGGCCGATACGACACAACACGGCCGGCTTTCTCCGGGATCCTCGGTTATCTCTGTGTGATACGTCCGCGTGGAGCGCTCTCACGCGGCGGAGACCGCCACGGAGTCGGGACGGACGGCCCGACGGGACTATACGTCCGGCGCCCGGCGTGTCCGTGTGGATTCTCACGACGTTCGGCGCCAGTGGGCCGACCGCACCGGCGAGTACTCGCCGGCGTACTACGCCCACTACGGCCCCGACGAGACGAGCGAGTCGGTCCGCGAGATCCTCCGCGACCGCGTCGGCCGCGACGCGGCCGTCCTGGAACTGGGCTGTAGCTCCGGGCGTCACCTCTCGCACCTGTTCGACGACGGCTTCACCGAACTCTCGGGGGTCGAACTCAACGAGGACGCCTTCGACGTGATGGCCGAACACTACCCCGACCTGTGGGAGGCGGGCACCTTCCACGCCGACGCCATCGAGGACGTGGTCGGCGACTTCGACGACGGCGCCTTCGACGCCGTCTACTCCGTCGAGACGCTCCAGCACGTCCACCCCGACGCCGAGTGGGTGTTCGAAGAGATCGCCCGGATCACCGACGACACCCTCGTCACCGCCGAGATCGAGGACGACGCCGCGGACGCCGAACGCGAGGAGCGCGAGGACGACCCCGACGTGAACTTCGTCCGCGACGAGTTCCCGCTGTACTACCGCGACTGGAGCGAAGTCTTCGGCGATCTGGGCTTCGAACAGGTCGAACGGCGCGACGTCAAGCGCGACACGATCCGGGCGTTCCGCGCCCGGTGAGGACAAATCGGGACACGATATCGGTCGCTCAGAGTACGGCCGTGAGTTCGCGGATCGATCCAGCGACGGCCCGCATCGTCTCCTCGTCGGCCTGTGCGACGCGTTTCCCGATCTCCGCGCCCGGAAAGACGTGCAGCGACCACGGGCTCACGTAACTCGGGTACGTCTTCAGTTCGCCTTCCGCGAGCGAGTCCTCCGTCAGTTCGACTGCCGCGTCCCGTTCGGTCGAGGTGACGACCGCGACGGTGTAGCGGTCGCCGAAGAACGGTCGGTTCCGATTCGAGACGACGAGTACGGCCGGACCCCGCTCTTGAACGTCGCCGGCGCGAGGACGACGCTGCCCTGCGCGTAGGCCATCCTACGCGTTTTCCCCGAGGTCGGGTACCTCGGCGGCCCACCCGTCGTCTTCGCCGTACGCGCCGTCGCCGTACTCCGTCTCGATCTCTCGGAGACTCACCGCGTTCGCTATCCGCGAAGCCGCGACATCGTCGGCGACCGCCCAGTGGGAATCGACCTTGCGGACGAGTCCGTCGTCAGCCAGGCGCGAGAGGGTCTTGTGGACGCTCGAATGGGGGACCTCCATGAGGTCCGCCAGCTCCTTCGGGCTGAATCCCATGTCCGGATGTTCCAGTAGCACCGACAGCAGTTCGTGAGCGTTCGTCCCGGGCTTGACGGGCGGAGCTCCGTCCCCGTCGTCTATCCTAATCGGCATCTTGTCCACGTATGTCGGGCTATATCTGTTCCCGTGTTAAATATTGCTTCGAGAACGGGTGTGGCTCCGTCGGGTAGAGTTCGTCGGGGTGACGGACGGACCATCGCTCGACGAATCGGATTCCCGGAAGGTCTCGGCCTCGTTACTCATGATTTCTTACTGTGGTACTACAGTTCCCACAATCCGCTATTGTATCTGAAAAACCTAGAATCTAATGGAAGCTGCTCCAAAGTGATTGAAATCTCTGTTAGATGGGGGGTTCTACACCTTGTTTCAAAATGAAAGTTACGCGCCGGTAGCTGCTGTATTGTCCGCAGATTCGAGTATGTATTCGTTTTGAAAGTTGTATTCTTCTAGGATTCTGTCGTTGGCGCTTGTCTGTTCGAATGTTTCCTGTATCTGTTCTACTGCTCCGTCCTGTACTTGTATATTTTCTACATTTTCCCCAATCTGTGTAGTTGTCCTGACATGCAGGGTGTGAAGTAAGCCCTCTTACGTTTTCGATAATGCTGGTCTTAGCTTCTTTTGTTGAGCCCTTCCATTCCAGGGTTTTGGAAGTCTCTGCCTAGGAAGAACCAGTACTTGTTGATTGCTGCATCCTTTGGCTGAGTTGGTCGAAGCTTGTCTGGTTGGCGGCCGATTCGATACCAGGGTGGTTCCTAACGGGTTTTCCGCTTCACTGTTGAGGAGTTGGAGGTCGCAGATAATTGCTCCACCTTCCTGGAGTTGGTCGAACTCGTCGAGCACAACCACGCTCGACGAATCAGTCGCCGCTGCAGATGCACTCGTGGCTCCGACTGGCGAGCTGGAGAATGTGGCGGTGAATTTGTTCGGCCAGATCGACCATCAGTCTCGCGTTTTCCTCCGTTCCGACGCCCTCTCTGTAGTACGTGCGGGAACGGTTGTTCTCCCACAACTGGACCAGTTTCTCCTTGAAGTCGGTGCCGTACAGCGCGGCGTTTTCACCGAGTTCGTAGACTTTCCTGTGGTCGACGAACTCGCCGTCCCGGATGTACCCGTTTTCGCGGAGGTAGAACTGGATACTGCGTTCGATCGAAGCAAACGAGGCCTCGATTATCACGGTGTAGTAGCCGTTCTGCTTTTGGAGAGAGCGTACGGTCTCCAGCATCCGACAGGACTTCCTGAGCTGTAGAAGCGCGGGATCGTCTACCTCCAGTCCGGTTTCGGGTCTGCCCGACCCGATCCGGAACTCCGCCAGTACGGCATCTAACGTGTCCTCTATCGAGCTATTATCCATCCAGAATCACCTGTCGTAGCTCCGCGAGTCGGTCGGTAGAGTAGAGGGTGACCGCCTCCGAAACGATCTCTTGGAGTTTCTCTCCGTACTGTTCGGCGGTTTCGACCGATTCGACCAGTACCTGAAACTCGTACCGCTCTCCACCGAACGTCGATCCCTCCACCTCCCGTTTCACGTCCTCTATCTCTCTGCGTGACTGCAGCAGGTCGTCCGCTACGATCACCTGGATGTCGATGTCGCTGGTTCGGTCTGCCTCTCCCCGGGCGACGCTTCCGAAAAGCAGGATGCCGACGAGATTGCCCCCTTGTTCCTCCGCTACCCTGTCAGTGAAGGCCTTTACCGGGTCCCGGAACTCTTCCTGCGGAATTTCCGCGATAGGATCGTCGGGTTTCCGGAGCCGGCCGCGGTTTATCGACGTGAGTCTCCTGTTGCCGTCTCTCCGGGTCCGGGTCAGGTCGAGTTGACCGAGCACATCGAGCGCCGTATCGACAGTTTGGGCACCGTGCCCGGTCAGTTCCCGAAGTTGGCGGACGCCGAACTCCTCGTGTGGATTCCGGTAGAGCAGTTCCAGGATGTCGTCAGTCGCCTGGTTCCGGAACACCCGCTCTTCGCCTAGTGGGACGGGTACCAGAACACCGGCCGCATTTCGGTCAACTTCGCTGTCCACGGTCAACATTACTGACCGATCTTCATATAGATTATCCTGAACCGAACCGTCCCCTCCTGTCCCGACTCCGCGACGGCTCGCCCGCTCCAAACGGCTTTGTTTCCGCAACTCACCGACCTAACACTCCGGATATGGACGTCCGATCGACAACTCTCACATATTTGGTCCGAAAAACGTGGCCTCGGCAGTCACGACTCACAACCTATCCATAGTGAATGTGATTAGCGCGCCTATAGAGTCCGTTTGTTCCGTTACTGCTCGTCCAACATCCGGATTCCGCGCTCCACGACTGCCTCGGTCACGAAGAGACTCGTCTCACGCTGGAGTGCTCGCATACGGGATGCCGAGTCGTCTCTATCGAGCAATCCGCGGCCGTAACCGAGCGCGATGACGCCGATAGAACCGCGTACTTCGACACCCGCGTCGGATGCCGCTTCTCAGGCGGCGAGGTCGTCGGTTAGGAGGACGATTCCCCGCTCGTCTGCAATCGCAAGCGCAGCGCGTTCTCCGGCATCCAGTTCTTCATCCCCGATTCGACTTTCGTCGACTTCGACAAGTTCGTACGAGAGGTCGGCCAACCCGTCCGGAATACCACCGGCGTCGACTTCCTCGTAAACCGTCTCTGGAATGAGGAGCGTATCAAACGTCGAGAAGAGTTCGAGCGAATCGATTTCAGTGAGGTGAATGAGCGGCCCCGCATCAGAAACAGCCGCGAGTGTCACGCGTTCAAGCCCCAGTCGACGTCTTCCTCGACGACCTCACGTTCCTGCTCTACCCGCTCGACCTTCGACCGACCGACACGTCCGATTGCGTCTTCGCGGTCGAGTTCGCCGTCGAGGTACCGCGCGAGAACGAGGTGTTCCCACAGGTCTTCGAGGCCGCGTTCGAGTGCCCGTTCGAACACTTCGGACTCCGGAAGGCCCCGAGCCTCGGCGATTTCTCGAACCCGGTCGGAAATTTCAGCGGCCATATCGTGTGATTGCTCGGCAACGTTCATAAATCCGTGTCTGCTCCTCGGTGGGCATCTGACCGGGGCCTATGTCTACCGTGGCCATAGCCAGATGGCCCAGAGACACCATCTACCGTCAAAAATGGAGGCCTCGGCACTCATAGGGGTCGTCACCGCCGGGTCGTCAGGCCGGCTCGGAACCGCGGGTCGTCATCGGCCGGCCGGACGTACGCGGTCACGCGGCAAGTCGGTTTCCACCGCGAGTTGAGCGGCCGTCGGTCCGTCATCGCGGAGTAACTGCGCGTTTCGACGCGTAAGACCGGCTTGTCTGGGCTACCCGGCGGCTAACTAAGCCCGTGCCGTCGCAAGGGAGTCTGCATGGAAACTCAAGACCAACAGCAGGAAGCGGTACGAGCCGCCGAAGACACCGGAACGGACCCGGCAGTGATCCTCGCGGCGGGGTCGGTCGTACTGTCGTGGTTCTTCTTCTACGCGCGCGGCGACAAGCAACAGGGCCTGTTCGTCGGGCTCTGGCCGCCGACGATCCTCGCGTTCGCGAGCTACTTCGAGCAGACGAAGATGAGCGACATGGTCGAGCGCGCGACCGGTCGCGACACCCTCGTCGGCCGCGTCGAGCGGATGGTCCAGAGCCGCGCGGAGTAGCGACCTCGCGGCGGAGCGGCCTCGAACCGACACCTCAGCCGACCGCCCCGGTACTGTCAGGCTTCCGGGCGGCCGACGTTTTTTCGAGGCCGGTCCGGCCGAGCGGTGCGACTGCTCGGCCGGTGTCCGGTCCGCATCCGGCGGCCGTCGAGCGCGACCACCGGGAGAGATTTACCGGACCGCGAGCTACCCCGGAGCATGCTGGAGGTCGACGGGAGCGACGGGGGCGGCCAGCTCGTCAGGACCGCGCTCACGCTGTCTGTACTCGACGACGAACCCGTCGAGATCGAACACGTCCGGGGGAACCGCTCGGAACCCGGACTGGGCGCCCAGCACCTCGCCGCGGTCGAGACGGCGGCGGCTGTCGCCGACGCCGAGGTCGAGGGCGCCGAGCGAGGGTCGGAGACGGTCACGTTCGAACCCGAAGCGGTCTCGGGCGGCCGCTACGAGGCCGATATCGGGACCGCCGGGAGCCTCACGCTGCTGTTCGACACGCTCCTCCCGCTGGCGGCGACGATCGATGAGCCGCTCACGGTCACGGCGACGGGCGGGACGGACGTGGCGTGGTCGCCGCCGCTGGCCTACTACCGCGCGGTCAAACTGCCGCTGCTCCGGCAGTTCGGGCTCGCGGCCGCCGTCGAACTCGACCGGGCCGGCTTCTATCCCGCGGGCGGCGGCCGCGCGACGCTGCACCTGTGGCCCTCCGACCTGTCACGGGTCGACCTCGCCGGGCCGCTGGAGCCGACGGCGGCCCGGGTCTACTCGAAGGCGGCGGCGGACCTTGCCGACGCCGAGGTGGCCGAGCGCCAGGCCGACGCCGCGACCGACGCGCTCCACGGGCTCGGGATCGAGACCGTCGAGCACCGGACCGGATACGTCGCGAGCGACAGCCCCGGTTCGGCCCTGGTCGTCCGGCTGGACGGGGCGCCGATGGGGACCGACGGGTCGGAGTCGGGTAGCGCCGGGTCGGGGCCGCGACGGCCGCTGGCCGGGCTCGACGCGTACGGTGCGCCGGGCAAACCGGCCGAGGAAGTCGCCGCCGAGGTCACCGACCAGGTGCGGCGCTTCCGCGGGGGCGGCGCCGCGGTCGACGCCCACCTCGCGGACCAACTGCTCGTCTTTCTCGCCGTCACCGGCGGCCGCGTCGCGGTCCCCGGGATCTCCGACCACGTCGCCACCGAGCGCGCGCTGCTGGAGACGTTCGACCGACCGGTCGGCGTCGACCGCTCCGGACCGGCCCCGGTCCTCACCGCTGATCGCTAACTGACAGGTGGCGTCGCGGGTCCGCGAGCCCGAAGCGGCCCGTGCGCGGGTCCCGGAGCGTCTCTCCGGTATCTGACCTATCGATCTTCCGTGATGCAAACGCTTTTGCGGGTCTATCGACAGTGGCGAGACGACCGAATGTCCGAGGGCACCACCGTCGCAGTGCAAGACCGTATCGACGAGGTAGAGGCGCCGCTCCGGCGGGTGTTCAGGGAGTACGGCCTGCCGCGGATCCACTGGTTCGCCGTCGCGGTGGCGATGAACCTGGTCGCGCGGCTGTCGGCGCTGGTGCCCGCGCTCGTCCTGGGGACGGCCATCGACGCGGTGTTCAACGAGACGGGCGCCTACGACCTACCGCTCGTCCCGGCGTCGTGGATCCCGAACCAGCCGGAGGCGCAGTTCTGGTTCTCCGTGTCCCTCATCGTCGCCGCGTTCGTCCTGACGGCGGTCTGCACCTGGGCGCAGGGGATCACGAGCGACGTCTTCGCCCACCGGTCGCTCCACGCCGTCCGCGTCGACACGTTCCGGCGGATGCAGGAACTGGACATGGCCTTCTTCGACGAGCAGGAGACCGGCGAGGCGATGTCCATCCTCAACCAGGACGCGACCAACCTGGAGCGCTTTCTCGACCAGGCGCTGAAGAACGGCACCCGCCTGATCATCATGGTGCTCGCCATCGGCGGGCTCCTGCTGTGGATCAACTGGCAACTCGCCTTGGTGACGCTGGTCGCCGTCCCCGTGATGGCGCTTTTCACCTGGTGGTTCAGCCGGACGGTCGCGCCGCGGTACGACGCGGTCCGTTCGAGCATCGGCGACCTGAACACCCGCCTGGAGAACTCTATCGGGGGGATGCAGCTCGTCAAGACCGCCAACACCGAGGAGTTCGAGACCGAGCGCGTCGAGGAGGCCTCCTGGAACTTCTACACCACCAACATCGACGTGCTGAAGATCGCCTTCGTCTATCGACCGGGGATGCGCATGCTCGCCGGCCTCTCCTTCGCGACGACGTTCATCGTCGGCGGCCTGTGGCTGTTCTCCGGCCCGCCGCTCTTTTTCTCCGGCGAGCTCACCGTCGGGAACTTCGTCGTGTTCATCTTCATGACCCAGCGGTTCATCGACCCGCTGGCCCAGATCTCGAACATCATCGACTGGACCGAGAACGCCCGCGCCTCCGGCAAGCGCATCTTCGGACTGATGGACACGCCGGTCCGCATCGAGGACGACCCGGACGCCGTCGAACTCGACGCCGTCGACGGCGAGGTCGCCTACGACGACGTGGCCTTCTCCTACGACGGCGAGGAGACCATCCTCCGGGACGTGAGTTTCGACGCCGACGCCGGCGACACGGTCGCCTACGTCGGGCCGACCGGCGCCGGCAAGTCCACGGCCGTCAAGCTCCTGATGCGGCTGTACGACGTGGACGAGGGCGCGATCAGCGTCGACGGCCACGACATCCGCGACGTGACCGTCGGGAGCCTCCGCGAGTCGATCGGGTACGTCAGCCAGGAGACGTACCTCTTCGACGGCACCGTCGCCGAGAACATCCGCTACGGCGAGTTCGACGCCTCCCGCGAGGAGATCGAAGAGGCCGCCAAAGCCGCCGAAGCCCACGAGTTCATCACCGACCTTTCCGACGGCTACGACACGCAGGTCGGCGAGCGCGGCGCCCGCCTCTCGGGCGGCCAGCGCCAGCGCATCTCCATCGCCCGCACCGTCCTGCAGGACCCGGACATCCTGATCCTCGACGAGGCGACCTCCGCCGTCGACACCGAGACGGAGGTCCTGATCCAGCGCTCGCTGGACCGCCTGGCCGCCGACCGCACGACCTTCGTCATCGCCCACCGCCTCTCGACGGTGACCGACGCCGAGACGATCCTCGTGCTGGAGGACGGTCGGGTCGTCGAACGGGGGACTCACCAGGAACTGCTGGAGGAAGACGGCCTCTACGCCAACCTCTGGGCCGTCCAGGCCGGAGAGATCGACGACCTCCCCGACGAGTTCGTCGACCGCGCCCGCGGCGACAGCTGACGGCCCCGAACCGGCGACGCCTGACAGCCCCGAACCGGCGACGCCTGACAGCCCCGAACCGGCGACGCCTGACAGCCCCAAACCGGCGACGCCTGACAGCCCCGTGTCACCGGTTTCGGTATCGAGAGCGTGACGCACGACTCGCGGAGACAGCCCTTCTGAGTCGAATTTCGACCGCAATTCGGGGGAATTTGGGTCCCAGGTCGGAAAACCGTCTTGTACGGATCGAGACCTGTTTTCGGACGGACGCCAGTCCGGGAACCCCTACCCATGCCAGTCTGTGCCCACTGCGACACGCACGTCTCGGAACAGTTCGCGCGCGTCTTCGCCGACGAGGGCGGCGACGTCCACGCCTGTCCGACCTGCTCGGCCAACAGCGGTATCGCCGAAGTCTCCAGGGAACGAGCGCAAGAAGTCTGATCCCCGCCGACGCTCGGCCGTCGCCGACCGCCCGGCGTCTCCCGTCGGCGACCGGCCCATCCTCCGAGCCCACCGAGTCCGCTTCCGTCCGTCGCTACCGACTCAGTAGACCGCGTTCCGGATCGCGTCGTCGAGGTCCTCGAACTCGGCGAGGTACTCCCGGCGCTCCTCTCGGAGCTCGGCTATCTGCTCGTCGGCGTCGTCGAGCGCGTCGCCCACGTCGAACCGGCTCACGTCCAGTTCCGGGACGGAGTCGGGGACGGTCAGGCCCGTGGTCGGGTCGTCGGTCCAGTCGACGCGCCCGCGACTGACTTCGCGGAGCAGGGTCACCGTGTCGTCGACGCTGACGTCGCGATCGCCGACGGACCCGGTGTTGAGCAGGTACGCGTCGGCGTCGAGGTCGGCGACGAGGTCGCGAAAGCGGTTGCCCTCCTCGCCCTCGCTGCCGACGATGAAGGGGTTGGTGCCGACGACGCGGATGGCCTCGCCCGCGCTGTCGGGGTCGCCGGCGCTCGTCTGGACGGACTCGCCGAGCATGAACGCCGCCGCGGCCTCCTCCGGCGAGAGCTTCGCCAGCGGCGGCATCGCGGGGTTGCGCGTGATGAAGAAGACCTGGTCGACCGACGGGAGGTCGATCTCCTCGTCGGCCGAGGGGAGCTGCTCGCGCAGGACGACCGCGCGACCGTTGGCGGTGTGAGCGTCGCTGTCGAAGTCGACCGTGCCGTCCTCGGCGACGTCGACGTTGTCCAGCACCGCCGACTCGTGGGTCGCGGCTTCGTAGAGGTCCGGCTGCTCGTCGTGGTCGAGACCGATGGTCTTGATGAACAGGCCCTCGCCCTCGCTGCCGGCCACGGTCCCGTCCTCACGCAGGGCGCAGACGTCGTCCTGGAGCATCGTCGCGTCTTCGGGCGCTTCGAGGCCCAGGTCGTGCGCGGTGAGCGTCGACTTGCCGGTCCCCGAGAGGCCGAGGAAGACCTGCCCGACCGTCTCCAGGTCGGCGTCGTCGGTCGCGGGCTCGTCGTCTTCGCTGCGCCGGATCCGGACCCGCTTGGTGCCGGCGTGGAGGCCGAGGCCGCCCTGGCGCTTGGCGTCGAACATGAACAGCCGCAGGAACGACTTCTTGGCCTCGCCGGTGTAGTCGGTGCCGAGGACCGCGGTGAACCCCTCTTCGGGGAGCACGCGGACGGCGACCTCGTCGGCGTCGGGGACCTGGACCGTCACGAAGTCGGGGTCGGCGTCGGCGGGGGCGGGTTCGAAGAGCTTCGCCCACGCCAGCGCGATGCGGCTGTACTCCGCCGGGACGTAGTAGCGACAGACGTAGGTGTTGTCGGGATGGCGGCCCAGTTGCCGGTCCAGACAGACCATCTCGCGGTCCGCGGCGGCGTCGACGGCCGTCTCGACGTGACCGTAGTCGGCGGGACCGAAGTCGCGGTCGAGCGCGTTCTCCGTCCGGTCGGCGTTGCGCGACCGGTGGTCGCTCACGTAGGAGGGAGAGCCGTACTCCGTCGTCGTCTCCAGGTCGACCGAGTTCTCGCGCAACGACGCGAACGACGGGTCGTACTCGACGTTGTCCGCCGATCGGGGGTCCGCGAGCGCCGCTGTCGGGGACTCCATGACCGTCCCGTGTTGTGACATCGTACCCGATCGATCACATCCGTCCGTGATAAAGATGCGATATCCTCCGTTCGTTTGCTAATCGAGCACATAGAATTAATTATTAAAACGCGAGTAAATCCTTCGAGCGCGGGCGAACGGGACGCGTGAGCGGCCGAGCGAGTGAGTAGCGGTCGTGTACCGATCGGGTGTGGGTCGCTTAGTGGTCGCCTTCGCCGCTCGCGACCCGCTCGCGCGCGGCGGCGACGACGAGCGGGAGCGTGATCGTCGCGTCGGCGTAGACGGAGGCGTTGCGGGCGGCCTTCTCCAACTTCCCCCACGAGCGCGCCTCGTCGAGCGTCGCGCCCGAGAGCCCGCCGGTCTCGGGGGAGTCCATCGTCAGCTGGACGGCGTAGTCGTAGGCGTCGGGCGCCACCAGCATCGTCTGGAGCGTGTAGTTCTTCGGGACGCCGCCGCCGACGACCATCGCGCCCGCCTTCTCGGCGTCGAACGCCTGGTCGGTGATGGTCGTCATGTCCGAGAGGGCGTCCAACGTGAACTCGCTCGTCTGGGAGTACATCCACGCCTGCAGCCCCAACACCGAATCCTGCACCGCCGGGCAGTATATCGGCACGTCGTTCTCGTAGGCCGCCGCGGCGACGCCCGCCCCCTCCTCGATGTCCTCGGCGTCGTTCACCTCGACGTTCGCCCGGCCGAGTTCCTCGGTGAACCGCTGGATGCTGACCGCACCCGTTCCGCCGTCCCCGGCGCGCTCCTCGCACTCGGCTTCGAGCGGCGGGAACACCTCGTCGCGGAGGTGGCCCTCGAACAGCGCGAAGTGCTCCTGGGGGAGGTAGACGTTGTAGATGCGGTCGACGCCCTCGTCGCGGAGGCGCTCGTCGTGCTCGCGCTCGGTCTTGCCCTCGGCGTGGACCTGCCCGTGGTGGTGTTTGCCGCCGATGGCCTCGATGGCGTCGTGGGTGAGGTTCGCGCCGGTCGTCACGAGCGCGTCGATGTGGCCGTCGCGGATGAGGTCGGCGACGATGCGGCGCATCCCGGTCGGCACCATCGCGCCCGCGAGGCCGAAGAAGTTGGTCACGTCGTCGTCGCCGAGCATCTCGGCGTACACGTCGACGGCCTCGTGGAGCGCGCTCGCGCCGATGCCGGCCGACCCGTACTCGTCGGCGAGTTCGCCGACCGTCATCCCCGCTCGGGCTTCCGCGTGGCCGATCGGGTCGTGCTCGAACGTCTCTCTGGGCGTCTCGTCGGTCATTGCTCCCCCGTCGGCCGCCCGCGCGCTTCAAGCCCGCGATCCGGAACGGTCCGTCGCGGTCCGGGGCCGTCCCCCCGGTCCGGAGGGTCGGACCGCAAGCCGGTGACGGCGGACGGCCACGAGGTCGCGGGGTCGCGGGAAACACCGAAATGGGTGGCCTCCTTGCTACCGGCATGGCTTCGTCGAAGGTCGGGTCGGTCCTGTCGGACGGTCGCCAGCGGCGCCTTCGGACGGGCGTCACGACGGTCGGCGACCGCGATTCGCTCGCTGTCCGCTCGCCGATCACCGGGGAGTCGGTCGGGTCCGTCCCGTCCTGTACCGCCGAGGACGCGGCCGCCGCGGTCGAACGAGCGAGGGAGACCCAGGCCGAGTGGGCCGCCCGACCGCTCGCCGAGCGCGCCGAAGTCCTCCGGCGGTTCGCGGACGCGGTGACCACGAACCGTTCGGACCTGCTCGATATCGTCCAGGTCGAGACGGGCAAGGCGCGGTTCGACGCCCTCGAAGAGGTGTTCGACCTCGTCGCCACCGCCGACTACTACGCCCGCGACGGGCCCGACCACCTCGAACCGACCCGGCGGACGGGCGCGGTCCCCGGGCTCACCCGCGCGGTCGAGTACGCCGACCCCGTCGGCGTCGTCGGCTGTATCTCGCCGTGGAACTACCCGCTCACGCTCGCGGTCTCGGACCTGTTGCCCGCGCTGCTGGCCGGCAACGGCGCCGTCCTCAAGCCCGCCGAGGCGACGCCGTTCTCGGCGCTCCGCGCGGTCGAACTACTCGAATCGGCGGGGCTACCCGAGGGGCTGCTCGGGGTCGTCACCGGCGACGGCGAGCGGCTGGGCGAACCGCTGATCTCCCGCGTGGATCACCTCCGGTTCACCGGCTCCACCGCGGTCGGCCGCGAGGTCGCGGCACTGGCCGGCGAGCACCTGATCGACGCCTCGCTCGAACTCGGCGGGAAGAACCCGGCCGTCGTCCTCGACGACGCCGACCTCTCGAAGGCGGTCCGCGGGCTCGTCAACGGCTCGTTCGCCAACGCCGGGCAACTGTGCATCGCGACCGAACGCGTCTACGTCGACCGCTCCCGGTTCGCCGAGTTCCGCGAGCGGTTCGTCGCCGCGAGCGAGCGTCAGTCCCTCGGCGTCGGCCTCGACTGGGGGCCCGACGTGGGGTCGCTGATCGGCGAGGCCCAACTCGACACCGTCGAATCGCACGTCGCCGACGCTCGCGAACGCGGTGCGACCGTCGAGACCGGCGGGCGTCGACGCGAGGACGTGGGCCCGTGGGTGTACGAGCCGACGGTGCTGACCGAACTCCCCGCCGACGCCACCGCGGCGAGCCGTGAGACGTTCGGGCCGGTCGTCTCGCTCGTCCCCGTCGACGGCGTCGACGAGGCGGTCGGACGGGCCAACGACACCGAGTACGGCCTCCACGCGAGCGTCTGGACCGGCGACCCCGCCCGCGGCGAACGGGTCGCTCGCCGGATCGAGGCCGGGACGGTCTCGGTCAACGACGGCTACCGGGCGATGTGGGCCTCGACGGACGCGCCGATGGGCGGCGTCGGCGACTCGGGCGTCGGTCGCCGCCACGGCCGCGAGGGGATCCGCGACTACACCGACTCGCGCACGGTCGTGACCCAGCGCGGCCATCCGCTGGCGTTCCCCGACGCGGTCCCGAACCGCCTCGCCGCCGCGGCCGCGACCGCGACGTTCGGCCCGCTGCGCTGGCTGCGCGACCGCTCGCTCCCCCGCCCGTGGAGGGAGTGACCGTGCGACTGGTGACCGGCTTCCCCGGCTTCCTCGGCTCCGCGCTCGTCGAGCGGCTGCTCGGACGGAGCGACGAGCCCGTCGCCTGTCTCGTCCAGACGCAGTACCGCGAGGCGGCCGCCCGGCGGGCCGCCACCCTGACCGACGACGCGGGGGTCCCACGGAACCGGATCCGGCTGGTCGAGGGCGACGTCACCGACCCCGAACTGGCCGTCGACGACTACGAGCGACTCCGCCGGGAGACGCGCGTCGTCTACCACCTCGCCGCAGTCTACGACCTGGGCGTCGCCCGCCCGCTGGCCGAGCGCGTCAACGTCGACGGGACCAGTCACGTCCTCGACCTCGCGGCTCGGGCCGACGCCGACCGCTTTCACTACGTCAGCACCTGCTACGTCAGCGGTCGCTACGACGGGACCTTCACCCATCGGGACCTGGCAGTGGGCCAGTCCTTCCACAATCACTACGAGGCCACCAAGTTCGAGGCCGAGCGGCTCGTCCAGGCCGCGATGACCGACGGGCTCCCCGCGACGGTCTACCGACCGGCCATCGCCGTCGGCGACAGTCGGACGGGCGAGACCCAGAAGTTCGACGGTCCGTACTACCTGCTGAAGCTGCTCCTCCGGCAGTGGCCCGTCGCCGCCGTCCCCGTGCCGCTGCGCCCGTCGGCGACGCGGCTGAACGTCGTCCCCCGCGACTTCGTGGTCGACGCGATGGCCGCCATCTCGGCCCGCGAGGAGTCGGTCGGGGAGGTCTACCAGCTCTGTAACCCCCATCCGCCGACGATACTGGAACTCGTCCGGGCGCTCGGGCGGGCGGCCGGGCGGCGAGTCCTGCCGGTCCGCGGGACGGCGAGGCTCGCCCGCGTCGCGACCGAGCGGGTGCCCGGCGTCGCCGACGCACTGGGGGTCGAACCGGCGGCGCTTCCCTACCTCTCCCAGCCCACTACGTACACCGACGAGAACACCCGTCGAGCGCTGGCCGACACGGACGTTCGCTGTCCGCTCTTCTCGTCGTACGCCGACCGGCTCGTCGCGTACGCCCGCGACCACCTCGACGAGGACACCGGCGCGATGGTTTAGAAGACTCACGAATCCGGGGAAAATGACATCTACTTCGATGTTGAACGGGCAATAACCGATGACGACTGCATGGGCTTGCGACCGGTGCTCTACGCTCCATACTAGCAATCCCAACCAATGCCGATCCTGTGGTCACAACATCATGGAACCGGTGTCGGAAGACGAACTTCGGCGTCGAAGCGACGGCATAGATGCCCCCGATACGCTCGATCTAGCTGAGATCGAGAGACCGACGTACGACGACGCTGGTGGCGACGATAGTCCGGATCTCAACCCAGACGGGTCGCTAAAAGCAGAATCCACGGAGGCAGATCAACGGGACATCCTCGATCGACTCCGATCGATCTTCCCGTGGTGAGTGCCGGCGCGGACTACTCGACCGCAAGCGCGGCGTCGCAACACGAGGACCGATACTCTTCGGCCCGTCGGACGAGTTTACAGTCGCGATAGCGGCGGGCGACCAGCGCGTCGCATGACTCACAGCGGAGGACGTACTTCGCCTCGGCAAAGCTCTCGCAGTGAATTTCGGTGTCGAGTTCGCGCGCTCGCTCCTCGAACGCCGACCCGTGCCCCGTCGTGCCGCAGCGCTGGTACTGTTCGAGGTGGACGAGTTCGTGCCGGAGCGTCGACTCCCACTCGGCGCGGTCGAAGGCGTCGAAGGCGTCCCACGTCAGCGAGAGCGTGGCCGGGAACGGACGCCCGTCGGCGACGCGACCGCCCGCGGCCTCGGCGGTCTCCCAGTCGATCGGCGTCCCGACCGCCGCCTCGGGGATATTCGGGCGCTTGAGCGCGGCGGCGCGCCGTTTCGCGCGGGTCGAGATCTCCCACTCCACGAGGTCGAAGCGCACGTCGACCAGCCACTCGCGGCGGACCTTCTTGCAATACGCGCGGGACCACGCCAGGAGGTCGTCGTGGGTGTCGATCCCGTCGTAGGGCGGCGCCGTCACGATAGCGGTGAGAACACGCGGGATCTATTCAATCGCTCGCTCCCCGGCGACCGCGCCGGGTCGCGCCGACGCGGGTCGCGGCCGGGTCAGTTCGTCGTCGTGATCTCGACCACGTCGCGGTGGTCCAGTTCGGTGTCGGCGGCGACCTGCCGACCGGAGCGGATGTCGGTCGCGTGGAGGAACCCCTCGCCGATGTCGGTGTGCAGGAAATAGGCGAAGTCCTCGGCGGTCGAGCCGTCCGGGAGGACGAAACAGTCCTGCAGGAAGGTGCCGTCCTCCTGGGGTTTCTCCGCGCCGGGGAAGACGGCGATGGCGTCGAGCACGTCGAACAGCGCGGTCTCCAGCGCGCGCTGGACGCCGGTGCCCTCGTACTCGGTGACGAACTCTCGGATCTGCTCGAGCCCCGCCTCCTGTTCGTCGCTCGGGTCGCCGACGATCTCGAACTCGGGGTCGCCCGGGCGGTAGTCGACGACGCCCTGCTCGTCGGCGGACTTGAGCGCCTTCTCGGCGTGGGCGGAGACGGGGACGAAGGTGAGGTGGTCGTACTCGTCCTCCGCGGTGATCTCGTCGAAGTTCTTCTGGGCGACCGGCTTATCCATCTTGTTCGCGGCGACGACCATCGGCTTCGTCCGCAGACGGATCTCGCGGGCGAGCGCCTCGCGGTCCGACTCCTCCCACTCGTCGGGGTCCAGTCCGAGCCCCAGCGAGAGGACGACCTGTTTGATCTCGTCCTCGTTGGTGCCGAAGGCGCTCATCTGCTCGGCGAGGTCGACCTCGATATCCCGATCCTCGCCCTGATAGCCCGACCGGTAGCGCTCGATGCCCTTCTCCAGGATATCGAGGTACCACATGTCCAGTTCCTCCTCCAGGAAGTCGATATCGTCGCGGGGGTCGTGGTCCTCGGTGGCCTCGCCCTCGATGTCGGTCTCGCCGGAGAAGTCGACGACGTGGACGAGCACGTCGGTCTCGTTGAGGTCCGAGAGGAACTGGTTGCCCAGCCCGCGCCCCTCGTGGGCGCCCGGGACCAGCCCCGCCACGTCGACGAGTTTCGTCGGGACGAACCGGGTTCCCTCCTCGCAGTAGCCCGTGTTGGGCGTACAGGAGTGCTCGAACTCCGGGGCGGCGCAGTCGACGCGGACGTACGCCTCGCCGACGCTCGGGTCGATCGTCGTGAACGGATACGCGCCCTCCGGCACGTCGTTCATCGTCGCGGCGTTGAACAGCGTCGACTTGCCCACCGAGGGCTTGCCGACGAGTCCGATGCGGTAACTCATTGCCCGCAGTATCCGAGCGGCGGGCTAAAGCGTTTCCAATCGGATACGTCCGATCCGCCGTTTTCGTCCGTTTCGAGCGTCGTGAGATAGTTTCACAATGTACGTATCGGGTGTGGGGTAGTACCACGGCGGCCCCAACGTGCGGGCCGAACCGGCCGGTGGCTCCCGGAAGCCTATACCGGTCGAGACGGAATCGGGGATATGCGCCGCAGAGCGGTCCTCGCCTCGCTGGGCGCCTCGACCGCGCTCGCCGGCTGTCGAGGCCCCGGTTCACCCGACCGGACGGCTACTCAGACCGAGACGCCGCCGACGTGTGCGGAGCCCGGACCGCGACGGGTCGAACTCGCGACGGCGGCGACGATACCCGATGAGATCGGGGTCTCGGCGACAGTCACGGCCGAGCGCGAGCGGTCGACGGCGGGGGCGCCGGCGCGGGTGGCCGTCGCGCTTCGCAACGACGGACCGGACCGCGAGATCGACGTGGCCGACGACGGTCGATGCCACCTCCTGAACCGGGACGCCGCCCGCAGCGACCCGAACGGCCTGTGGCTCTACCGAGCGAACGACACGCCGACCGACCGCGCGGGCGAGTGCTGGACTCGCGATCTGCCGCCGCGGGACGGCGTCGGGTTCGACGGCTACGGCTGCGGAAGGTATCCCTTCGGGTCCGGCGAGACGGTCGCGACGACCTACGAGGTCTGGGACGACTACACCGTCGACGGCTACCTGCGGCCGGGAACCTACCGGTTCGACGTGTCGGTCGCGCTGTGGACCGAACCCGCCGAGGAGGGCGGAACGAACTCGGACCCGACCGTGGTCGACTGGTGGTTCGAGCTGTCCGTCTCCGACGCCGACGGGTGACCGTCCGCGGCGACGACCTCGGCCCCGTCCGGCGAGGCCGCTCCGACGCGACTCGAGATGCGCGTTCAGAGGCCGGTCGGGTGGTCGACGTAGGTCGTCTCCAGACCCCACTCCGCGGCGAGGTCACGCAGGGCGCGGACACCGAAGGTCTCGGTGGCGTAGTGACCGGCGAGATATACGTTGAGCCCCGCCTCGCGGGCTTCGTGGTAGACGCGGTGTTTGCCCTCGCCGACGACGAACGCGTCGGCGTCGGTCTCGACGGCCTCGTCGAGCCAGTCTGCCCCGGCGCCGGTCACGACCGCCACGTCCTCGACGGTCTCGGGGCCGAAGTCGAGCACGGGGACGGGCCGCCCGCCGGTGTCGAGTTCGGCCGTCAGCGTCTCGGCGAGGTCGTCCCGGTCGACGGGGGATTCGAGTCGACCCCGCTGTCCGATCGTCACGGGGCCGAGTTCGCCGAACGGCTCGCGGTCGACGAGGCCGAGCGTGTCGGCGACGCCGGCGGCGTTGCCGAGGTCGGGGTGCCCGTCGAGCGGCAGGTGCGCGGCGTACAGCGCCACGTCGTGTTCGACCAGCGGCGCGACGCGGCCGTACTCGGTGCCGGTCACGCGCTCGATGCCGCCCCAGGACACCCCGTGGTGGACGACGAGCACGTCCGCGTCGCGCTCCGCGGCGACCTCGATCGTCGCCTCGACGGCGTCGACGGCGAACGCGACGGTCTCGACGGGTTTCTCGTCGGGGCCGACCTGCAGTCCGTTCGGGCTGGCGTCCACGTCGGCGTAGTCGTCGAGCGCCAGTCGCTCGCCGTACCGTTCGCACAGCGTCGAGAGGTCCATGGCTCGCGGTTCGCCGGACGGGACTGTAGTGGTTGCGGCTGCTCTCGACCGGCGAGACCCGGGGCCGGACGGGACCCGGCGACTCAGGCGTCGCCGGCGTAGAGCTGGCCGTTCTCCTCGCGCAGGAGGTCGTGCTCGACGGCCAGGTCGATCACCTTCTCGCAGTCGCTCTGGGAGACCTGGTAGGCGTTGGCCGCGACGGTGACGAACTCCGCCTTGTCGACGGGAAACTCCCGGTTCTCCAGCAGCCGCATCACCTTGGTGTTCTCCAGGCGGCTCATCGAGACGCGGTGCTCGCCGTCGCCGCCCGAACCCGACGCGTCACCGTCGTCGGCCCCGGTGCTCGACTGCTCGGCGGACCCGCCGTCCGACGCACTCCCGCTCGACTGCTCGGCGGACCCGCCGTCCGACGCACTCCCGCTCGACTGTCCGCCGGACCCGGACTCGTCGGCCCCGCCCCGGGCCGACTCGTCGGTCGAGCCGCCGGCCAGCGGGTCATCCGAGTCGTCGCCCGACGAGGCCGAGCCGCCGGCGGGAGCGTCCTCGTCGTCCTCGAACGCGCCGCCCGTGAGCGACCCCGTCTCGGAGGGGCCGTCGTCCTCCTTACGGAACCCCGCGCCGCGCGAGCGGGTGTACTTGCGCGCCTTCGACGGGCCGTCGCCGTCGTCCGACTCGTCCTCGGAATCGGGCTCCTCGCCGGCCGCGCGGTCGTCGCCGAACTCCATCTCCGAGGCCTCGGCGGCCTCCTCGGCGCTCGGCTCCTCGTCGCCCAGCGGCGTCAGGATCTCCTCGTCGTCGCCGAGCGTCGACTCGATGTCCCCCTGGGAGGTGTCCCCCGAAGCCGCCGAGTTTCCCGAACCCGCCGAGTCCCCCGAACCCGCCGACTCGTCCGGCCCGCTGGCGGCGGCCACGTCGCCGGCGTTCGCCTCGACGGCGTCGACGACGGTGTCGAGGACGGCGTCGAGCTTCCGCTGACAGGTACGACAGAGGACGACCGTCTTCTGGGCGTCGGTCCCGGGGTGGAGCGCCGACGGGACGACGGGGTGCTCTTCGAGCGTGGCGTCCAGCGCGGCGCCACAGAAGTAACATGACGAGAGTCGGTCCATGCCTCCACCCTGTATCTCGGCCGACGTAAAACAGTCGGTGCGACCCCCCGCCCCCTATCGATCCGCCGCGTGACTGTAGACGAACGCCCGCAGGAGTTTCGCCGCCAGCACCGCCGCCTGGCCGTCGTCGCGGTCGTTGACCTCGACCACGTCGAACCCCGCCGCGTGCGGGGCGACCTCGCGGACGACGCGCCGTCCCTCCCTCGGTTCGATCCCGAACGGCTCCTTGGTTCCGGTCCCGGGCGCGTAGGCCGGGTCGAACCCGTCGATGTCGACGCTGAGATAGGCCGACTCGTCGGCGTCGAAGTCGGGCTCCCAGTCGGCCACGTCCGCGGGGTCGACGACCGTCACGTCCGCCTCGCTCGCTCGCTCCCACTCGGCCTCGCTCCCGGTGCGCGCGCCGAGGACCACGGCCCGGTCGGCGACGTCGAGGGCGTGGCGGGTCACCGTCGCGTGGCTGAGCGGGTCACCGGCGTAGGACTCCCGCAGGTCGAGATGGGCGTCGAGACAGACGAACACGTCAGGGTCGGCGGCGCGGACGCCGGCGACGGTCACGGTGTGCTCGCCGCCGACGAGCAGCGGGACGGCCCCCTCCTCACGGAGGTCCCCGCAGGTCCCGCGGAGGTAGGTGAGATACTCCTCGGTGTCGGCGGTGGGACCGATGTCGCCGTGGTCGTAGACGCTCAGCTCGGAGAAGTGCCGGTCGGTACGGTGGTCGTAGTCGTCGAAGGCCTCGGCGTAGCGGCGGACGCGGTCCGGGCCGAACCTGGCGCCGGGCTCGAACGAGGTGGAGGCGTCGAGCGGTGCGCCGACGAGCGCGTACGCTGCGTCGGCCCGCGCGGCGGCCGCGCCGGGGAACATTCTACTCGGGCCTCAGACGATCTTGCGCTGGGACTCCATCTCGAGGTACTCGATCTCGTCGTCGGGTTCCATCGAGACGCCGTCGGGGAGCGCGAGCGTGAAGGTGTCGAACGTCTCCAGGTCCATGACCTGCGCCTCGTCGCCGCCGGAGGTCGAGACGACCTGCCCCTGCTTGCGGTTGATGATCGGGACGCGGATCTTCGCGTCGACCGGCTGCGAGAGGTTTCGCTTCTTGCCGTCGAAGACGCCCTCGGCCTCGACGCGGGCCTTCGCACTGCCGTGTTTGCCGGGTTTGGCCGTACTGTATGCGTTGATCGTGCAGGGCACGTCGTCGATCATGACGTAGCTGCCCTCGTCCAGATCGCGGACCTCGACCTGCTTCGTTGCCATACCGCGCCGTAAACGAGCGACCGGTATAAACGGTACGGAACGGCTCCGACCCGGAAATCCGGGCGGTTCGACCCCGCGGTAAAACCTCCGAGCCGTCGCTACCGCTCGCGGTCGCCCTCGCGCATGCTCTGTCGAGTGAACTGCGGCTGGGCGCGGATCCCCTCGCGGTCGCGGAAGGAGAGAAACAGGAGCAGCCCCACGAGGACCGTGAAGCCGACCGCGACGGCGGCGGCGACGAACTGCTCGAAGGCGACGAGGACCGCCGAGGAGAAGACGGCGCTGGCCAGCACCATCCCGTAGATGAGCCGCTTGGCGATCCGGTCGAGGAGCCTCTGTGAGTCCCGGATGTCGACCTCGACCCGCAGGTCCTCGTTGACGGCCTGGTCGAGCGCCTCCTCCAGTTTCGGCGGCGTCCGGACGGCCGATTTCGCGGCCTCCTGGACCTCGTCGGCGCGGTCCTGGACGTACTCGCGAGCCGTGTCGGCGAGGAAGCCCTGCTCGCGGAGATACCCCGTGGCCACGTCGATGAAGTCGAAGTCCGGGTCGAGCGTGACACAGACCCCTTCGACGACGGTCGCCACTCGGAGGACGAGCGCGAGGTTGGCCGGCAGGCGGAACGGGAAGTCGTAGATGGTGTCCTCGACCTGCTGGACGATCTGCTGGACGCGGTACTGCTCGATGTCCTCGCCGCGGGCGTCGGCGATGGCGAGTTCGAGCACGTCGGCCATCACCTTGCGGTCGGCCTCCGGACTGAGCGTCCCCATCTCGACGAGCGTGTCGAGGATCGCCTGGATGTCCTGGTCGGCGACGGCGATGTAGAAATCGACGATCTTGTCCTGGATGAACGGGTCGACGTAGCCGCTCATGCCGAAGTCGTAGAAGACGAGCGTCCCGTCGTCCTGCACCGCGAGGTTGCCGGGGTGGGGGTCGGCGTGGAAGACGCCGTCCTCGATGATCATCTGGAGGTACGCCTCCTGGAGGGTCTCGGCCAGCTCCGTCCGGTCGAGCCGGCGGTCGTCCAGCTCCTCGATGTCGGTGATCTTCGTCCCGGGGACGTACTCCATCGCGAGCACCCGCTTCGTCGAGCGGGTCTCGTCGACCTCTGGGATCCGGATCCGCGAGTCGTCGGCGAAGTTCTCGCGGATCTCGGTCAGCATCTCCGCCTCGCGGCCGTAGTCCATCTCCTCGCGGATCGTCTTGTCGAACTCGTCGGCGAGCGTCTGCAGGGAGAACGAGCGCGACTCGTCGACGAAGTACATCAGGATCGGCAGCGACCAGCGGATCACCCGCAGGTCCGACTCGATGAGGTCTTTCACCCCCGGCCGACGTACCTTCACCGCCACCTCGCCGTTCTCGGTCGTCGCGTAGTACACCTGGCCGAGGCTGGCCCCGCTGATGGCCTCGGTGTCGAACTCGTCGAAGGTCTCGTCGACCGGCCCGACTTCGTCCTCCAGCACCTCGCGGGCCCGCTCCCAGTCGGCCGGCGGGACGCGGTCCTGTAGCTCCTCGAGTTCCTCGATGTACTCCGGCGGGAGCACGTCCGGCCGCGTCGAGAGCAGCTGGCCGAGCTTGATGAACGTCGGCCCGAGCGTCAGGAGCGTGTCGAGGAGGACCCGCGCTCGCTCGCGACGGGTCTCGGCGGAGACCGTTCGGCTCCGGCCGAAGAGGAGGAACCGGTTGCGGTCCCGCGTGTACGCGACCAGGAGCGGCAGGAACTGCCACGTGACGACGACGAACCGCCAGTAGGCGCGTAGGTTCACGTGAAGTTCAGTCGTCGATCGGTATCTGCGTCTCCGGCGCGGCCTCCGCCTTCGGCAGTTCGAGTTCGAGGACGCCCCGGTCGATCGAACCGGAGGCGCCCGCGCCGGTCACGCCCGGCGGGAGCGGGAGTTCGACGTCGAGAAACAGCGACCGCTCCTCCGAGACGTAGTCGAACTCGGCGGGAACCGCCTTCTCGCGGCGTGCCTCGATGCGCAGGCGACTGCCCTCGACGGCCGCGTCGACCGTCTCGTCGGTCGCGCCCGGCAGGTCCAGTACCAGCAGGTACGCGTCGTCGCTCTCCAGCACGTCAGCGAACACCGCGTCGGGCAGGTCCCGGAGCGCATCACGCAACGTTGACATGAGCGGGGCTAAGGATGCGACGGCGTTAAACCCCGCGGTCGCACCCGCCCGACTGCGTCGGACCGCGACCCCGGGCGGGCGGTCGCGGGAGTCGGGCGGCCCGCTCGTCCGGCCGCCGAACGGCGACGCCCGACCGCTTATTGGCCGGGCGCCGAAACCACCGATATGGACGAACGACGCCGGTCGACGGCGGACCCGCCCGCGCTCGCGACGGTCCGCGAGCGCCTCGACGAACACCTCGCCCCGGTCGACCGGACCGAGACGCTGCCGGTCAGCACCGCGGTCGGCCGCACGCTCGCCGCGTCCGTCGCCGCCCGTCGTCCCGTCCCCGGCTTCGACGGGGCCGCCCGCGACGGCTTCGCGGTCCGCGCCGACGACACCGACGGCGCGACCGAGCGCGACCCCGCTGTGTTCGCCGTCGGGAGCGATATCGACGCGAACGCGGCCGTCCGCGTCGACGCCGGACGGCCGCTCCCCGACGGCGCGACGGCCGTGGTCGGGACCGAATCGGTCGCCGCTCCGGAGACGGACTCGGCGACCGCCGACGGCGCCGGCCTGTCGGTCACCGATCCGGTCGAACCCGGCGAGGGCGTCCGGTCGACCGGGGCGGACGTGGCGGCCAAGGAGACGGTGCTGAGAGCGGGCGACCGGATCGGTCCGTCGGACCCGGCGCTCTGCACCGCGGTCGGGCGAACGCGCGTCGAGGTCCGCCAGCGGCCGACGGTCGGGATCGTCCCGGTCGGCGGCGGCCTCACCGGTGGAGACCCCGGACCCGGCGAGGTCGTCGAGACCGACGGGACGACCGTCGCCGAGTTCGTCGAGCGGGCCGGCGGGAAGGTCGTCCTCCGCGACCCGGTCGAGCCGGAGCCCTACGCGCTCCGGCCGGCCGTCGAGCGCGACCTGACGAAGGACCTGCTCGTGACGGTCGGCGGGACCGGCGCCGGCGAGTCCGACCGGATCGTCGACGCGGTCGACGGGCTGGGCGAGGTGTTCGTCGACGGCGTCGCGGTCGAACCCGCGGAGACGGCGGCGCTGAGCGTCGTCCGCGAGCGCCCCGTCCTCTCGATCCCCGGCGACCCCGTCGCGGCGTTCGTCGCGACGACGCGGCTGGTCGCCCCCGCGGTCGCCCGACTGGCCGAGCGCGAACCGCCCGAGCCGCGGACCGTGGCCGCCGAACTCGCCGGTCCGGTCGAGAGCGAGTCCGGTGTCGAGTCGGTCGTCCCGGTCGCGCTCGACGGTGACGGCGGAGACGGGGCCGAAACCGCGGCTGCGGTCGCGTCCACGGTGAGGGACGAACCGCTGTCGACGCTCGCGCGGGCGGACGGCTGGGTCGCGGTCGCGCCCGAACGCGAACGGCTGGCCGCGGGCGAAACGGTTTCCGTCGAGCGCTGGGAGGCGTCGGTATGAGCGACCGCAAGGAGTTCCGCGACCTGGCCGACCCCGAGCGCGCCCGGGAGGTGGTCGCCTCGCTGGACCTGTCGGCGGGGAGCGAGCGCGTGGCCCTCGAAGACGCCCGCGGCCGGGTCCTCGCCGAGCGGGTCGACGCGGCGCTGGACGTGCCCGGATTCGACCGCGCCGCGATGGACGGCTACGCCGTGCGAGCGCCCGACACGTACGGCGCGAGCGAGGCGCGGCGCGCCTCGACGGCGAGCGGTGGAACCGCGAGCGACGCAGAGCCCGTCACCCTCCCGGTCGTCGGGAGCGTCCACGCCGGCGAGACGCCCGGCGTGGCACTCGACGAGGGTGAAGCCGCCGAGATATCGACCGGCGCCGTCATGCCCGAGGGCGCCGACGCCGTCGTGATCGTCGAGCGGACCGAGGAACTGACTGCCCCATCCGGTGGGGAGGGCGCCGACGGTGAGGAGAGCGACGAAACGGACCGCCGCGTCCGTATCGAGACGGCCGTCACCCCCGGCGAGAACGTCATGCTCGCCGGCGCGGACATCGCGGCGGGCGAGCGGGCGCTCGGTCCGGGCACGGAGTTGACCCCCCGCGAGATCGGTCTGCTGTCGGCCCTGGGCGTCGACGAGGTGCCGGTCCGGGCGACGCCGCGGGTCGCCATCGTCTCGACCGGCGACGAACTCGTCCGGCCCGGCGAGGACCTGGACCACCGGGCCGGCCAGATCCACGACGTGAACAGCTACGCCGTGGCGACCGCCGTCGAGGAGGCCGGCGGCGAGCCTGTCGTCTACCCCCACGTCGGCGACGACACGGACGCGATGGAGGAGACGCTCCTCGACGCGGCCGCCGACTGCGACCTCGTGTTGACCTCGGGGTCGACCAGCGCCAGCGCCGTCGACGTGGTGTATCGGGTCATCGAGGACCAGGGCGAACTGCTGTTGCACGGCGTCGCCATAAAGCCCGGCAAGCCGATGATCGTCGGTCGGATCGGTGGCGACCCCGGCGCCGGGAGCGACGCCGGGGACGGGAACGACGGCGCCGCCTACGTCGGTCTGCCGGGCTACCCGGTGTCGGCGCTGACCATCTTCCGCACGTTCGTCGCGCCGGCGATCCGGTCGTCCGCGGGGATCCCCGAGCCGCGAACCGCTCGCGTCGACGGGCGGATGGCGGTCACCGAGCGCACCGAGGAGGGTCGCCGACGCCTGCTCGCGGTCGGGCTGGTCGAGGACGAGGCGGGCGAGACGCTCGTCTACCCCGTCGACAAGGGCAGCGGCGCGACGACGACGCTCACCGCGGCCGACGGCGTCGTCGACGTGCCCGCGGACACGAACCGCCTCTCGGCCGGGGAGAAGGTGACCGTCGACCTGTTCTCGCCGGACGTGCGCCCGCCGACGCTGCTGGGCGTCGGCGAGGACGACCCGGCACTGTCGCGGCTGCTCGACCGACTGGAGCGGCCGCGGTATCTCGCTCGCGGCTCCCGCGGCGGACTGCGCGAGCTGCGCGATGGGCTCCCCGACGTGGCCGTCGTCGCCGGCCCCTTCGACGCCGACGAGGAGGGTATCGCGGACGCGGCGGAACTGGGCGGCTGGTCCCGCGAGTGGGGGCTGGTCGTCCCCGACGGGAACCCGGAGGGCGTGACGGGACTCGCGGATCTGGTCGACCGGGAGCTGTCGTTCGTCAACCGCGGGACCGAGTCGGGACTGCGGACGAGCCTCTCGAACGCGCTGGCCGACCTGGCCGACGGGCGCGGGGTCGACCGGCGGACGGTCACGGAGTCGATTTCGGGGTTCGACCGCGCCGCGCGAGCCTTCGAGAGCCCCGCCAGGTCGGTGGCCGCCGGCGACGCCGACGCGGGGCTGGGGTTGCGCGCGACGGCCGCGAAGCTCGGGCTCGGATTCGTCCCCGTCGGGTCCCAGCCCGTTCGGGTGCTGGCTAACCCCGACCGACTGGAGACGGCGAGCGTGCGGGAACTGGACGGGCTGCTGGCGGACGCGTCACCGGTGCTGGACGGACTCGACGGGTTCGATCGCCGGTGAGGGCGGTACACGAGAGCGGAAGCGGACGCATCACAGCGCATTTCTCCGCGGAGCCCGGACACCGGACCGTGACCGACGCACACAGACGCGTGGCGGTGGCCGAGCGGGCGGCGCGGGCGGGCGGCGCCGTCGCTCGGCAGGCGTTTCGCGGTGACCTGGCGGTCGAGACGAAAGCGGACAAGAACGACCTGGTGACCGAATCCGACCGGGACGCCCAGCGACAGGTCGTCTCGACGCTGCGCGCGGAGTTCCCGAACGACGCGATCGTCGGCGAAGAGGAGGCGGTGCCGATGGGGCCGGCCGGCGAGGAGACGGAGATCCTGTCGGACGTCCCCGAGAGCGGGGACACGTGGGTCGTCGACCCGATCGACGGGACGGCGAACTTCGCGCGCGGCCTGCGCACCTGGGGGACCGCGGTCGCGGCGGTGGCCGGCGGCGATCTGGCTGCGGCGGCCGTCTACCTGCCGGCGACCGAGGACATGTACGCCGCGGGGGCCGAGACGGGCACCCGCAACGGGTCGGCGCTGTCGGTCAGCGACCGGACCGACCCGGAGACGTTCGCGGTCGCGCCCGTCGGCCGCTTCGAGCGCGGGAGCGGCGACGAGCTGGGCGCCATCGCCGAGTCGGTCGTCGACGACCTGGGCGACTTCCGGCGGTTCGGCAGCATGCAGGCGACGCTGTCGTTCGTCGCGAGCGGCGAGCTCGACGCCGCCTTCTCGACGTACACGCCCGATCCGTGGGACTCGCTGGCCGGGATCCACCTCGTCCGGCGGGCCGGCGGGACGGTCACGGATCTGGCGGGCGAGCCGTGGACCCGGGACAGCGAGGGGATCGTCGCGAGCAACGGCGAGGCCCACGAGGCGGTTCGCGCGGTCGCGCGAGCGGCCGAGTCGGGGTAGCGAGCCGGCCGGCGGTCGTGTCGTCGGCTCGCCAACGCATCTCGCGGGTCACTTCGTTCCCCGCTCGTCAGTTCCGTGCCCTCCCTCCGTCTGCTCACGGGCGGCTTCGCCGCCCGTTCGCGTGGTACGAGGGACCTCCGGTCCCTCGCTGCTCGGCCACGCACCGGAAAGCTAAACAGCGTGACGCGCGGGATACCGGCCATGGAAAACGAGCGGGTCCTGACGGAGCGGACCTGGCTGGGTGCGTTCGTCGCGCTCGTGGCGGCGCTCGCGGTCGGGTCCGTCGTCGCCACCGAGCGCGTCTACGACCGGTTCATCTGGCGGTACTTCTGGGGGCCGATCTACTCGGACGCCAACAACGCCCGCTGTGCCGCCCTGTCCGGCGACGGGATCGAACTGCTGGGCACGGACGCGGCCTGCCGGGCGGCGACCGGCGTCGTCGCCGAGACCGGCTACACGACCGTCTCGACGTTCGGCTACATGGCCGTGCTGGTGTTCATGCTCGGCGGGGTCTACCTGTTGCTCGACCGGCTGGACGTGGGCGGGGACAAGCGTCTGTTCCTCTCGCTGGTCCCGTTCATGCTGTCCGGCGGGGCGGTCCGGGTCGTCGAGGACGCGACCGACGCCGCGGTCGCCGCGGGCGTCGAACCGGTCGTCAGCTACCCGCTGAACGTGCTGTTCATCAGCCCGATCATCTACGTGACGGTGTTCCTGATCACGCTGGCGGCCCTGCTGGCGAGCATGTGGCTCGAAGCCCGGGAGATGGTCCGGAACCGCTACCGGGCCCTGGCCGGGTTCGGGATCGGGGTCCTCGCGCTCACGCTGGCGTACCTCTTCTTCGTCGCCTTCACCCGCGAGTACGTCTCCGTCTACCCGCAGATCCTGCTCGTCGACGTGGGGCTGGCGTCCGTGCTCGCCTACCTCCTGTACGTCGGCGCCGACCGCTACGAGCCCGCGATCAACGCGGGGACTGGCATCGTCGGCCTGGGGATCCTCTGGGCGCACGCGATCGACGGCGTGGCCAACGTCGTCGCGGCCGACTGGCTGCCCGAGCTGGGCCACCCGATCGAGGCCTACGGCGCGAAACACGTCGCCAACCGGGCGATCATCGACGTCACCCAGGCGATCCAGCCGGCGTCGCTGTCCGCGGTGATCGGGACCTCCTGGCCGTTCCTGTTCGTGAAACTCGCCGTCGCGCTGGGGATCGTGTGGCTGTTCGACGAGCGGATCTTCGACGAGAGCCCGCGCTACGCCGTGCTCTTGCTCGTCGCGGCGGCGGCCGTCGGGCTCGGCCCGGGGACCCGGGACATCCTCCGGGTCACGTTCGCGATCTGAGCCCCGAACCGCCGAAGTCGCGACTCGTTGGCCCGCCGACGAGCGGGCGCGGTCGCTACCGATCCTATCGAAAACCGACGGAGAATCCCGGCCGTCAGACCGTTTCGAGCGCCGACTCGGGGTAGTAACGGCTCCCACACGTCGGGCACTCGGCCACGGTCACCTCGCCGCCCGTCGCGGGCGACGCCACGCTCGTTCGCACCAGTTTCTGGTCGCAGTCTGTACACGGGAGGTCGAACTCGGATACCATGATACGCTCCTCTGACGGTCCGCTTCGGGCCTGCAGAAGCGACGCCAGGTGCCGTGTGAACGATGCGCACCCGACGGCATAAATTCTCGCATTAGTCGGTTTCGTTGCATATTCCGCGCCGTCGGTGGGTTACAAAAATCGGGTCGGGCGATGGAGTCCGCGCGGGATCCGACCCGTCAGGGGTACGGGTGGTGGTCGCGGTCGAGGGCGGGTTCGAAGCCCATGTCGGCGGGGACCGAGCGGGCGCGCTCGCCGAAGTACGGGTCGCCGAAGAACAGAGGCTGGGCGGTCGGGACGACGACGCGGACGGCCTCGAAGCCGAGGCGCCCCACGTCGCGGGTCGTCGTCCGGGCGGCGTAGGCTGAACAGCCGGCGTCGACGACCCGGTCGAGGACGGCGTCGAGGTGAGCGCCGCCCTCGGGGACGGTCTCGGGGCCGACGGAGGCGGCGTCGACGGTCGTCTCGGGGCTGACGAACGCGTCGACGACCGGCGGGCGGTCGGCGTAGTGGCCGATGGCACCGTCGGTCTCGGCGGCGCCCTCGCGGCCCATCCCGTCGAGTTCGACCCAGTTCTGGACGGCCTCGGCCAGCGCGTCGCGGGCGGCCCGGCCGGCGTCGAGGTCGGCGGCCGTTCCGAGCGCGAGCGCCGGCCACTGCTCGCGGGTGACGGCGACCGCGACGACGGGCACGTCCACGTCCTGCGTGAGCAGGAGCGCGGTCGCCTCGAGCCCTTCCGCGCCGGCGCGGGCGGCCAGGCGCTCGTAGCCCGGGTCGGCCACGTCCAGTCCGAGCGGCTCGTACGTCGAGTACCAGGCGATGGTGGTCGCGTCGCGCTCGACGACCTCGTACAGCCCCGACAGCAGCGCCTCGACCGAGGAGTTCCCGAGACCGAGCCCGGTGGTGACGGCCGGCCGGATCGTCCGCTCGGGCGGCGGGTAGTGGACCGCCTCGGCGGGCAGGGAGACCGGCCGCTCCGTGACCAGGTCCGTCCCGGGGACCCACGGGCGCTCGGCCCGGTCGCCGCCGGCGTCGACGCCGCCGTCACCGTTCCCGACCCAGCTCTCGGGACGGACGAACTCGGAGGGGGCGACGGCGTCCGCGAGATCGGTCGCGGCGGCGGCTTTGAACTCCCGGCCGTGGTAGACGCCGGCGCAGTACCGTTCGTAGGCCTCGCCGAGCGCCTTCATGAACGCGGCGTCCCAGCCGGGGTCGACGCCGGCCGCCTGCCGCGAAGCGGTCGCGTCCGCGAACGCGCCGGTGTCGCAGATTTGGGCGAGGTAGTACGGCGCCGGGTAGGACTCGGCCTCGCCGACCTGCTGGACGACGCCGACGCGGTCGTCGAGCCCGCGTTCGGCCCGCGAGAGCGACCGCTCCACGTCGCGGTCGAGGTGACCGCGGTCGAGGACGCTGTCCCGGCCCTCGCCGCACTCACAGCCCGGCACCGGGAGGAACTCCCGCTCGGTGTGTGGGAGTTCGATCGCGGTTCCGAGCGGGTCGGCCTCGGCGGGGTCGAGCAACTGGACGGCCCGGCGGCCGGCGACGGCGCCGGCGAAGCGGACGGTCGCGTCGGCGGGCGCGGCCGTCGGGTCGGCGTCGGGGTCGGCGTTCGACTCGACGCGGGCGGCGAGACACCGGTAGCACGCGCCTTCCGGGTCGAACGCCGCGACGGCGGCGTCGACGACCGGTACGCCGCCGATCCCGCCGAGTTCGACCGCGACCCAGGGGACGCCCGCCTCGCGGGCGCGGCCGTTCGCTCGCTCGAACGTCGCCGCGCCGGCCCGGTCGACCACCACGGCCAGCCGCGTCCCGGGGTCGAACGCCGCGCTCTCGGGCCGATCGAGCGGTTCGTCCGCGTCGCCCAGCGCCGCCGCGACCGCGTCGGCGGCGGGGCCGGATCCGACGAGTTCGACTGTCATGCCAGCCCGGAGGGGGCGACGGGTAGAAAAGCCCGGGGACTCGTCCGGCCGCGCCGGTCCGCGGGCTGCCCCCGGGCCGGCGCGCTCGCGGCGACGCTCACTCGTCCAGTCGATTCTGGGCGACCGTCCCCAGTTCCGGCAGGTCGAGGTCGCGCACGTCCTCGGCCAGCCGGAGCCGCAGGCGCGGTCGGCCCACGTCGATGGGCACCTTCTCCGTGGTGACGAGGCCGCTGTCCTCGAGGCGGGTCTTCATCCGCGAGAAGGTGGCCTTGCTCGCCAGGCCCACGTCCTCGCCCCACTTGCTCATGTCGTAGAGCAACTGGCCGTTGCGCGCGGCGACCAGCAGTGCGATGGCGACCTCGCCCAGTCCCTCGCCGTCGCCCTTCGCGACCGTCAGCGAGTCGAGCAGGCCGTCGAAGTCCTCGGCGGTGTCGGCGCCGATGTCGGCCGCCAGCGTCTCGCGGACCGCCGACAGCGGGGGCGTCCGCAGCGAGTACGCCTCGGCGTCGGTCCACTCGCGCTCGTAGCGCCCGCGCATGTCCTCGACGAAGGCGTCGTCGGTGGTCGTCAGGCCGCCGACCCGGTCGCCGGCCTCGACCAGCGAGACGACCGCCGACTCGGTCACCAGCAGCGACGCCTCGGGGGCGTCCGCCAGCACCCGCAGCTCCAGGGTTCCGGCGTCGACGAGGTCGGCGGCGTGGCCGGCGACGATGAAGTCCGCGAGCACGTCCTTGATCGGGTCGCCGGGCGCGAGCAACCGAACGGTCGGCCGCGTCTCCACCTCGTGCAGCCCGAATATCAGCTCGGAGATAGTCTCCCGCGTCGGGTTGACCGCGTAGACGACGCCGCTACTGTCCCGAAAGACGCCCGCCAGAACGGCACCCACGTCGGCTTCGAGAAAGTTCGAACTCATCTGATAGCTATGGTATTTCGCATTATCACACTTAATTTTACCGCCAGAACTCGTTGAATCGACCCGAAGGGACTCCCAGGCCGACGATACGTCGCGGTCCCGTCCGGGAAGGAGTGAGGCCCGGGTTCGGGGCGTCCAGCGGGACCGCCGGCGCGGTCCCGGTCGCTCGCCGAAAAGGTAGATTATTGACGGGGCGTCGCCGACACTCATGTACCATGAACTACGACACGGTCCGATCGGTTGACCCGGCGGTCGCGGACGCACTGGAGGCGGAGGTCGACCGCCAGGGCGACACACTGGCGATGATCGCGAGCGAGAACCACGTCAGCGAGGCGGTGCTCGAAGCCCAGAGCTCGGTGCTGACGAACAAGTACGCCGAGGGCTACCCCGGTTCGCGCTACTACGGCGGCTGCGAGCACGCCGACACCGTCGAACAGCTCGCCATCGACCGCGCGAAGGAGCTGTGGGGCGCCGAGTACGTCAACGTCCAGCCCCACTCCGGTTCGCAGGCCAACATGGCCGTCTACACCGCCGTGCTCGAACCGGGCGACAAGATCCTCTCGCTGGACCTGACCCACGGCGGCCACCTCAGCCACGGCCACCCCAAGAACTTCGCCGGGCAGGTGTACGAGGTCGAGAACTACGAGGTCGACGAAGAGACCGGCCGCCTCGACTTCGAGGAGATCCGCGCCCACGCCGAGGAGTTCGAGCCGGACATGATCGTCTCGGGCTTCTCCGCGTACCCGCGCGAGGTCCAGTGGGACGAGTTCCAGGCCGTCGCCGACGACGTGGACGCCTACCACCTGGCCGACATCGCGCACATCACCGGGCTGGTCGCCGCCGGCGTCCACGACTCGCCGGTCGGCGTCGCCGACTTCGTCACCGGCTCGACGCACAAGACCATCCGCGCCGGCCGCGGCGGCATCGTCATGGCCGACGAGGAGTACGGCGACGCCGTCGACTCGGCGATCATCCCCGGCACGCAGGGCGGCCCGCTCATGCACAACATCGCCGGCAAGGCCGTCGGCTTCAAGGAGGCGCTCCAGCCCCACTTCGAGGAGTACGCCGAGCAGACCATCGCCAACGCGCAGGCGCTGGCCGACCACCTGCAGGAACACGGCTTCTCGCTGGTCTCGGGCGGCACCGACAACCACCTCGTGCTCGTCGACCTCCGCGACTCCCACCCCGACGTGACCGGTAAGGAGGCCGAGGAAGCGCTCGAAGACGTGGGCATCGTCCTCAACGCGAACACGGTCCCGGGCGAGACCCGCTCGCCGTTCGTGGCCTCGGGCATCCGCGCGGGCACGCCCGCGCTGACGACTCGCGGCTTCGACGAGGACGCCACCGAGACGGTCGGCCACTGCATCGCCGAGGTCATCGACAACCCCGACGACGAGGACGTCAAGGCGGAGGTCGCCGAGATCGTCGCCGGTCTCTGCGAGGAGTACCCGCTGTACGGCGAGGACAGCGACGGGCTCGTCTTCGAGTAGTCGACACAGCGGGCCTGTGATCCGGCCCCGCCAGAGCGCCGTATACTTTTCAGCGAGGCGACCGGACGAGCGACCATGAGCGACAGCGTCGACGACGCCCGCCGAACCGCCCTCCGCCTGACAGGACTCGTCGTCGCCGGCACCGGTCTCTCGGGCTGTCTCGACGACTCGGGAGGCTCCGGGAGCGCGGATACGACTGATGAGCCCGGCGGTCCGGCTGGCGGGTCGGACGGCGACGACGACGGAGCGGGCGGGACCGACGCAGTGGACGACGCGGAGGCGACCGAGGAGACGGAAACGAAGACGGGGACGGAGACGACCGATCGCAGTGGCGACACCGGAACGAGCGAGTCGGACCTCGACCTCCGGGAGGCCAACGTCACCGCCGCCGAGTTCGAGTCGTCGGACGGTGCCTATCGCTTCTCGGTCACGCTCTACCACGACGACGACGGCGAGGGCGGCTACGCGAACTGGTGGCAAGTCGAAGATCTGGACGGCGAGCGACTAGGTCGGCGGGATCTCGCACACCCCCACTCGACGGACCCGTTCACCCGTTCTGAGACTATCGAGGTTCCAGCGGGGGTCGCGTGCGTGGTCGTCCGCAGGCACGACCAGACCCACGAGTACGGCGGGCGGGCGATGGTCGTCGACCTCGATAGCGGCGAGACGCGTGCCGTCGATCAGGGGACGGACCCTGAATCGTTCGACGAGCGCGACTGTCCCTGACTGTCGGGTGCGAGCGGTCGTGGCGACCGGCGGCGGGCGTGCGTCACCGCTTCACCCGGGAACCTGCCGTAGACGGGCCGTTTATACGGATCCGTTCCCGAGTATCCGGTATGACCGATCTGGACGCGACCGACCGAGCGATCCTCAACGCCTATCAGGGCGGGTTCCCGGTCGTCGCGGACCCCTACGAGCCGGCGGCCGCCGCGCTGGCCGACCACGGCGTGGACGTGACTGCCGAGGAGTTACACGACCGTCTCTCCCGTCTCGACGAGGAGGGCGTCCTCACGCGCTTCGGCGCGCTGATAAACGCCGAAGCCATCGGCGGCACGGCGACGCTCGTCGCGATGCACGCGCCCGAGGAGCGCTTCGACGAAGTGGCCGAGCAGGTCAACGCTCACACCGAAGTCGCGCACAACTACGAGCGCGAACACCCGCACCTCAACATGTGGTTCGTCGTCAGCGTCGCCGACGAGGCCCGCGTCGACGAGGTGCTCGCCGAGATCGAGGACGAGACCGGCCAGGAGACGTACAACCTCCCCAAACAGCGGGAGTTCCACGTCGGCGCGAAGTTCCCCGTCGAGGGACCGCTCGAAGACAGCGACGGCGGGATCGACCTTTCGGACCTGGGCCCCGAGGTGGAACCGACCGACCGCGACAGCCTCACTCCTCGCGAGCGGGACCTCGTCGTCGAGATCCAGGGCGGCCTCCCGACGACGCGAACCCCCTACGGAGACGTGGCCGACGCGCTCGGCGAGGACGTCGAGTGGGTGCTCTCGACGGTCAAGCGCTTCGACGCCGAAGGGAAGGTCCGCCGCGTGGGCGCCGTTCCGAACCACTACTCGCTGGGCTACTCCGAGAACGGGATGACCGTCTGGGACGTGCCCGACGAGGTGGTCGACGAGGTCGGTGAGGAGATCGCCGCGTTCGACTTCGTGACCCACTGCTACCGGCGACCCCGCCACGAGGGGGTCTGGTCGTACAACTTCTTCGCGATGACCCACGGCCGCGGCGAGGCCGAAAGCGAGGCCCGCGTCGAGCAGGTCCGCGAGGCGATGGCCGACCACTGGGACGTGACCGACGAGGACTGGGACACCCTGTTCTCGACGGGGATCCTGAAGAAGACGGGCATCCGCATCGAGGAACGCGCCGACGCCAACACGGCCTGAGCGCCGCCAACCGATACGATACACCGAGACGAAACCCGTGATCCCACTGCTCCACGACTTCGACGGCGAGACGGTGCTGGTGTTCGGCGGCGGCCGCGTCGGCGCCCGCAAGGCGAGGCGCTTCGCCCGCGAGGCGCGCGTGGTCGTCGTGAGTCCGACCTTCGCCGAGGCGGACTTCGGCGACGCGGAACTGGTCCGCGAGGCGCCCGAGCCGGCGGACGTGCCCGACTGGTTCGACCGGACCGACCCCGCGCTGGCGGTCGCGGCGACCGACCGCGAGGCGCTGAACGAACGCGTCGAGCGAGCGGCGCGCGAGCGCGGGACGCTCGTGAACCGGGCCGACGAGCACGGCGAGCGCGACCCCGGAAGCGTCGTCGTTCCCGCGACGGTTCGGGACGACCCGGTGGTCGCGGCGGTGGCGACCGGCGGTGCGAGTCCGGCGCTGAGCCGCCTGTTGCGCCAGCGGATCGAGACCGAGATCGCCGACGCGGGCGCGATGGCGGAGCTGACCGGCGAGATCCGGGCGCAGTTGCAGGCCGAGGCGGTCGATCCGGCCCTCCGCAGGGAGGCGGTGCGGGCGGTCGTGCGGTCGGACGCGGTTTGGAAGGCTTTAGATAGTGGGACACCGAAGGCTCGACAAGTGGCAGCGGACGTGATCTCGGACGTGACAGGTGAGACAGCGTGACGGTCGGCACGGGCGTCATCTCGGGTGCCAGCGTCGACATCGACCGCGCGACGGTCGACGAACTCGAAGCGGCGACCGTCGAGAGCCAGCGCGCGGGCGTCGAGCGCCTGCTGTCGGTGCCCGCCGTCGAGGAGGCGTACGTCCTCCAGACGTGCAACCGCGTCGAGGCCTACGTCGTCACCGGCGACGGCCACGACGGCCGCGCGGCGCTGGCCGCCTTCTTCGAGGGCGTCCCCGGAGACGTGCTGGTCGAACTCGGCCACGAGGAGAGCCTGCGCCACCTCATGCGCGTGGCCGCGGGCCTCGAATCGCTGGTCGTCGGCGAGGACCAGATCCTCGGCCAGGTCGGCGACGCCTACGAGGACGCCCGCGCGGCCGGCGGCGTCGGTCGCCTACTCGAAGAGGGCGTCACCAAAGCGATCCACGTCGGCGAGCGCGCCCGCACCGAGACGGCCATCAACGAGGGGTCGGTCTCGCTGGCGAGCGCGGCCGTCACGCTCGCCGACGAGGAGGTCGGCGTCGACGACGCCGAGGCGCTTGTCGTCGGCGCGGGCGAGATGGGGCGGCTCGCCGCCCAGTCGCTCGCGACGCGAGTCGGCCACCTCTACGTCGCCAACCGCACCGTCGAACGGGCCGAACACCTCGCCGAGACGCTCGACGCCGACGCGACCGTCGTCGAACTGGGCGACCTCGACGAGACCGTCGAGCGCGCTGCGGTTGTCGTCACCGCCACCGGGAGCACCGACTACGTCTTCGAGAAGTCGACCGTCTCGGACACGGGCGAGACGTTCGTCGTCGACATCGCCCAGCCCCGCGACGTGCAGCCGACCGTCACCGAACTCCCCGACGTGACCGTCCGCGACCTCGACGCCCTGCAGACGGTCACCGACGAGAACCGCGCCCAGCGCGCGGAGGCGGCCACCGCCGTCGAGGAGATGATCGACGTGGAGTTCGAGCACTTGCTCGCCCAGTACAAGCGCAAGCGGGCCGACCGCGTCATCTCGGCGATGTACGAGAGCGCCGAGCGCGTCAAGGCCCAGGAGGTCGAGACCGCCCTCGACAAGGGCGACTTCGACGAGAGCCAGCGCGAGGTCATCGAGGCGATGGCCGACGCCGTCGTCAACCAGTTGCTCGCCGCGCCGACCAAGAGCCTGCGGGACGCCGCCGAGGAGGACGACTGGTCGACCATCAACACCGCGCTCCAGCTGTTCGACCCCGAGTTCGGCGGCGAGTCCGACAGTGAAACGGCCGACGGCGACGAGATCCCGAAACACCTCCGCGACCAGATGGCCGACGCCGTCTTCGACCAGCTGGGCGACGACTAGTAGTCAATTTTCGTCACGTCCGTGTCTCTGAGTACGAGGTCCGAGTTCAAACGACGGTATCGACCTCCCCCTCCTCGGCCGAACTTTCATGCGGGTACCGCCCCACCCTCTCCACATGGCAGACCTGCTATCCGACGAGGAGATCGAGGCGCAGCTACCCGACGAGTGGGAGCGCGACGGCGACGAGATCGTCCGGACATACGAGTTCGACGCCTACCTCGACGGCGTCGGCTTCGCCGCGGGCGCGGGCGGCGTCGCTCAGGACGCCTTCCACCACCCGGAGATGACCATCGGCTGGCGCGAGGTCGAGGTGCGGCTGACGACCCACGACGAGGGCGGTATCACGGACAAGGATGTCGAACTCGCCGAGCGGTTCGACGACCTGCGCTGAGATGGCCCGGGACGAGGGCGGGGCGACGGACTCGCCGGCCGCGGCCTACGTCTTCCGGGTGACGGTGCGGATCGACCCCGAGGTCGAGGGCGTCTGGACCGAACCGGACACCTTCGAGACGACGGTGGTCCGGGCGGCCGACTCGCCGGGAGATCCGGGGTGGCTGTACTTCCGGGACAATCTCTGGCGTGGCGAGTGCGGCGACGAGGCCCATATGCGCGCGGTCGCCGAAGACGCCCTCGGGATGCCGGTCGACGCGATCGACTTCCGGGAGCTGCGGACGACGCAGGCGTATCTGGACGACCTGCGGGCGGCGATGGCCGACGACCTGGTGGAGTTCAACGCCGAGACGGTCGACGCGGCGCTCTCGAAGTACCTCGGGAGTTCGATCCACGTCACCGACGACATCTGACCCGAGCACCGGCGGCTCGGCCTCAGACGAGTCCGAGCGCGCGACCGGCGAGCGCGGCCAACGTCCCGACGGCGTTGAGCGACGCGAGCGCGCCGGGGAGGGCGACGGCGACCGACGCCTGCCGGCGGGTGAGGTCGCGGCCGTACTTCGCCGCCAGAACCCACAGATACACCATCCAGAGGGTGAAGAACGGACGGACGGCGGTGGCGGCCAAACGGGTCGGGTGGCCGACGACTTCACCCCGGACCCACTCCTGCAGCGCGGCCTCGGTGGCGAACTCGGGGGCGTCGAGGAAGACGGCGGCCATCGTCACGGCCCGGAGCGCCGTCGGGACGAGCGTCGGGACGAACGTCCATCCGACGAACCCGAGGAGGCGACGGAACGAGCCTTCGCCGTCGAAGTACAGCGAGACGAGGTACGCGACGACGGCGACCGCGACCCACAGCGCGAAGTAGAGCGCGCCCGTGGCCCACAGCGAGAGGACGATGTCCCGCGGCGCGGAGACGCGCTGGCCGCCCGAGGCGTAGACGATCGACGCCGCGTCGCCGGCGGTCACCACGTCGCCGACCGCCTGCAGGATGACGACCGTCCCGGCCAGCGCCAGCAGCGCGTGGGCGACGACCACGGCGGCCGGCCCGGCCAGCGAGTCGTCGTCCTGCCGGGCGGCGAAGAAGCCGTCCGGGTCGGTCACCAGCGTCCGCAGACTCATCGTACGTGCCAGGTCTCGGGCCTCCGGGGCTTAAATCCGCCCGGTCCGTCTGCTACCTGGAGTCCGACTCGGTCCGGACGCCGTGGTGGGGCCGCCAGAAGGTACTTATCGCTCAGCGGCCTACGGGCGGGATCCCGATGGCCCGCGACCCTTACGATTTCTGGCTGTTCGACCTCGACGGCACCGTCGTCGACGTCGTCCCCGAATACCCCCGAGAGGTCGTCGCCGAGATCGGGGACCGACTGGGCCACGCCTTCACCGACCGCGAGGCCGAGCTGCTGTGGTACGGCGTCGGCGGCGCCCGCGAGGAGGTCTTCGCCGACCGCACGCTCACGCCCGACCGGTTCTGGGAGACCTTCCACGAGGTCGAGGACCCCCGCGCCCGCGCCGAGTCCTCCTTCGTCTACGACGACGCCGCCGCGTTCGTCGGCGAACTCGACCGCCCGACCGGCCTCGTCACCCACTGTCAGTCCTATCTCACCGAGCCGCTACTGGAGTACCACGACATCACAGACTGGTTCGACACCGTCGTCTGCTGCGACGACGAGGTCGGCTGGAAGCCCGACCCGACGCCCGTCGAACTCGCGATAACCCGTCTCGGTGTCGGACACGACGGCGACCGAGGCGCCCTGGTCGGCGACGACCCCGACGACGTGGGCGCCGCCTGGAACGCGGGCCTCGACGCCGTTCACGTCGAACGCGTCGACCCGTTCGAGCGCGGTCAGTGCGTCCTCGGCGACCAGCGGATCGACGGGTTCGACGAGCTGTAGCGGATTTTCGGCCCGACCGGCAGATGCGTAGCTCTCGCCGGCCGTCGGCTTTCCGTTCAGCGACCGCTCGATACCGGACCGCTACTCCGCTCCCTGGGCGTCGTCGGCCATCTCCAGGATCGACTCGGCGATATCGCGCGCCTCCTCGGGCGTGTACAGCGTCTGATCGCCCCACGACTGGTCGATGCGTACGTAGCCGTCCCTGGCGTCGATATCGAAGAAAGCGGTGTGTTCCAGCGGCGGCACGTCGAGTGGATTGGTAGCCCTGTCGTCCGTTGCCATACCACACTATCGGTACCGGATTCTCATAAACCTGCCCCCGACGGACGGATTTCTGGACAGACCGTGCGCTCGGACGGAGATCGCGTGAGAAGTTTGCGAGGGAAGACCGCTCCAGCTCGCGGCGACCGTCGTCGCCGGTCGCGTCGAGGCCGTCGGCCGACGGCCTCGCACCGCGGACTTCCGCACTGGCGAGGGACCGCGTGGGTCCGTGCAGTGCGAGGGAAGGGATTTGAACCACGGAAAGACGGTCGGGCTCACTGCGTTCGCCCGCTGCGACTTTCCTGCTTCGAATCCCTTCGTGCATTCCGTCGCAGCGCGGACTGCGCTGCGCCGGCATGCGAGGGAAGGGATTTGAACCCTTGGACCCCTACGGGAGCGGATCTTGAGTCCGCCGCCGTTTCCAGGCTTGGCTACCCTCGCACGCACGCCGAGATTCGATCGAGGCGCTTGAATAGGCTACGGTCTCGCCGTCCCGCGGACCGCCGGCGCGACCGCCGAGTTATCGACCGCCTATCGACTCCCGCGCGTCGATTCGGAAAGTAATCGCTCCCAACTCCGGTCGCAACCGGGATTTGACCGCGCCAACGGGACGAAACGATTCGGGGTGTCTTCCGGAGGGCGAAGCAACGCAGGGACGATGCAACGGACAACGACAGCGATACTCGTGACGGTCCTGCTCGTCGCAGGCAGCGTCGGCGGCGTGATGGCACTCGCCCCGGGAGCGGCCCCGGTGGGCGACGCTCGACAGGAACAGTCGACCTGTGACTACCAGTCGCTGTTCGACGAGACGATCGACTCGGTCGTCTCCGTTCGGACGGGTTCCGGACAGGGCTCCGGGTTCGTCTACGACGCCGAGCACGCGAGCGACGCGAACGCGACCGGCGACACCTACGTCGTGACCAACGCCCACGTCGTCAGCGGCGCCTCCGAAGTGGAAGTGGAGTTCGACGAAGGCGAGTTCCGGTCCGGGTCGGTCGTCGGCCGCAGCGCCTACGCCGACCTCGCCGTGGTGAACGTCTCCGACGCACCCGCCGGGTCGACCGCGCTCTCGCTCGCCGATGACGACCCACAGCGCGGCGAGCGTGTCGCGGCGCTGGGCAACCCGCTCGGGCTCGAAGAGACCATCACCCACGGGATCGTCAGCGGCCTGAACCGAACGCTGCCGACCCAGCTCGGCTTCGAGATCCCCAACGTCGTTCAGACCGACGCACCGATCAGTCCCGGTAACTCCGGCGGCCCGCTGGTGAACTGCGACGGTGATGTCGTCGGCGTCAACACCGCCGGGATCGCCCAGCAGGGCGCCGAGAACATCGGCTTCGCCGTCTCCTCGTCGGTCGTCGATCGCGTCGTCCCCGAACTCGTCGCCGACGGCGAGTTCGACTACCCCTTCATCGGCGTCCGGACGACCCCCGTCACGCCCGCGGTCGCCGACGCCAACGATCTCAACCGCACCGCCGGCCTCGCGGTCGTCTCCGTCCTGGAAGACGGCCCCTCGGCCGACGCGCTCCAGGGCGCGGCCGAAGTCGAGACCGCCGGCGACCGCCCCGTCCCCGTCGGCGGCGACGTGATCCTCGCTATCGACGGTCAGCAGCTGCGGAGTGGCGAAGCCCTCGGCACGTACCTCCTCACGGAGACCCAGCCCGGCGACACGGTGGATCTGACGATCCTCCGCGACGGCGAGGTCCGGCGCGTCCAGGTCACCGTCGGCGAGCGACCGGACCCGATAGCGGCCTGAACCGTCGGCGTTCGCCCGCGGGAGAGCCGCGCCAATGCCTATCCCTGTCGGAGACGTAGCTATCGACATGAAACACGACTCCGATCCGGAAGCGACCGGGGAACCCTCGACCGCCAGCGACGAAGCCGTCCGCGCCTGGCTCGTCGAACGCACCTACTCTGACGACGAACAGAACATCATCATCCTCGTCTACGCGACGCCGGACGGCCGACGCTACTTCCGCAAGGAGCGCGCGCTGACGAGTTTCACGAACGACGTGCGCGAGACGACCGCCGCCGTCGACGTGCCGCCGAACAACCTCGGCGAAGTTACCGACCCCGACGAGCGCGAGCGCTACGCCACCGAAGCCGCGCGGATGGCCGAGACGTACGACCCCGCCGACACCATCTGAACCGCGGTCGGCTCAGTCCGCCAGTCCCTCGAACTCGCGCACTCGCTCGCGCCAGCCCTCGGGAACCGGTCGCGACTCCCGCGTCTCCGGGTCGACGAACACTAGCGTCGTCTCTGCCTCTGCGACCAACCCGCCCTCCTGTCGGAGTTCGTACGCCATCGTGAAACTCGACTCGCCCATGCGGACGACCGATACCCCCACGTCGACCGTCGTCAGTTCCGTCACCGACGACCGGAAGTCGAGTTCCAGCGACGCGACGACGGCGGTGAACTCGTCGATCTCTTCCAGTCCGAGTACTTCCTCGACGTAGGCGACCCTCGCCTCCTCGCAGTAGGTGCCGTAGACGACGTTGTTGACGTGACCGTACGTGTCCAGATCGCGATAGCGAACGGGGACTTCGTGTTCGAACGAGGCGTCCATGACTCTCCGGTCGGGCGGTGGAGGGTTAACAACCGCGGGTACGTCCCCGAGTCGGATCCACCGCGCCCCGCGCAACCCTCGCCCGGACCGACGGGATTACACCGCGGTAGACCCAAACGGTCCACGATGGACGAACACACCCGGGACTACGGCGTCGGGCCGCCCACCTCGGGCGATCCCACCGGGTGGCGGGCCGACCGCGGCGCGTCCAACGGCTGGGAACACGGCACGCTCCGGCGGGCCGTCGTCCACGGCGTCGCCCTGTTCAACAGCGGCGAGTTCCACGAGTCCCACGACTGCTTCGAGGACGAGTGGTACAACTACGGCCGCGGCTCCGCCGAGAGCAAGTTCCTACACGGGATGGTCCAGGTCGCCGCCGGCGCGTACAAGCACTTCGACTTCGAGAACGACGACGGCATGCGCTCACTGTTCTCCACCGCCCTCCAGTATCTGGAAGGGGTCCCCGACGACTTCTACGGCGTCGACCTTGCCGACGTGCGTGCCACGCTCTCGGCCGCACTCTCCGACCCGACCGCGATCCACGGCTGGCGGATCGAACTCGACGGCGACTACCCAGAAGCGACCGAGCTCGACTTCGCGTACGCCGAAGGGTTGGAGTAACTCGTTCTCGAACGACCGCGACGATAGCCGTCGCTGTTCGGTACGAAAATACGGAACCCCCGACCAGTTGTGACTGGTCGAGGGTAATGAATCCGGCCGAATGTGGCCGGGGATGAGTGGAGGCGGCGAACCAGGTTTCCCAGAGACTCTCGTACTCCAGTACTCGCCGGAACGCAGGCGGGCTTAACGTCCGTGTTCGGGATGGGTACGGGTGTCGCCCCGCCGCTATGGCCGCCCTAACGCCGATCCGCGGAATCGAACCGCGTCCGAACACCGCGTTCGGATACCAGTATCGGTGGTCGATGCGACGACCGCGTGTACGTGCAATCCAGTTTACGCCCGGACCCGAATCATCGGGTACGTATATCAGATACGGAATGATTGGTGGCTTCGGTCGATTAGTTCTCGCGGGCTGAACACCTCGTTGCCTCGGTGCGTACACCCCGAGTCTATCGATCTCGTCTTCTACGAGTGACCTCGGTGGTATCTCTTTTCCAGGTGGGTTTCCGGCTTAGATGCGTTCAGCCGTTACCCCGTGTGGCGTGGCTGCTCGGCAGCGCCCTCTCGGACGACCGATACACCAGTGGCCACCATCCGTAGTTCCTCTCGTACTATACGGACGTTCCCGTCAGATACCAATGACACCCCCAATAGATAGCAGCCGACCTGTCTCGCGACGGTCTAAACCCAGCTCACGACCTCCTTTAATAGGCGAACAACCTCACCCTTGCCCGCTTCTGCACGGGCAGGATGGAGGGAACCGACATCGAGGTAGCAAGCCACTCGGTCGATATGTACTCTTGCGAGTGACGACTCTGTTATCCCTAAGGTAGCTTTTCTGTCAGCAATGGCCCGCATCGAGCGGGCGAATTGGTTCGCTAAACCACGCTTTCACGTCAGCGTTCCTCGTTGGGAAGAACACTGTCAGTCCATCTTTTGCTTTTGCACTCTTCGCCGCGTTTCCGACACGGCTGAGATGGACTTGGGGCGCGCTCGATATCTTTTCAAGCGCGTACCGCCCCAGTCAAACTGCCCGGCTACCGGTGTCCTCCGCCAGGAGTGAGGGTCGCAGTCACTACCGGGTAGTGTTTCATGGATGCCTCGGTGGCCCGCTAGCGCGGGTACCTGTGTAACAGCTCCTACCTACACTGCACAGTAGCGACCACGTCCCAGCGACAGCCTGCAGTAAAGCTCTATAGGGTCTTCGCTTCCCCTTGGGGGTCTCCAGACTCCGCACTGGAACGTACAGTTCACCGGGCTCAACGTTGGGACAGCGAGGCTCTGGTTGATCCATTCATGCGAGTCGCTACTGAAGCGACAAGGTACTACGCTACCTTAAGAGGGTCATAGTTACCCCCGCCGTTAACGGGTCCTTCGTCCTGTTGTACCAGGTGTTCAGATACCCGCACTGGGCAGGATTCAGTGACCGTACGAGTCCTTGCGGATTTGCGGTCACCTATGTTGTTACTAGACAGTCCGAGCCTCCAAGTCACTGCGACCTGCCTCTTTCCGAGGCAGGCATCCCTTCTTCCGAAGGTACGGGACTAGATTGCCGAATTCCCTAACGTCGATTGATCCCGACAGGCCTTGGCTTTCTCCGCCATGAGCACCTGTGTCGGTTCTCGGTACGGACACTGTCCTCGTCTTTTCACGGGCCCCAGGCTAGCCTGACTTTCGCTATCCTACCGTTCGTCCGCTTCGTGCCATTACGGCTTCCACGGAGTTGGACAGTTCGACCGGGCGATGGCCCGGCTCAGGTGAACCCAAGGCGTCGACTTTCAATTGACAGCGGCGCAGGAATATTAACCTGCTTCCCATTTCGTCTCATTCGAATTGCGGTGAGACTTAGGACCGGCTAACCCTCAGCTGACGAACAGTGCTGAGGAACCCTAGCTCTTTTGGCCGTCAGGATTCGCACCCGACTGTCGCTACTACTATGACCAGGATTTTCGTTTCTAATCGGTCCATACGAACTCTCGGCCGTACTTCCACCCGATCAGAACGCCGACCTACACAATCGCTCTGTAACGAGCGTGGTCAGGTATCGGTGGTGGACTTGAGCCCCGATCATTTTGGGCGCCTCAAACCTCGGCCGGTAAGCTGTTACGCTTTTCTTGGAGGGTAGCTGCTTCTAAGCTCACCTCCCGGCTGTCTAGGGCTTGAGACCACCTTCGATCGCACTTAGTCCACACTTGGGGACCTTAACCCGACTCTGGGTTGTCTCCCTCACGGTACACAGGCTTACCCCGCGCACCGAACTCCCCGCGTCAAAAGCGTTCGTAGGTTCGGAGTTTGACAGGACGGCCGACCTCTCTCGAGGGCGGTCCGCCCAATCAGTCTCTCTACCCCACGAACTACCTCGGCAGGGGTAATGCTTCGACATTTGTCGGTCGGAACCAGCTGTTGCCGAACTCGATGGGCCTTTCACCCCTACACGTAGGTCACGTGAGGGTGTTGTAAAACACCAACACTAGCAGACCTCCACGTGCCTTTCGGCACGCTTCGTCTTGCCCACGCGTAGATCGTCCGGTTTCGGGTCGTGTCAGTTTGACTCCCCGCGCTTGAACACGGCGGCCCTGGTGCAAAGCACTGCGGCCATGTCGGTTTCCCTGTGCCTTCCCGGATGAACCGGTTAGACTCGCCAAACGGACACACTCCCTGGTTCGTTTTTCAAAACGTACGACGGAACATCGGCTCCCGTTCGGTCCTACTGGAGGCTCGCGCCTCTATCGTTTTCGAACGGGCCTTTCATGCCCCGTCGCTCCATCGCCACTCGATTTCAGGCCCTGTTTCGCCTCCCTTCTGAGGGTACTTTTCAGCGTTCGCTCGCGCTACTTGTTCGCTATCGGTCTCGAGGAGTATTTAGCCTTGGCAGTAGATGCCTGCCATATTCACGAGGGATTTCCAACCCCCGCTACTCCGGAACCGGCTCACGTCGTACTAGACCTCGGTACGGGGCTTTCACCCTGTGTCGCGCTCCGTTCCAGGAGACTTCGCAAGGTCGTTCGGACGCTGATCGCCGGCCCAATACACCACATCGGCCGAAGCCTTCAGTTTGGGCTGTATCGCGTTCACTCGCGGTTACTGACGATATCTCACTTGATTTCTTTTCCGACCGGTACTAAGATGTTTCAATTCCCGGCGTTCCCCATTGCGCGAAGCAATTGCGGTGGGGATTCCCATTCGGATATCCTGCGTTCTTCGCTTCCATGCAGCTCCCGCAGGCTTATCGCAGCTTGGCACGTCCTTCGTCGGCACTCGAGCCGAGCCATTCACCGAGTGGCATAGTAGCCACTACGTCGGATACACGTATCCCGATGATACGGATCCAGTTGACGTCTGGATTGCACGTACACACGGTCGTCATCGTCCATCTCCGGCGGTCGTCGGAGACAGCATCGAACCCTTCCCAGCCGCGTTTTCACGGGCTGGTGCATCAGTTCGGCGGGCGCGATGCCCGCTTGTATTGACCGACTCGGAGTCGAACCGAGCCACCACGAAGGGTGGGCTGCCAGTCAGCGTCGGTCTTCCCTGTGAAGGGAAGAGCCTTGACAGTTCGGTGCCCGACCGGCGCGGTCGAGTGTCACCGGTGCCTGCCCCGTCAGGGCAGGACTTGTGGGCCGGGGCGACGCCCCGGTCCCGGTCAGTAGGAGGTGATCCAGCCGCAGATTCCTCTACGGCTACCTTGTTACGACTTAATCCCCCTTGCGGAGCCCAGATTCGACCATCGCATGATGGCCTCATCCGGACCCCACTCGGGTGATTTGACGGGCGGTGTGTGCAAGGAGCAGGGACGTATTCACCGCGCGCTTCTGACACGCGATTACTACCGAATCCAGCTTCATGAGGACGAGTTTCAGTCCTCAATCCGAACTACGACCCGGTTTAGGGGATTAACGTCACCTCTCGGTGTAGTTACCCATTGTCCAGGCCATTGTAGCCCGCGTGTTGCCCAGCACATTCGGGGCATGCTGACCTACCGTTGCCCGTTCCTTCCTCCACGTTAGCCGTGGCAGTCTCCGTAATGTACCCAGCCACCACAAGGGTGCTGCTGGCAATTACGGACGCGGGTCTCGCTCGTTGCCTGACTTAACAGGATGCCTCACGGTACGAGCTGACGGCGGCCATGCACCTCCTCTCAACGGCGTCGGGTAAGGTCATCAACCTGACCATCATTACCGTTGTCGGTGCTGGTGAGATGTCCGGCGTTGAGTCCAATTAAACCGCAGGCTCCTCCGGTTGTAGTGCTCCCCCGCCAATTCCTTTAAGTTTCATCCTTGCGGACGTACTTCCCAGGCGGCCCGCTTACGTCTTCACTGAGGCGCGGCACAGGCTCGTAGCCTGCGCCGAACCGAGCGGGCATCGTTAACAGCTAGGACTACCCGGGTATCTAATCCGGTTCGAGACCCTAGCTTTCGTCCCTCACTGTCGGATCCGTGCTCTCGAGGTGCTTTCGCCATCGGTGGTCCGTTCAGGATTACAGGATTTCACTCCTACCCCGAACGTACCCCTCGAGTCTTCCGGTCCCAAGCCGAGCAGTTTCCGCCGGAAGCCCAGAGGTTGAGCCACTGGATTTCCCGACGGACTTGCACGGCAAGCTACGGACGCTTTAGGCCCAATAAAATCGGCCATCACTTGTGCTGCCGGTATTACCGCGGCGGCTGGCACCGGTCTTGCCCAGCACTTGTTCCCGCACCACCTTACGGTGTGGAAAAGCGAGGGCTCTATGCCCTCGCACTCGGAGTTCCCCTATCGCACTGTCGTGCAGTGTAAAGGTTTCGCGCCTGCTGCGCCCCGTAGGGCCCGGAATCTTGTCTCAGATTCCGTCTCCAGGCTCTTGCTCTCACAACCTGTACCGATTATCGGCACGGTGGGCCGTTACCCCACCGTCTACCTAATCGGCCGCAGCCACATCCTACAGCGCCTGAACGTTTCGAACTCGCTGCTATTCCAGCGTGCGAGTCCTATTCGGAATTAGCCTCAGTTTCCCGAGGTTATTCCGATCTGTAGGACAGTTTGGCCACGTGTTACTGAGCTATTTGCCACGGGTCTGAACCCGTGCGACTAGCATGGCTAAGTCGAACTCCGATAGCAATGGCCTCCGGCAGGATCAACCGGAATGTTCCCGGCGAGGCCGGGATCTGGCGGAGACACGCTATCAACGTGTAGCACACGTGCGAACGTGTGCGTGTATGTCTGGTCCGTCAGTCGGCGACACCGTCTCGCACCGCGTCGGGTATCACCGAACTGTCAAGGCTCACATCAGATCCCATCTGTACGGCGGACCGCAGGGGTGGAATCCTCATCGGTCGGACGCCGGGTACCCAGGTGGGTCGCCCGCCGTCCCTCGTGCGGATATCATTGTAGTGGGTTACCCCACTTAATGGTTCCGAAAGACGCGCCCACCTTCGTCCGAAATCACACGACGGCACCGGAGTGACCATCGCGGCCACACCGGGTTTAAGTGTGAGTTCGGGCGTCAGGGGCCGTCCCCGTCACCGCATGTGTCGAGCGTGGCGGACCACGGGTGACCCCGCTTCCACCGCGCGTCGAACGTATTTCATTCGATGGGCGACCACTGTAAAACCCTTACGAAGCGAGGACCGCCATGTGAGGGAAAAACACGCGGTAGAAGCGCTCTCTACCGGGAACGAATGGACGGACTTATGTAGGAGGATCGGCCGAATGGGCGCCGTCAGTGACAGGTCGGTCCCGGAGCGGCGGATCCGATAGCTGTGTCGACAGGAACCGCCGGAGAACTGCCCGTCCGGGACCGGGGCGCGCGGCGCGCGCGCAAATCGCTCCCCCTGGGGACCGCTGGTGGGTCGCATACCCCGGCTTCGCACGGGCCCTCGCGTGCGCGTGGAGTGAGTGAAATCGGGCGACGGTTCGAGTGGGGTCGACGGTCCCGCGGTCGGGACGAAACGCACCACATAAACGGCCGAACCCGTAATATCCGAGCGAATGCGAGTCGAGACGCTGGGAGACGGTGAGCCCGAGATCGCGGTCGTCGGCGGGATCCACGGCGACGAGCCCGCGGGCGTCCGGGCGGTCGAGCACTTCGTGGACCGGCGACCCGGAGTCGCCGAGCCGGTGAAGCTCGTGATCGCCAACGAGGAGGCCATCGAGCGCGGTGAGCGCTACGTCGAAGCGGACCTGAACCGGTCGTTCCCCGGCCGCGCCGACGGGCGGAGCCACGAGATACGGCTGGCTCACGAACTCGGCGAGGAGCTCCGCGGCTGCGTGACGCTGTCGCTGCACACCACACAGTCCTACGGCGGGATGTTCGCGCTGGTCGACGAGGTCCGCGACCTCGCGCGCGAGATCTGTCCCCGCCTGTCGGTCGACGCGGTCGTCGAGACCGGCCACGCCGAGGGGCGGATCTTCGAAGTGGCGCCCGACACCGTCGAAGTCGAGTGCGGCTACCAGGGTACGGAGCAGGCCGCCGAGAACGCCAAACAGGTCGTCCGCGAGTTCCTCGCCGCCACCGGCGCACTCCCCGACGAGGAGACGCCACACCAGACCGACCTGCCGGTGTTTCGGCTGGGTGACTCCGTCCCGAAGACCGCCGCCGAGGAGTACGAGGTGTTCGTCGACAACTTCGAGGAGGTGCTGGCGGGCGAGCGGATCGCGGCCGCCGACGGCGAGGCCGTGGTCGCCGAGGAGGACTTCCACCCCGTCCTGCTGTCGGCGTACGGCTACGAAGACGTGTTCGGCTACACCGCCGAGCGCGTCGGCACGCTCTCCGGCTGAGGTGCGGTCGCCCCACGCTGGGCGAGGCGGTCCTCACGGTCGGTACTCTCGATATTCGTTCTCGTACCCGAGCAGTCACCCGACAGGTGCGGCGAGTTCGACCCCGAGTCGCTGGAGGCGCCCGGGCCCGCCCGCGGGATCGCGCGTCGTCACTCCTCGTGGGCCTCGAACTCGACGGTCGTCAGCTCCCGGTCCATCGCGCAGAAGTCGTGGGGCGGGTCGCCGACGACCGTCTCGATGTGGCGCTGTTCGTCGAAGTCGACCCCCGCGGGCTCGCACAGCTCGTGGCTCGGGCAGTCGGTGTGCGGACAGGGCCCTTCCAGCGAGACCTTGCTGCCGGCGTAGGCGCCCGCGCTCGCGACGTTCGCGCGCGCGGTCGCGGGGACGACATCGACGGCGACGACGCCCGAGTCGTGGACGCCGCAGTCGAGCGTGCTCCCGTTCTCGCGGACGGAGTCGACGCGGTAGCGCCGTCCCTCGGTGAGGGTGAGACACTGGTCGCGGTACGGACAGCCGTCGCAAGCGCTCGCCTCGCCGCGGTAGACGAACTCCCGGCCGGGTTCGGCCAGGCGGGACCCGACGAGCGTGAGTGTCGACATACGTGCGGATTGACGGCGACGCGGATTAAGTTTCCCGGCCGAGCGACGGCGAACGAATTCGGAGGTCGGAGCGGCCCGGCGGGCGGTTCGGCGGTCAGTCCGTGCGACCGGTCAGTTCGTCGAGTTTCGCGAAGTAGTCCTCGCGAGGGACCTGGTAGATGTCGCGGTAGTCGACGTCGCCCGCGGCGAAGCGCTCGGCCAGCCCGACGGCACCGGCCTCGGCGGCGTCGCGGGTCTCGAACTCGTCGGGCGAGCGGTTCACCTCGGGTTCGAGGTAGAGCGTGACGACCCACGGGTCGCTCGGTCGCGTCTGAGTCCCCGGGTGCCGACTGCGGCGGCCCTTGGTGAGATAGAGGGTAGGCAGACACGGCGCGGGGAACGCCGCACCGTCGAACACGTCCGGCCGGTAGGCCAGCACGACCTTCTCGCGCTCCTCGGACCAGACCACCCAGTCGTCGGCCAGCCCCTCGAATGCCATGTCCCCCGGTCGGCGCCCGCGACCCAAGAGTGTCGCGGTCGAACCGCGTCGCGGATCTCCGGCCGAGGACGCTGGAAGCGCCGAGGGTCGCACATCATTTATATATTCGCCCGGCCGCGCGTGGTTTCGAGTAACACGAACCGGACGCATTCGTGCTATTTTCGAGATAGACGTTTCGGAATTAACGGGGATAAACGTCCGAGTCGCGGAAAGGCTTATGCGTCGGCAGAACTCATATATTATTAGTATCGGTGGTTGCTCCACGGTACGCTGCCCGAGACGCCGTAGGGTCGCCCGCGCGATTCGCGGTCGGTAGGTGTTCACACGTGACAATAGACTCGCCCCGGCGGTTTCGACGGTCCCCAGTCGTCGAGCGGTGCCGGCCGGAGGGGAGTGGGCGGTCCCTGGAGCGATGCGCCGGACCACGAGCGGCCTTCGCCGGTCGCGACCGTCAGCACGAGCGCGCTGACGCAAGTACAGTTCGACGCGAACTGTCCGTGATAGCATGACACAGGAAACCCTCGAAGAGCTGAGTCGAGAGTACAGAGACACGATCCCCGCCGACCTGCGGGAGTACAGGTCGTTCGACGCGTACCTCGACCAACTCTACGACGAGCCCAAGATCGCCCGCAACGCCCACCAGCGCGTTGCCGACATGTTCGACTACTACGGCACCGAGTACGACGAGGACGCCGGCGTCGTCGAGTACGAACTCGCCTCGGAGGACCCACTCAACGACGGCGAGAACACCTTCTACGGACGGATCGTCCACGAGTCGATCCACGAGTTCGTCAACAAGGTGAAATCCGGCGCTCGCGGGCTCGGCCCACAGAAACGCATCAAGCTCCTGCTCGGCCCGGTCGGCTCCGGCAAGTCCGACTTCGACCGCCAGGTGCGTCGCTACTACGAGGACTACACCCGCTCGGACGCCGGGCGGATGTACACCTTCCGGTGGACCAACCTCTGCGACGTGATCGGTGACCAGGACCCGGCCGACGACACCGTCCGCTCCCCGATGGACCAGGACCCCCTCGTGCTCCTCCCACAGGAGCAGCGCGACCGGGTCATCGAGGACATCAACGAGGGGCTGGACGCCCCCTACACCATCCGCAACGAGCAGGCGCTCGATCCGGCCAGCGAGTTCTACATGGACCGACTGCTGGCCCACTACGACGACGATCTCCAGCAGGTGCTGGAGAATCACGTCGAGATCGTCCGGCTGGTCGCCGACGAGAACATGCGCCAGGCCATCGAGACGTTCGAGCCCAAGGACAAGAAAAACCAGGACGAGACCGAGCTCACGGGCGACGTGAACTACTCGAAGATCGCCGTCTACGGCGAATCGGACCCCCGGGCGTTCGACTACTCCGGGGCGTTCTGTAACGCCAACCGCGGCATCTTCTCCGGGGAGGAACTGCTCAAACTACAGCGGGAGTTCCTCTACGACTTCCTGCACGCCACCCAGGAACAGACGATCAAGCCGAAGAACAACCCCCGGATCGACATCGACCAGGTGATCGTCGGGCGGACGAACATGCCCGAGTACAAGGACAAGAAGGGCGACGAGAAGATGGAGGCGTTCAACGACCGCACCAAGCGGATCGACTTCCCGTACGTCCTCCAGTACGAGGAGGAGGCGAAGATCTACCGGAAGATGCTGAACAACGCCGATCTGCCCGACATCATCGTCGAGCCCCACACCCTCGAGATGGCCGGCCTGTTCGGCGTGCTCACCCGCATCGAGGAGCCCGACACCGGGACGGTCACGCTCGTCCAGAAGGCCAAGGCATACAACGGCGAGATCGACGAGGCCGAGGACATCGACGTGAAGAAACTGCGCGACGAGGCCGCCGAGAAGGCGGAGATCGGCGAGGGCATGGAGGGGGTCTCCCCGCGGTTCATCGGCGACGAGATCGCCGAGGCGATCATGGACTCGATGCACCGCTCGCGCGATTTCCTCTCGCCGCTGACCACCTTCAACCACCTCGAAGCCAACATCGAGAACCACGGCTCGATCCCCGAAGACCGGTTCGAGACCTACCACCGCTACCTCGAACTCGTCCGCGAGGAGTACAAGGAGCGGGCCATCGAGGACGTGCGCCATGCGCTGGCCTACGACGTCGACGAGATCCAGCGCCAGGGCGAGAAGTACATGGACCACGTGATGGCCTACATCGACGACGACACCGTCGAGGACGAGATCACGGGCCGCGAGCAGGAACCGGACGAGCAGTTCCTCCGGGGCGTCGAGGAGAAGCTCGACCTGCCCGAAGACAGGAAAGACGACTTCCGCCAGGAAGTGAGCAACTGGGTCTCGCGACGCGCGCGCGAAGGAGACACGTTCAATCCGCAGGACAACGACCGCCTGCGCCGCGCCCTCGAACGGAAGCTTTGGGAGGACAAGAAGCACAACATCAACTTCTCGGCGCTGGTCTCGTCCGGCGAGATGGACGACGACGAGCGCAACGAGTGGATCGACGCGCTCATCGAGCAGGGCTACTCCGAGGAGGGCGCGCGGGAGGTGCTAGAGTTCGCCGGTGCGGAGGTCGCAAAGAGCGAGATGGAGGAGTAGATGAGCGGCGAACAGTTCATCGATGAGGCCGACCGGTCGCTCGACCGCACCTACGAGGAGCCCCGGAGCCTCGCCGAGTACGTCGATCTGGTGTTCGAGCGACCGGGACTGGCCGCCCACGCCTCGAAGTACCTCCTCAGCGCCATCGAGGCCGCGGGCACCCGCACGGTCATCGAGGAGGGCGACCAGAAGGAGCGCTACCGCTTCTTCGACGACCCTCACAACGACGGCGAACACGCCATCCTCGGCAACACCGAGGTGCTCAACGCCTTCGTCGACGACCTGCGTTCGATCGCCGCAGGCCGCGGGAAAGACGAGAAGATCGTCTGGCTCGACGGGCCCACCGCCACGGGCAAGTCCGAGCTCAAGCGCTGTCTCATCAACGGGCTCCGGGAGTACTCGAAGACCGACGAGGGGCGGCGCTACACCGTCGAGTGGAACGTCGCTGGGGCCGGCAGCAGCGGCGCCGGCATCACGTACGCCGACGAGCCGGTGGCCGACGAGGACGACTGGTACGAGAGCCCCGTCCAGTCCCACCCGCTCTCGGTGTTCCCCGAGGACGTGCGCGAGGGCCTGGTCGCGCAGTTGAACGAGAACCTCGACGACCACATCCCCGTCCGCGTCGAGAGCGAACTCGACCCGTTCTGCCGGGAGGCCTACGACTACCTGGAGGAACATTACCGCCGTCAGGGCGTCGAGGCGCTGTTCTCGGCGATCACCGACCCCCAGCACCTCCGCGTGAAGAACTACGTCGTCGACGTGGGCCGGGGCATCGGCGTCCTCCACTCCGAGGACGAGGGGCCGCCCAAAGAGCGGCTGGTCGGCTCGTGGATGCGCGGCATGCTCCAGGAACTCGACTCCCGCGGCCGGAAGAACCCACAGGCGTTCTCCTACGACGGCGTCCTCTCGCAGGGCAACGGTCTCCTGACGGTGGTGGAAGACGCCGCCCAGCACGCCGACCTGCTCCAGAAGCTGCTCAACGTTCCCGACGAGAAGTCGGTGAAGCTGGACAAGGGCATCGGGATGGACATCGACACCCAGATGATCATCATCTCGAACCCCGACCTCGAAGCGCAACTGAACCAGCACGCCGACCGGGAGGGCCAGGACCCGCTGAAGGCCTTGAAGCGCCGGCTGGACAAACACGAGTTCACCTACCTCACCAACCTCTCGCTGGAGACCGAGCTCCTGCGTCGGGAGCTGACCGACGAGACGGAGGTGTGGGACGCCGACTCGTGGAGCGAGCTGGAGGAGTGGATCCAGGAGCCGCTGACGGTCCACGTCCGCGACGAGCACGACGAAGTCCACGCCAAGGAGCTCGCCCCCCACGCCCTGGAGGCCGCGGCGCTGTACGCGGTCGTCACCAGGCTCGACGTGAGCGACGTGCCGGGCGGTCACGACCTCGTGGACAAGGCCCTGTTGTTCGATCGGGGCTACCTCCAGGAGGGCGACGAGCGCGTCGACGCCGACGAGTTCGAGTTCACCGACCAGGGGACCGACGGCGACCACGGCATCCCGGTCACGTACACGCGCGACGAGATCGCCGACCTGTTCCACGCCGAGCAGGACCGCCACCACGCCGACCTCGACGTGGAGCATGTCGTCATGCCTCGCGACATCCTCAACGCGATGGCCGAGGACCTGTCGACGGCGCCCGTCTTCTCGAACGCCGAGGCGGCGGACTTCGAGGAGCGCGTGGTTCCGGTGAAAAACCACGTCTTCGGCGAGCAGGAGTCGGACGTGCTCGACGCGATGATGCGCGACAAGCGGGTCGACGAGGCCACTGTCGAGGAGTACATCGAGCACGTCTACGCGTGGTCGACCGACGAGCGGATCGAGAACGACCGCGGCGAGCACGTCGACCCGGACCCGCTGAAGATGAAGGTGTTCGAGATCGAGCACCTCGGCCGGTTCGACGACGACGACTACGCCGGCAACCGCCCCGGTGACGCCGTCGAGGCGTTCCGCGAGGACAAGATCATCACCGCCCTCAATCGCCACGCGTGGCAGCGCCGCGACGAGGAGTTCCGCGTCGCGGACGTCTCGCCAAAGGAGATACCGGTGATCCAGACCGTCCTCGGGAGCCACTCGTGGGACGACGTCAAGCGGACCTACGAGGACTTCGACCCCCGGCAGTGGGACGAGCCGCCGAGCGGCACGGAGACGGCCGACCTGAAGGCCGAGACCGTCCAGAACATGCAGGAGATGTACGACTACAGCGAGGCGTCGGCCGAGCTGACCAGCCGCCACGTCATGAGCCAGGTGAGTTACAAATGGGACTGAGAGACGACCTCGAACGCTACCGCGAGGTCGGCGAGGACCGCCGCCAGGACCTCTCGGAGTTCATCCAGTACGGCGACCTCGGACAGAGCCGCCCGGACTCGGTCCGGGTGCCGATCAAGATCGTCGACCTGCCGGAGTTCGCCTACGACCAACGGGACCAGGGCGGGGTCGGCCAGGGCGACGCCGAGGAGGGCGACCCCGTTGACGCCGAACCCCAACCGGGCGACGACGGCGACGACGACGGCGACCCCGGCGAAGAGGGCGGCGAGCACGAGTACTACGAGATGGACCCCGAGGAGTTCGCCCAGGAGTTGGACGAACAACTCGGCCTCGACCTCGACCCGAAGGGCAAGAAGGTGATCGAGGAGACCGAGGGCGACTTCACGGACATCACCCGGTCGGGCCCCACCTCGACGCTGGACTTCGAGCGGCTGTTCAAGCAGGGGCTCAAGCGCAAGCTCGCGATGGACTTCGACCGGGACTACGTCCGCGAGGCGCTGAAGATCGACGGCTGGGGGCCCGCGAAGGTCTTCGAGTGGGCCCGCGGCGAGAACATGCCCGTCTCCCGCGCCTGGATCGACGAGGCCTACGACGAGATCCACGGCGACGAGCGGACGACGTGGGCGAACCTGGAGGAGATGCAGGCCGAGACCGAACGGGTCGACACCGCCCAGCGCATCCGCCGGGAGGGTATCGACGAGGTGCCGTTCCGCCGGGAGGACGAGCGCTACCGCTACCCGGAGATCGTCGAGGAACGGGAGAAGAACGTCGTCGTCGTCAACATCCGCGACGTGTCGGGGTCGATGCGCCAGAAGAAACGGGAACTCGTCGAGCGAACCTTTACGCCGCTGGACTGGTACCTCCAGGGCAAATACGACAACGCCGAGTTCGTCTACATCGCCCACGACGCCGACGCCTGGGAGGTCGAGCGCGACGAGTTCTTCGGCATTCGGAGCGGCGGCGGCACGCGCATCTCCAGCGCGTACGAACTCGCCGCCGAACTGCTGGAGGAGTACCCCTGGAGCGAGTGGAACCGCTACGTCTTCGCCGCGGGCGACTCCGAGAACTCCAGCAACGACACCGAGGAACACGTCGTCCCGTTGATGGAACAGATCCCGGCGAACCTCCACGCCTACGTCGAGACCCAGCCGAGCGGGAACGCGATCAACGCGACCCACGCCGAGGAGGTCGAGCGGAGCTTCCGCGACGCCGACGACGTGGCCGTCGCCTACGTCTCCGGCCCGGACGACGTGGTCGATGCCATCTACGACATCCTCAGCACGGAGGACGACCAATGAGCGGACCGACCACGGAGAGATCACGATGAGCAGACCGATAGACGACCGGATCGAGGCCCAGCGGATCGCCGCCGACCTCGAGGAGCCGGTCGACGAGGCGAGCAATCTCGCCCGCAAGTTCGGGCTCGACCCCTACGAGGTGAACTACTGGATCGTCGACTACGACGAGATGAACGAGCTCATCGCCTACGGCGGGTTCCAGCAGCGCTACCCCCACTGGCGGTGGGGCATGCAGTACGACCGCCAGCAGAAACAGGGGCAGTTCCTCGGCGGCAAGGCCTTCGAGATCGTCAACAACGACGACCCCTCCCACGCCTTCCTCCAGGAGTCCAACACCCTCGCCGACCAGAAGGCGGTCATCACGCACGTCGAGGCCCACGCCGACTTCTTCGCCAACAACGAGTGGTTCGGCATGTTCGCGGGCTGGGCGTCCCAGGGGGACGCCGACGGCGCGGGCGGCGAACGCCGCACGCGGAGCCCCAACGCCGCGGCCATGCTCGCCAGGCACGCCGACGCCATCGAGTCGTTCATGACCGACCCGGAGATCGACCGCAGCGAGGTCGAGAAGTGGATCGACAATATCCTGACGCTGGAGGACAACATCGACCAGCACGCCCCCTACGAGCCCATCGACACGCGGATCGACCTCATCGACGAGCGCGACACCGCCGACGTGGCCGAGCAACTGGAGGAACTCGATCTGTCCGACGAGGTGAAAGGCCAGGTGTTCAGCGAGGAGTGGCTGGAGGCCCAGTCCGACGACGAGGAGGGCGCCACCTTCCCTGCCGAGCCCGACAAGGACGTGCTCGGGTTCCTCCGCAAACACGGCATGCAGTACCGTGAGGACGCCGCCAGAGCCGACGAGATGGCGGACTGGCAGAAGGAAGTCCTCGAGATGCTCCGCCGGGAAGCGTACTACTTCGCGCCCCAGAAGATGACGAAGGTGCTCAACGAGGGGTGGGCCAGTTACTGGGAATCCACCATGATGACCGGCGAGAACTTCGCGGGGGACGACGAGTTCGTTCTCTACGCCGACCACATGGCGAAGGTGCTGGGCTCGTCGGGGCTGAACCCCTACAAGCTCGGCCTCGAGATCTGGCAGTACGTCGAGAACACGACCAACCGCCGCGAGGTCGTCGAGCACCTGCTCCGCACTGAGGGAGTCACCTGGCGCAACTTCCACGACACCGTCGACTTCGAACGGGTTCTCGACCTGATCGAGCCCGACCCCGAAGTGGCCTCGGTGGTCGACCACCTCGACGAACTCGACCCCGACGACCCGCGGATCGACGCCGACGCGCTCGAAGCGGCCAGAGCCGGCGATATCGACGTCGAGACCTACCCGTGGAAGGTGCTCACCTACGAGGGGCTGGCCGAACGGCACTACTCGCTGACCAAGCCCCAGAACCGCGGCTTCGTCTCGCGGGTCAGCCAGGAGGAGCTCGAACGGGTGTCGCGGTACATGTTCGACGACTCGCGGTACGGCTCCGTCGGGGACGCGCTGGCGGACATCGACTACGCCCGCGGCTGGGACCGCATGCGCGAGATCCGCGAGTCCCACAACGACGTGACCTTCCTCGACGAGTTCCTCACCCAGGAGTTCGTCGACGAGAACGACTACTTCACCTACGAGTACACCCAGTCGACCGGCGACTACCGCGTCACCTCGACGGACTACACCGACGTGAAAAAGAAGCTGATGCTGCAGTTCACCAACTTCGGCAAGCCCACCGTCGTCGTCGAGGACGGCAACTACAACAACCGCAACGAGTTGCTACTGGCCCACCAGTACAACGGCGTCATGCTCGACCTCGGGCAGGCCGAGGACACGCTGCGGCGCGTGTTCGAACTCTGGGGTCGCCCGGTGAATCTGAAGACCATCGTCAAGGAGTTCGACGAGCACGACGTGGAGGTCGCCAAGCGCCGGGACCGCGAGCCCGAACCCGCGGAGGTGGGCCGGCTGATCCGCTACGACGGCGACGAGGTCACCGTCGAGGAACTGCCGTGGGACGCCGTCGACCACCTCGCGGCCGACGACATCGACTACGACACCAAGCCCGAAGAGTGGCTGGCCTGAGCGTCCGGCCGCCGTCCTTCGTTCTCGCGAACTGAGAACCGGCTATCAATCGCGACATTAGTGCGTTTTCACACCGAGAGAAAGCCACTAGGCTTTTATTTCCGTAGATGTAGTAGCGAGTTACAAGCCGATGCCAGGGTGGGTGGGCACCGATAGCCCCTGGGTCCCTGGCGGGTGATTCAGATGACAGACGAAGACAACAGCAAGACGATAGAGCTCAATCGACGGCGCGTTCTGGGTGGTATCATCACGGTCGGCGGCGCTGCGGCTGCCGCGGGTGCGGGGACGACCGCATTCTTCAGTGATAGCGAGTCCAGTGAGGACAACACGGTCACCGCCGGTACACTTGACCTGACGGTCAACGATGGCGATAGCTTCAGTTACTCGGTCGGTGATATCGCTCCAGGAGACCCTTTCGAAGTCACTGTCAACCTGTCGAAGTCGGGGATCGACGCCGACCGGATCGTCGTCGGAACGTCCACCGACCAAGGCGAAGCCGAAGTGAACCTGGCCGACCGGCTGGTCGTCGATGCCGTATCCTGGTCGGGTACCATCGAATCAGGCGGAACACCCGACAGCGTTCAGTCGATGGCGGATACAGACATCGTCCTCGACGCCTCCACGATCAACAATGGGTCAACGGGGGAACTGACCGTCTCCGGGACCTTCGACCAGAACGCGGGCAACGACTACCAGGGCGCCTCAGTCGACATCGACCACACGTTCACGCTGTATCAGGACAGCACCCAGGTCAACGGCTAACGACGGCCAATCGCAGTGACGTGGCCGCTTTCGGTAGCGAGTGAGATAATCGGACAGCACCACGCGAGCGGACGATCGCTCGATGCAAGACACAGAAATGGACTCACCACCGATAGACCAACTTGACCGTCGAAAGGTTCTACACGTTGGCGGCCTCGTCACCGGACTGATCATTGTTGGTGTGTTCCTCGCCATCGCGTTCCCGCAGGTTGCGGGCGCCGACGGGAGTTACGTCGTTACCTCAGACAGTATGTCGCCAGCGATCAACGCGGGTTCGGTCGTCTTCGTAGACGGGCTGCCGGCCGATGAACTGTCGGACGGTGACGTGATTACCTATCAAATTTCAGACGAACGAGTTACACACCGGGTAGTTGCGGTCCGCGAGACCGACGACGGTCGTGAGTTCAAGACAAAGGGCGATGCTAACGAACAGCCGGACCCAGGCTGGGTCCCGGCCGATCGCGTTATCGGCGTCGTCGCTTTCGCCGTCCCGCTGGTCGGCTACGTGGTGAGCTTTGCAAACTCGGATGCAGGACTACTCGCGCTCGTGGTGATCCCGGCGGTACTGCTCATCATCTCCGAGTTGTGGGACCTGTTCCGGGCGCCACCGAGCGAGTCTGAAGACGGTGTCGGGCCATGAAGTGGTCAGTCAGCCCACGGACTGTCACAATCACGGTGATCGCAGTGGCGGTACTCTCGGGAGGTATCGGATCCTCTGTGACTCATGCATACTTCACCAGCACAGAGACTGGCAGTGGAACGATTAGCGCGGCCGATTCGTTCGGGGGCAGTTCGCCTCCAAGCGATGATGTCGCTTGGGACGACGCCGACGGAGACGGGCAGTACGACGAGGGCGAGCGGACGTACTCGCCGAGCGAACTCGCTAACTTCGACAATCAGTCGTCGAACCTCGTTATCCCCGAATCGGTGGGTACCGTCGAGACATCCGGGAGCGAGAACATCCAAATAACGGCGAAGAGTATCACAAGCGAGGTGAAAATCGAGGCGAAAAACGGCGATGTCAACCTGAACGCGAAGAACGGTAACGTCGATCTATCCGGGTCAGTCGTGTCCAAGACGGGTTCCGTAGACATCGACGCTCAGTTCGGAGACGTCTACCTCGAAGGGGCGACGTTGGATTCGAAAAATCGGAACATCGATGTGACTGCCGGTGGCCTCCTCGATATCGACGGAGCGACGATCGATACCAACGCCCAGATCACTCTCCGTGCACAGCAGATCTCGGCACGGGACGCGACGATCTCCTCGAAAAACGGTAATATCGCGCTGAGAGCCACGGAGAACGGGGGTGGCGAACTTGACGCCACTGGGGCGACGATGGACACTAACGGGCAGATCACACTGCGCTCCGGGGCAGACCTGCGGCTCGAAGACGCGACGCTTTCGAGCAAGAACGGCGATGCGACGGCGGAGGTGGGTGCAAGCAGTGATACCCTCTACGTCGAGGGCGCCACGATTCAGGACAAAGACGATACGCTCCGGTACTCGCCGGGTGATACGACGGTAGACGGCACTCCCGCATCCGGATCGACTCAACCCAATTGAGGCTCGAACGGGAACGCGGCCGGACCCTGCATACCTGCAACTCGCCGACGTGTTTTTCGTTCCCACGTCCAATACCGACTCATATCAGAGCTTGGAATACAACGTGCATCCTGACCACGACCCTCCAGAAGCGCATCCGCCCTGCACCCCTAGCCAAAGATAGTATTACCGGCATTTGCGGTAGATCTCGATTCGAGATGTCCGGTATTCGTATCGTCGGATCCGTTTATTATCTATATCGATAATTTGGTGACGACCTATTTGTATTCGGATGGCAGACTAAGTTGTAATGGCAACAGCGGACGCGTCCTGGCTCGACTTCGACGGGGGCTTGTCAGACACTTCGCTGTTCGACGAGGTATCGTTCTCACGAATTTGGTTACTCGCGGTCGCGACGTACGGCGTCGGTGACGTGGTGACCACCATCGCGCTGGTGTACTTCAGCCCGCTGCACACCGAGGCGAACCCTGTCATCCGGCAGGCGATCATGGCCTTCGGCGGCGGCGGCTTCCTCGGGCTCAAACTGCTGGTCATCTACGCCTGTATCGGCATCAGCCTCTGGGCGGGCGTCGGCGACGACGACCGGCTCATGTTCTACGCGCCGCCGATACTGCTGGCGGTCGTCGGTCTCTACACCACCGTCCACAACCTCGGGATCCTCCTTCACTGAGACGGCGCGGTCCCGTCGACCGACCGGAGGGTGAACCCGATGTCGAAGGAGACCGAGTCGCTCTGCACTTCGTTGCCCGTCTCGGCCGGGAGCCGCCACTCCATGACGATCGTCACGTCTTCTCCGGCGGCGAGGCCGTCCCCGATCGTCCGGTTCCCGGCGTCGAGGCTCCCGAGCGGGACGAACCCCCCGTCCCCGTAGACCTCGACCGTCTCCCCGTCCGGGAACTCCGCGGAGACGCGGACTAGCAGGTGCTCGTCGAGTTCACCCACGCCGGGTGAGTCGTCGACCGGCGACTCCGGTGGGAGGATCCCGTTCTCGTCGCTCTCGACGTCGAGGTCGGTGACGCTGAGTTCACCGGCCGCGCCGCCGGTGTTTCGGAGTCGCAGACGGGAGACCCCTTCGTCACCGGGGACGACGCCGTCGGCGCGGAGCAGCGTCGCGTTCGCCACCGTCGTCAGCGAGACGTTCCCCGTGGCGTTCGGCGCGGGAGCCGGGGTCGCCGACGGAGTCCCCGGCCCCGGCGACCCGTCCGGGAAGCCGTCGAGGACGAACGTCCCCAGCCCGCCACCGACGAAGACGAGCAAAAGCAGTAGCAACAGCAGGAGGATTCGGCGCCGCGAACGGCCTTCATGCGACGGTGGATCGTCCCCGGTAGCGCCCGTGTCGGTCTCCGCTCCCGCCGGCTGTTCGCCGTCGGAAGCCGAGTCCGCCGGAGCCGAATCCCCCGACTGCGAGCCGTCCGGAGCGTTCTCCGGTCCGGGTTCCCCGGGCGTACGCTCCGGTGACGGCTCCACTGGGGTGCCGTCGGAGTCATCGGGTCCGTCAGCTGGCGCCATCGCCGTCACCTCCCGGCGGAGCGGCCGAGCAGTCGCTGCTTCGGCCGGCGCGCGCGACAGCTCGTACCGCACCCTGCATCGTTTCTGACACTCACCCGAACGCCGGGCCACCGCCCGTCGACCATCGGGTCCGGACCCACCCGCCCGACGATCGTGTCGCCCGAAGCGATCTGATACTGATCAGGTGAACGGAGCTTAAATGAATTGTGTCACTCGAACCGGCCGAGGGCGTATCCGGACACGTCGAAGTCGGTCCCGCCGTCGAGCGCGAGGTCGGCCAGGATCTCGCCGAGGACGGGCGCGAACTTGTAGCCCCGTCCGGACAGTCCGGCCGCGACCGCGACGCGCCCGTCGGCGAGCGTGTCGAGGAGGAACCGCCCGTCCGGCGAATCGGTGACCAGTCCGGTCGAGAGCCGCAGCGTCGACCCGGCGGCGCCGGGGACGTACTCGTCGGCGAACGCCCGCAGCGGCCGCTCGTCGGCCTGGGTCGGCTCGGAGAGCGCGTCCGGCGCGGTCGGTCTGAAGTCCGCTCGCCCGAACTTCATCCCCGGCAGATCCGGGCCGGGCAGGCCGTAGAAGTTCTCGCCGTCGACGGTCGCGACGAACGGCGGCAGGCGGTCGTCGGCGAGCGAGGCCGAGCGGTCGCCGCTCGGGGCGAACCAGGCGGTCGCGTGGCGGCAGGGTTCGAGCAGGCCGTCGAGGGCGTCGACCGCCTGTGCCGCCCAGGCGCCGGCGGTCACGACCAGCCGGTCGGCGCGGTAGGTGTCGCGGTCGGTGTCGACGCGGACGCCGCCGTCGACCGTGTCCCAGTCGACGACTCGCTCGCGCGCCCGGACCGTGGCGCCCGCGTCGAGCGCCGCGGCGACGTGGGCGACGACGCCGCGTTCCGACGCGACGACCGCGCCGTCGGGCTGGTAGAGCGCCTCTGCGTCCTCAGGGAAGTCGTAGCCGGGGAACCGTTCGGCGAGGTCGGCGCCCGACAGCGACTCGTGGTCGAGGCCGTGCCGTTCGCAGGCCCGACGGGCGCTCGCGACGGGGTCGTCGCCGCCGACGGCGACGGCCAGCGACCCCGTCTCGGTCAGCAGGTCGCGACCGGTCCGGGCTTCGAGCGCGCGCCACGAGTCGTGGGCGCGGTCGGCCAGCGCCATCGTCGTCGACTCGCCGTCGAGCAACCGCTGCAACAGTCGCGTCCGGCCGTGCGAGGAGCCCCGGCCGTGGGGCACGTCGAAGCGTTCGATGCCGAGAACCGAGGCGCCGCGGCGGGCGAGGTGATACGTCGCCGCGCTCCCGACGCCACCGACCCCCAGGACGATCGCGTCGTATCGCCCGCCGCTCGGTGTCATGTCGACTTCTGGGTGGCCATCAGGCAAAGCCATTACGTCATCCGGACGGCTCGCGGTCGGTCCCGGCACCGAACGGGACCGTCGGGGTCACTCGGCGGCCACGGTGGCGCGCTCCTCGTAGATCCGCTCGATCGCGTCGTCGTGGACGTGGCGAATGTTCCGACGCTTCTTCTTCATCGAGGGAGTCAGCAGGTCGTTCTCGGCGGTCCACTCCCAGGAGACGAGTTCGAACGCCTTGATCCGCTCGACGCGTTCCAGCTCGGCGTTGACCTCGTCGACGGCCTCCCCGACCCACTCGCGGACGCGCTCGTCGCGACAGACCGCCTCGTCGTCGTCGGGCAGGTCGATCCCCTCGCGGTCGGCCCATCGCCGGACCGCCTCGAAGTTCGGAACCACGACCGCCCCGATGAACTTGCGGTCGTCGCCGACCACCATCACCTGGTCGACGCGGTCGCTCGTCGCGAACCGGTCCTCGATGGGTTCCGGCGCGACGTTCTTCCCCGTCGAGAGGACGATCAGCTGTTTCAGCCGGTCCTTGTACCGGAGGTACCCTTCGGGCGTGATCTCGACGATGTCGCCGGTCAGGAAGTAGCCGTCCTCGGTGAAGGTCGCGTCCGTCTCGGCGGGCGCGTTCCAGTAGCCGTCGGTGACGTTCGGACCCGTCACTTCGAGTTCGCCGACCGTCCCCTCCGCCTCGGGGAACTGGTCGTCGCCGACCGCCGACTCGTCGAGGCGGGCGTCGACGTCGGTCACCGGCGGCCCCATCGTCCCCGGTCGGATGTCCTCGGTGGGGTTCACGGAGAGGACCGGCGCCGTCTCGGTCAGGCCGTAGCCCTCGACGACGGGGATCCCCATCCCGAGGAACATCTCCGCGAGTTCCCGACTGAGGCTGCCGCCGCCGCTGACGAGGAACTCCACCTCGCCGCCCATGCGCTCGCGGACCGTCGAGTAGACCAGCCGGTCGGCGGCCGCGCGCTTGGCCCGGAGAGCGACCCCGGGGTCGTCTGCGCGGGCGTAGTCGCGCGCGACGCCGACGGCCCACTCGAAGATCCGCTGTTTGGCCGCCGAGTCGCTGGCCTGCTCGCGCATGTTGTCGAAGATCCGCTCGTAGACGCGCGGAACGCTCGCGCCGGTCGTGGGGCTGAGCAACTGCAGGTCCTCGGGGAGCGTGTCGGGGCTCTCGGCGTACCCCACCGTCGCACCGGACGCGAACATCAGGAAGTGGCCGGCCAGCCGCTCGAAGACGTGCGCGAGCGGGAGGAACGAGATGGTCCGCGAGTTCTCGTCGAGGACCGGCGTCTCGCCCTTGTCGGGTCTGGGACCCATCCGCTTGCGGCACTGGTTGACGTTCGCACGGAAGTTGCGGTGGGTGAGCCTGACACCCTTCGGCTGGCCCGTCGTCCCCGAGGTGTAGATGATGCTCGCAAGGTCGTCGGGGTCGCGCTCGTCGATCCACTCCCGGTACGTGTCGGCGTCGAAGGCCTCGTCGCCGCGTTCGTACAGGGCCGCCATCGTCAGCGCGTCCTCGCGATCGGCGGCCGGGCCGTCCGGGGCGGTCTCGTCCATCACGACCGAGAAGGAGAGATCGAGGTCCTCGTCGACCTCGTGGACGCGTTCCAGCAGCGACTCGTCGCCGACGACGACGCCGGTCGCGTCGGGGTCGTCGATCAGGTACTTCACCTGCTTCGGCGAGGAGTCGGTGTAGACGGTCGTCACGACGCCGCCGGCGGCGAGGACGGCGAAGTCGGTCAGCGCCCACTCCATGCGGGTGTCGGCGAAGACGGCGACCCGGTCACCCGCTTCCAGCCCGAGCGCCCGGAAGCCGGCGGCCAGCCGCCGGACGACCGCGCGCATCTCCTCGTAGGAGATGTCGGTGAACTCGCCGTCCGGCGCCTCCGGGATCGCTTCGGGCGTCAGCGACCGCTCGTAGACGCCGCCCTTGTAGCGCTGGGCCGGCGCCGACCCGTACCGATCGGCGGCGGCCTCAAACATCGACGGCAGCGTGTCCGTCCCGACGACCTCGTCGGTGTAGGTCTGCTCCGCGGCCCACCACTGGCCCGCGGGCTCAGGAGAAGCCATGGCACGCCGTAGGTCTCGATGCATGATATATGTTATCGAACCCGGGACCGACTATCGCCCGTTGAACTATCACAAACGATCGAGATGTTCCCGGCGGGCGAGTAGCCGTCGACGCGGACGCGGCCCGGGCGTCGATACCGGCCGCCTCGATTGCCACCGCCCCCGTCGTCCCGGGCCAGGACGCTCGGTCCGATAGACAGCGTGTCCCGGGCGATTCCCGCGTCAGCCCGAACCGCTGCGGACGAGGAGGCACAACGGGAGGCGAGCGGTCGGTCGGTGCTCGGGCCGCTGCCGTGCCGGTCGAACCGAAATCTGCGGGCGGGCGTCTACCGCCTCGATCCCGTCCAATCGCCGTGTCAGTCAGTGCAGTCGCGGTGCCGGTCGGTGAAGTCGCGGTGCCAGTCAGGACGGTCGTCCGAGAAACCGCCGCCAGGGACGCGGACGGTGCGGCTGGAGACGGGACTGACGACCGTCGGGGAGCGCGGTTCCCGAGCGCGGAGCCGCGAGACGCGCTCGTCTATCCATGCACGCATTCCTGTCTCGGTTCGATCAGTTCGGCGACGCGCTCTTCGAGCGGCCAGCGCTCGCGGTCCCACGTCGCTCACAGTACAGCGGCAGTCGAGCGAGCGGCGCGATCGCAGTACCGCCGCCTCCCTCCACCGGGGCCAACAGTTCCGTGACGAGCAGTTCGTTCTCGCAGCCGACGGCGGGCGTTAGATGTCCCGGCGCTGGAACAGGACCTGGCTCGCGAGTAGCAACCCCAGGAAGACAGCGATCAGAATCCCGACGTCCATCGGTTCGTACGACCCGTCGAGGAGGATCGGCGTAGGCGAGTAGTAGTGGGTCGGACTCAGATTCTGTATCCACGCGAAGTCTTCCGCCGCACCGACGGCCGACTCGACGAGCCAGAGCACGAACACCAGTCCGATGGCCGCTCGTTCCGCGATCGCCGTCCGATCCACGAGAACGGAGAGAACAAGCCCGATCGCTGCGCAGACGAGGAGATACGGGATCGAGAGGAGGTGAGCCAACGCGAGGTGCATCGGGTCGATCGTCTCGCCGATCGCCAGGACGAGACCGTACGTGACGCCGCCCACGACCACGTTTAGCGAGATCAGCGGGAGGAGCAACGCTGCAAACTTCTCGGCGAGCAACCGGCTTCGAGAGACGGGGAACGAGAGCAATAGGTCCATCCGGTCGCTCTCGATGTCGCTCGCGATCACTCCCGCCGAGGCGTACGCGAAGTATATCCCGAGCCCCAGCAGCCACAGGAACGTATAGATCTGTCCGCCGAGCCAGCCCGCGATCGATCCGATCGACTGAATGCCGAACGCGTCTAACATCGCTGGCGGCAGCGACTCCGCGATCTGCGCGTATGCTGACGGGTCCAAGAGAGAGAAATACCAGACGATGAAGGCCACGTAGAGGCTGACGCCGACGGTCAGGACCGCTGTCCCGCGGACCCGGCGACTCATCTCGTAGGCGGTGGTCTCAAACATCGGAGCGCACCTCCCGGTCGGATTCGGCTGCGCCGTCCGCCCCGTAGTAGTGCATGAAGATGTCTTCGAGCGGCGGTTCGCTGATATCTATTTCGCGGACGTCGTGGGTCGCGAGCTCCCGGAGCAGCGCGTTGTACTCGCCGGTGTAGATGAACTGGATCCCCTCAGCGAACGCCTGCACGTCGATCACACCGTCGATCTCCGTGAGGGCCGCCCTGGCCTCGTCCGTCGTCTGGAGCTGGACCCGCTTTCCGCCCTGCCGAAGCAGCGTCTCGATATCTTCGAGGCCGACGAGCTCCCCCTCACGGAGGATGCCGACGCGGTCACACACGCGGCGGACTTCGCTCAGCACGTGCGACGAAAAGAACAGCGTCTTCCCTCGGTCGCGCTCGTTCCTGACGAACTCGTTAAACTCCTCTTGCTTGAGCGGGTCGAGGCCGGAGGTCGGCTCGTCCATAATCACGAGTTCGGGGTCGTGCATGAACGCCTGGACGATGCCGAGCATGCGCTTGTTCCCGGTCGAGTACTCGCGAATCGGCCGCTCGACCGGCGGTGTGAATATCTCGAGGAGCTCGTCCCGGCGGGACCCGCCTTTGACTGATTCGTGATAGTCGAGGACGTCTTCGCCCGTCGCTTCCTCGTCGAACCCGAGATTGGCGGGCAGGTATCCGATCCGCCGTTTCGCTTCGATGAGGGCGCCCTCGTCGTGGACATCCGCGCCGAGGACGGTCGCGCTGCCCGCCGTCGGTTCGAGTAACCCGAGAAGCGATCGGATCGTCGTCGTCTTGCCGGCGCCGTTCGGACCGAGAAAGCCGAATATCTCACCGCTCTCGACGGTGAACGAGATGGCGTCTACCGCGCGTACACTCCCGTAGTCTTTTGTCAGGGAGTCCACTTCGATCGTTGCCATACTCTACCGTGGCTCTATGACTAAATATCTATTTTGGTTATCGAGTAATAACTGAGAACCAGTTTAGTTATGAGTTTTCTATTCGTACGGAGGGCCATGCGAAAGTTCAGTGACGAGGAACGGGAACGGATACGGGAGAAACTCCTTGAAACTGCGCGCGAACTGTTGTTGAAGTTCGGGCCGACGAAGACCACGGTGAGGGATATTACCGAACCGGTGGGGATCGCCAAGCCGACGTTCTATCAGTTTTTCGACGCCAAGTCGGACCTCTACGTAGAGATATTCCAACAGGAGTTAGACGAGTTTGCGAAGACGCTGGAGTCGGAGCTGGCGGGGGTTGACGACCCCCAGGAACGGCTGGAGCAGTTTTTCCGCTGTTACGTCGAGTTCGGCGAGGGGAACGAGTTCATCCAGGAGGTGTTCATCAAACGGGACTACCGAGAGGTCCTCGGGGATGTCTCGTCTGATCAGCTTGCCGAGATAGAGCGCAAAGAGATGGAGGTCCTGGTCCCCCCTATCAGAGACATCCAGGCGCGGAGTGACGGGCCGGTCTCGGAGATGGAGCCGATGACCGTCCTCGGACTGATGGGATCGGCTCTCGGCCTCTCGATCCTCCACAAGGACGAGTACGACGAGATCAGTGCCACTCTCGACGAGATCCAGGACGGGATCTATCCTCACCTGCAGCGGGAGATGATAACGACCCTCGCGAGAGGACTCACCGTAGAGGGCTAGCGACCGGAGGACGGGACAGCTCAGAAAGGGAACCCGCTCGCCAGTGAAACCGGGGACGGGCGAGTCGGGAAGCGGCTCGCTGTTCGGCGCCGGCGTTCGACCCGGCCGGTCACCGGGGCGGCCGCTGGATGGGGCGACCGCACCGGAGTCCCGGTCGGAAGCGCCGCTCGCGCTGTCGGTCGGTGCCGCTGCGACCCGCGAGCGCCCCGCCGAGGCGGCGCGCGACTGAAGACTCTTCACCCCCCGTCGCTAACGGCCGGACATGCGCATTCACGCGGTCGTTCTCGTCGCGGCCCTGGCGCTCACCGCCGGGTGCGCCGCCATCGGGGGGCAGCCCCCCGACGCGACGGCGACCACCCCAGCGCCGACCGAGACGCGAACCGACGAGCCATGCCGGACCGACCTGCTACTGACGTCCGACGGAAACGACCACGTGACGCCGAAGCCGCTCCCCGAGGAGCGACCGGAACTGACCCCCGAAGCGGTCGCGCAGTCCGCTCGGGAGTACGAGCGGGCGTTCGCTCACAATCACGATCTCGGCGAGCGCGTACGCGAGGTGACCGTCGAGTTACAGGGAACGACCGTCAGATCGGTCGACGACGGGTTCCGCGTCCGCGTCCACGTCTGGACGCGGACGGTCGTGGACCCGCCGGCGGGGGCGACCGTCACCGAGGCGACGACCAGGGAGTCGTTTTACGACGCGCACTACTTCGTCTCCGGGGACGTCCTCCGCCGGGCCGAGACCGAGCGCCACGGGACGCTCCCGGACCCGGACCTCTCTCGGTCCGGCGTCACGCTGTCGTGCTGGGACGGGTAGGGCCGCGTGTTCGAGCCGCGGCCACACCGGCGTCCTTTTTTGGACCGGGCGGCGAACCCGCAGGCATGACCGAACACGCCGGGTGGTTCGCGGGGCTGGATCCCGGGGACACCGAAGCCGCCGCCGAGCGGGTCCGGGACGGGTCGGCGGAGTCGTCCGCCGACTGGCCGACCCTGGCCGTCGACGACGGGTTCGCCGCCGACGAGGCCGAGTACTACGAGCGCCTGCACGACGCGACGACGGCCGCCGCCCGGGCGGGCGTCCACGAGGCCGAGCGCGCGGACGACAAACAGCTCATCCACGCGGTCCGCGCGATGGACGACTGCGAGCGGACCGCAAACGAACTCGCCGAGCGGGTCGCCGAGTGGGCGGGCACCCGCTTCGAGGACGCCGACACCGGCGTCGAGTACGCCCGCGACCTGGCCGAGCGCGACGAGGAGCCCGCGGACCCGAGCGAGGCGCGACTGCTCGCGCTGGCCGAGCGGACCGCGGCGCTGGCCGACGAAGCCGACGAACTCCGGTCGTACGTCGAGGAGACGACGCCCTCGGTGGCGCCGAACCTCGCCGCGATGGCCGGCCCGGTGCTGGCGGCCCGACTGATCTCGCTGTCGGGCGGCCTCGATAGCCTGGCCAAACAGCCGTCCAGTACGGTGCAGGTCATCGGGGCCGAGGACGCGCTGTTCGCGCACCTCCGCGGGTCGGCGCCCTCTCCGAAACACGGCGTCATCTTCACCCACGAGTACGTCCGCGGCACGCGCCCGGAGAAACGCGGCTCGGCCGCGCGGGCGCTGGCGGGGAAGCTCACCATCGCCGCCCGCGTCGACCACTACAGCGGCGAGCGCAAGCCCGACCTCGACGCCGAACTCGACGAGCGCATCGCGACCGTTCGCGGGAACGCCGGGGACGGCGAGGACGACGGAGCCGCCGCGACCGGCGGAGGTGACGGCTCGTGAGCGACCTCCCGGCGGGCGTCGAGCGCCGCGCCTTCGAGGGGAGCGAGCGGCTGGCGACCCGCGGCGACCCCCACTACGGCGAACCGACCGACGGCGAGTGGCGCGCCTGGAACCCCGACCGCTCGAAGCTCGGCGCGATGCTCGAACTCGGGATGGACACCGGACTGGTCGGCGGCGAGACGGTCCTCTACCTGGGCGCGGCCTCCGGGACGACCGCGAGCCACGTCGCCGACTTCGGCGGCCCGACCTACGGCGTCGAGTTCGCAGCCCGACCCGTTCGGGACCTGCTCGACGCCGCCGAACCGCGGGGCAACCTCTTTCCCCTGCTGAAGGACGCGCGCAAGCCCGAGACGTACGCCCACGTCGTCGAGCCGGTCGACGCCATCGTGCAGGACGTGGCGACGCGAGGGCAGGCGAAGGTCGCGACGGCGAACGCGGAGTTCCTCCGGGAGGACGGCCGGCTCCTGCTCGCGGTCAAGGCCCGCAGCGAGGACGTGACCCGCGACCCCGCCGACGTGTTCGACGACGCCCTCGACGACCTCGAATCGGCCTACGAGGTGCTCGAAACGCGGCGGCTGACCCCGCACCACGACGACCACCTCGGCGTGGTCGCGACGCCGCGCTGAGCGGGCTGGCGAGCGGGTACCCCGGACGCCGACACCGGAGGTGTTATCCGTCGGGGAGGGGTTGGTTTCGGTAGACGGCACGGTCAGCGGCACCTTTCGGCTCGCGTGGTCTCCACGTGGGCTCACGCCGACTGCCCTAAACCGTCTCTCTAACACCGCCGAGCGGTTGCGCTGGCGGTGTTCGAGGGACGGACGCGCCGGCGCGGGCGTGCCGGGAAGGGAAATTTTTAGCGCCGTCGTCCCCTCGTACGGAGCGATGGACCGGGGCTCGCGCGAGGCGTTCAGTCGGATGGGGACGATCGGCATCGAAGAGGAGTACTACGTCGTCGACGAGGACGGCCGGCTCACCTCGGGCACCGACGAACTCGTCTACGAGTCCGACCCGCCCGAGATCCTGGAAGGCCGGCTCGACCACGAGCTGTTCAAGTGCGTCATCGAGTCCCAGACGCCGGTCATCGAGCGGCCGGCCGACGCCCGCGAGCACCTGCTTTCGGTCCGCGAGGCGCTCGTCGACCACGCCACCGCTCACGGTTTCGATATCGCCGCCGCCGGTCTCCACCCGCTCGCGAAGTGGCGCGAGCTCGAACACGCCGAGAAACCACGGTACCGGGCGCAACTCGACCGGATCCAGTACCCACAGCACCGCAACACGACGGCGGGACTGCACGTCCACGTCGGCGTCGACGACGCGGACAAGGCGGTGTGGATCGCCAACGAACTCCGCTGGCACCTCCCGGTGATGCTGGCGCTGTCGGCGAACTCGCCGTACTGGAACGGCTTCGACACCGGCCTCGAGTCCGCCCGGGCGAAGATCTTCGAGGCGCTCCCGAACACCGGGATGCCCACCGCATTCGACGACTACGACGCCTTCGACGACTACGAGCGGCGGATGCTGGAGACGAACAGCATCGACGACCGCGGAGAGCTCTGGTTCGACGTGCGTCCTCACTCCGGTCACGGCACCGTCGAAGTCCGAACGCCGGACGGCCAGGCCGACCCCGACGTAGTGCTCGCGTTCGTCGAGTACACCCACGCGCTCGTCGAGGACCTGGCCGCCCGCTACGAGGACGGCGAGTCCGGCACCGACGTTCGTCGGGAGCTGTACGACGAGCACAAGTGGCGCGCGATGCGTCACGGCCACGACGCCGCCCTGCTGGACCGGTCGTTCGAGTCGACGGTCGGTCTGGGCGAGGTCGTCGACCGCGAGGCCGAACGGCTCGGTATCTCGGGCATCCGCGAAGTCTACGACGCCGAGAGCGGCGCCGAGCGCCAGCGCCGCCTTCGCGAGGAGGCGGGCGTCGACGCGCTCTGTGACTCGCTGCGGCTGCGCTACGAGTGAGCGACGGAAAGCGGAGCGCTGTCCGGCGATTTCGCGCGTGTGAGAACGTCGGCAAGATTTTTACCCGGCTGGGGCTTTCGTCCTCGTAGAGGCGACGTATGTCTACAGACGATCCTACCGACGACAGCGAGGGGACCGACGAGCCCGACGTGGACCCACAAGAGGGTGGAAACGTCCGCGAACGGCTGGAACAGGAGGCCGACAAGGCGGTCACGGGCTTCGACGAGGGGATCGTGGACATGCTCTCGTGGGTGCTGGAGACCGAGACGCGGGCGCGCATCTACGTCTATCTCCGCCAGAACCCCGACAGCACCAGCGACGAGATCGCCGAGGGCACGGGGCTGTACCCGAGTACGGTCCGCGAAGCGCTCGCGGAGCTCCACGACGAGGGGAAAGTCACCAGGGGGAAACGCGAGAACGACGGCGCCGGCAACAACCCCTACGAGTACGCGGCGATGGCGCCGAGCGAACTCGTCGGCAACGTCGTCGACGACGTGCAGGAGGAACTCAACACGGTCTTCAACCTCGACGAGATCCTCGGCAGCGACGACGACCACCCGACCGTCGACTCCGAACCCGTGACCATCACCGTCGAGGACGACCCCGGAGCGGACGAGGGGAGTGACGCGGACGACGGCGCGGCCGACGAGTGGGGGTCCGCGGAGGACGACGACGCGGACGAACCGTCGGGCGACGCGGGCGACGACACGGACGAGTCGGTCGACGCGGGCGACGACGCGAGCGGTGACGAGTAAGACCGGGAGACCAGTTCTATCGCGTCGTAGCGGCGGGCACCGAAAGCCGAAGGCACTTTACCGGCCTGGCCCGACTGAGCCAGTATGAAGGTCGCGCTGGGTGGAACCTTCGACCCGGTCCACGACGGACACCGCGCGCTGTTCAGGCGCGCCTTCGAACTGGGCGACGCGACGGTCGGCCTGACGAGCGACGACCTGGCCCCGAAGACCCGTCGCGAGGACCGCTACGTCCGCCCGTACGACCGGCGCCACCGCGACCTCGACGCCGAACTCGCCCGGCTGGCCGACGAGTACGACCGCGACTACGAGATCCGAAAGATCGACGACCCGACGGGCTTCGCCCCCGAACCGCAGTTCGACGCCATCGTCGTCTCCCCCGAGACGGAGACCGGCGGCAAACGCATCAACGAGATCCGCCGCGACGACGGCGTCGAACCGCTCGACATCGAGGTCGTCGACCACGTCTACGCCGAGGACGGCGAGATCATCTCCAGCACCCGCATCGTCCGCGGCGAGATCGACGAACACGGCGAGCTCACCCCGGACCGCACCGGCCGCGACGCCCCCGGTGAGACCGAGATCGAGACCGCGAGCGACGCCGCCGACGCGTCGGCCGACGGCGGTCCGGAAGCCGAAGCCGACGACGCCTGATCCCGCGCCGAACTCCGACCGGATACCGCCGATCCCGAGCTACCAGCGCGGCGCGTCCAGCCCCTGGCTCTCCAGCATCTCCTCGTAGCGCTTGGAGATCGTGAGCCGGGACACGTCCGCGACCTCGGCGACGCGCTGCTGACTGCGGCTGTCACCCTCGACGAGGCCGGCGACGTAGACGCTCGTCGCGAGGACGGCCCGCTTCGATCGGTCGGTCTCGGGAACGTTCGAGAGGAAGAGGTCCGCGGCGCGCGACCGGGCGGCCTCCTCCATGTCGAGCCGCTCGGCCGTCGCCTCGACCTCGTCGAGCCACTCGCTGTTCTCCACCTGGTCGCGCGCGCTGTACATCACCACGGGGTACGGGTTCGGGATATATAAATACACGACGAGGCCGGGACCGATCGGTTCGGGTTGCGGGTTGATCACCGGTATCCGCGCCGAGCGGAGCGAGGCGCGGTTCACTGAACCCGAACGAAGTGAGGGTTCAGCCTTTTTCACCCATGTTTTTCGAGGAGCCCTCCCGCAGCGAGCGCAGCGAGCGAGGAAGGGCGACGATGAAAAAGATGGCTGCACTCAGCGCGATGGACCACACCCGGTCGTCACGCCGGCGATTCAGACCCGGCGGTAGTCGCCCAGTCGCGTGCCGTCGAGGAGGTACGCCTCGCCGTCGACGAGGGTCTCGGGGAGGAACGGGGCGAGGAAGTCCTGGCCGGCGACGTTGACCCAGGTGCCGCCCGACAGGTCGTTGAACCCCGGGCAGACGACGAGTTCGGCGCCCGCGTCGATATCGAGGCCGTCGCCGTGGAACTCGCGGAACGGTTCCGGACCGAGGTCGCCGCGGAGCCACACCCGCTCGACGCGCGCGCCGCCGACCTCGTCTTCGAGGCGGACGACCGGGTGTTCGTGGGCGACGCAGACGATATCGGCGGCGAGCACGTCCGGGCTCGGCCAGGTGTGGCCGTGGGCGAAGCCGACCTCGCCGATGCGGACGCCGTGGCCGGGCGTGACCGCGACGGACTGGTCGACCCGCTCCAGGACCGAGTCGGTGTCGCCGTCGTGGTTGCCCTTGACGAGCGTGACCGGCAGGTCGGCGGGGAGCGCGTCGAACAGCGCGAGGATCTCCGCGCGTTCCTCGCGGCCGGGGTCGCCGATGGCGTGGCCCAGATCCCCGAGGAAGAGGAGCCGGTCCGGCCGTTCTCGCTCGACGAGCGCGCGCAGCGACTCGCGGCGGTCGGGCGCGTGGTCCGGGAGTTCGACGCCGTCGCGGCGCAGGCCGGCCTCGATGCCGGCGTGGAAGTCGGCGACGACGAGTGCCCGCTCGCCGTCGCAGGTCGCGACCGCCGCGGGCTCGCCGGGGATCGGTTCGACGCCCATCAGATCGGCTTGTACACGTCGTCCTCGGGCTCGTAGCAGCGGCCGCCCATAAGCGCGTCCTGGATGGCCTCGCGCACTTCCTCGTCGGCGGCGCCGGTCCGGGCGGTCACCGCGTCGACGATCTCGTCGGCGTGGGCGCCGTCGCCGTCGTCGTGTTCGGCCATCGCGTCCATCACCGCGTCCTCGACATCCACGTCCTCGGCCGGTTCGGCGCCCTCGGCGGATTCGCCGGGTTCGGTCGCCGGCTCCGACTCGGACTCGACGGACCCGGTCTCCGAGCCGGACTCCGCGGACCCGGTCGCCGAGCCGGTGTCGGCCGGCTGCTCGGTCGGCTCCGGCTCCGGTTCGCTCGCTTCGCTCCCGGCGTCGGCCGCTGCACTCGCGGACCCGTCGGCTCCGGCCTCCGCTTCGGCCTCGGCCAGTTCCTCGGGGTCGGGCGTCTCGATGCCGGCCTCGCCGGGTTCGTCGACCTCGTTGCCGCTCGTGAAGCCGGTCCCGTACTCCTCCTCGATCTCCTCGCGCTCCTCGTCGTCGAGCTCGAACTCGCCGGGGTCGAAGTCGTCGAGGTCCTCGCCGCTCGCGGCGTCGGCGCCCGCGTCGGGCGAGTCCGCGCCAGTGTCGGGGGCGTCGGTCCCGGTACCGCCTTCGGCGGCGGTCGCGGCGGGTTCGGCCTCGACGGCCGCGGGCTCGTCCGACGCCGACTCCGACGGCTCTACGCCGGAGTCGGTCGCCGACTCTCCGGCGGTGGACTCGGTCTCCTCGGCCGACGGCTCGCTCGATGCCGCGGGTTCCGGTTCGCTCTGCTCAGCCGATTCCGGCGACGCCGACTCGGTGTCGGATTCGGATTCGGATTCGGATACGGATTCGGCCTCGGTCGCCGACCCGGTGTTCGCGTCGGCGGTCGCGGACCCGTCGGCCGCGGTCTCGGTCTCGGCGGTCGCGGTGTCGTCGCTCGCGGTCGCGCGGTCGTCGCTCCCGCCGCCGAGAGCGGTGGTCTCGCCGCCGACGCTCGCGGCCACGTCGAGGGCGGCCAGCGTCGCCGGGTCGGCGTCGCCGGGCGCGCCCGGCGACGCGGAGTGGGCGTCGACCTCCTCGCGCTCGCCCGCGACGACTTCCAGCGCCTGGACGGCCGTGTCCCGCACCGCGTCGAGATAGGCCGCGGTCGTGCCGTAGTGGCCGATGGCGAGCGGGATCCCCGCCGCCAGCCCGGTGTCGACGCCCTCGGCTTCCAGCGCGGCGCGGAGTTCGTCGCCCCGTTCCTCCCGAGAGAGGGCGCCGGCCATCGTCCGCACGCGGTCGAGCGTCTGCCGGGCGGTGCCGACCGTCCAGCGGTCTCGGGTCTCGGCGTCGACCTCGTTGACGTTCTCCGGCCGGATCGAGGTGTAGGTCACGTCCGAGTCGTCGGGCTGGAAGGTGCGGGCCTTCCCGGTGACTGCGACGAACATCGGCGGCTGGGCCTTGTCGAAGAAGGCCTGCGCCTCGGGCTGATACTGGCCGGCGTAGACGACGAACGCGCCCGTCGGATCGACGATGCGGGCGCGGAGCACGTCCTCGCTCGCGTTCTCGACCTCGGTGAGGACGCCGACGACGAACAGCCGGTTGACGCGGCCGCCCGTCGGCGAGACGACGTAGTTCGGGGCCCGTTCCTCGTCGCTCTCGGAGTAGGAGAAGTCGGCGTCCTCGAACTCCGCGGCAAACAGGCGGTAGGCGACCTCGCGCCGTCCCGCGCCGCCCTGGTCTTCCGATCCGCTCATGACCGGACCTCCGCGAGGAGGTCGCTGGCGCGACTCGCGGGGTCGTCGCCGGTCTCGTCGAACGAGCGGGCGTTGCAGTTGGCGCCGTACTCGTCGACCGACAGCGACCCGCGGACGCGGAACTCCCGACCGACGAGCGTCTCGCGGATGTCGTCGGCGACGGCCTCCTGGTCCATCTCCTCGCGGGCGTGCTCTTTGGCGGCCTCGATGCCGCCGCCGTAGATCCCCTCCGTGAGTTCGTCGTCGAGGATCGCGGTCACGGTTCCGGTGCCGTCGTCGAGGATGGCCTTGATACGCAGGTCGTCGACGCCGTCGACGGCGCCGTGGGTCCGACACTGGCCGTTCTGCACGACGCGGCCGCACTCGGGACAGCGCTCGATGAGGCCGGAGCCGTCCCGCACCGCGATGACGTTGCCGACCAGTTCCACGTCGAACAGGCCGCCCGATTCGATGGCGTCGCGGATCGCCAGGCGGGGCGCTTCGTCGGTCGCCTCGACGGTCCGGTCCAGCGGCGCGACGGTCGTGAACTCCGAGACGTTCACCGAGGGCGCGCCGCGGAACTCGCGGACGAACACGTCCTCCAGCCGGATCGAGGCGCCCTCGGTGATCCCCTCGTGGGGCTCCCAGTCGGTGAAGGGCAGCCGCGTCGTCTCGTCGGCGAGGATGCCGCTGAGGATCTCCGTCTCGCCGTCGCGGCCGTCGATGGTCTTGGTCTCGACCTCTAACACCGTGACCTCGACGTCGATCCCGCGGTCGCCGGGTTCGAGTTCCGCGAGGCCGGCGTCGCCGCCGACCGGATGGGACACGTCGAGGTCCTCGTCGGCCAGCCCGATGGTCGTGCTCTCGCCGAGGTTGAGTTCGGGCTCGCCCTCCCACTCGCGGATGCCCGCGTTGCCGGCGGTGATGGTCTGGCCGGCCTGCAGGCCGAAGTCGTCCCACGCGGTGTAGGAGATCTTGCCGGTCTCGTCGGCGATCTCCCCCTCGAAGATGACGTGGTCGGACCCCTGGTAGCGGATCGACCGTTTGCCCACGGTGAGGACCGTTCCGGTGACGGTCACGTTCGAATCGCCGGTGGTGATCTCGGCGATGGACTTCGTCGTGGGGCCGCCCCCGCCGCCGGAGTCGTCGCCGTACTTCCGCCGGAGGCTGTCTTTGGCCTCCTCGACGGGCACGCTGTACTCCACGAGGTTCTCCAGGTCGCTTTTGACCTCCGTTTTGTCGACGCCGAGGTCGGAGGCGAGGTCCTCGGCATGATCGTCTAAGCTCATCACCGGACCTTCGGCTGGCCCCGGTAAAAATCGTTCCCGTCGGGAAACCGGGCGGCCCCGCGGCGTCGCGACCGGGACCGCGACCGCGACCGACGCGAGCGCAGCGCGACCCACATCGAAAGCGGTTTTCCCGCGAGCGCGTAGCTACGGGGTATGTACGTCGTCGTCAACGCCGCCATGAGCGCCGACGGGAAGCTGTCGACCCGCGAGCGCGAACAGGTCGAGATCAGCGGTCCCGCCGACTTCGACCGCGTCGACGCGCTGCGCGCCGAGAGCGACGCCGTCATGGTCGGCGTCGGCACGGTGCTGGCCGACGACCCCTCGCTGACCGTCGACGGCGACGCCCGCCGCGAGCGCCGTCGCGACGCCGGCAAGCCCGAGAACCCCGCCCGCATCGTCGCCGACTCCCGGGTCCGCACGCCGACCGACGCCCGCGTCCTCGACGACCGCGCCGAGACCTACCTCCTGACCAGCGAGGCCGCCCCGCAGGACTTCGTCGCCGAGATCTCCGAGGCCGGCGCCGAGGTCGTCTCGGCCGGCGAACAGCAGGTCGACCTGCCCGAGGCGCTCGCACAGCTCGAAGACCGGGGCATCGAGCGGCTGATGGTCGAGGGCGGCGGCGAGCTCATCTTCTCGCTGTTCGCGGCCGACATGGTCGACGAGCTCTCGACGTTCGTCGGCCCCGCCGTCATCGGCGGCTGGAAGGCGCCCACGCTCGCCGACGGCGACGGCTTCGTCGACGACTTCCCGGAGCTGTCGCTTCGCGACGTGGAACGCGTCGACGACGGCGTCCTGATCCGCTGGGACGTTCCCTGAGCGGGCCGATGGAGTCGCCGTTCGTAACTACCGCGCGGAGCGTCGCCTCAGTGACTGTGGCCGGTCAGTTCCGCGAACGTGCGGCCGAAGCGCTCCTCGAACAGTTCGAGGGTGAGTTCCTCGGTGTCCGCGATCTCCTCGGCGGGCTCGCCCTCGCTGTGGTGGGCGGCGCTGTGGATGCGCTGGGCCAGGCCGAACATCGCGATGTCGCCGACGACCTCCGGTGGCGACTCGTCATCGCTCTCTGCGAGCATCCCGACGAGCGCGGTCGGCACTTCGAGTTCGTCCGTGGCGTCGCCGGCTTCGATCGTCAGCGTGACCGTCTCTGATTCTGCCATGGCCTCCGTAGGGACACCCGGCATATGGGTCTGATGGAAGCGTACGCACCCCGTCAAAACCGCCCCGGGAGACCGGCGACCGTTCAGTCGTCGGCTTCGGCGGCCGCTTCGGCCTCGCCCTCGGCGGGCGCCTCGCGTTCGAGGTAGTCGTCGGCGTCCATCGCGGCCTTGCAGCCCATGCCGCCGGCGGTGATCGCCTGCTGGTAGTGGTGGTCGACCACGTCGCCGGCGGCGAACAGCCCCTCGACGCCGGTCGCGGTCTGGTCGCCGCCCTCGCCGCCGCCCCGGCTGCCCCGCGTGTTCACGTAGCCTTCCTCGTCGAGTTCGACCCCGGTGTCGTCGAGGTAGTCCGTGTTGGGCGTGTGGCCGATGGCGACGAACACGGCGCCCACGTCGAAGTCGAAGGTCTCGGTCTCGGGGTCGTCGAGCTTCTCCGACGGGCGGCCGGACTCGTTCTCGGCGAGGGTGACGTGGTCGACGCCCGCTTCCTGGGAGCCGTGGACCTCCAGCAGTTCGGTGTTTCGCATGATCTCCACGTCGCCGTCGTCGACCTTGTCCATCAGACGGTCGACCCAGTAGTCCTCGGCGCGGAACTCCTCGCGTCGGTGGACCAGGTAGACGGTGTCGGCGAAGCGGGTGAGGAAGTCGGCCTCCTCGAAGGCCGCGTCGCCGCCGCCGACGACCACCATGTCCTCGCCGCGGAAGAAGGCGCCGTCGCAGGTGGCACACGTCGAGACGCCGAAGCCCATCAGGTCGTCCTCGCCGGGGACGCCCAGGGTGCGGGCGCTCGCGCCGCTGGCGGCGATAACGGCGTCGGCCGTGTAGGTGTCGCCGGTGTTGAGGTCGACCTCGAAGGGGCGGACCTCGTCGTTCACGTCGGTGACGACGCCGTGTTCGATCTCCGCGCCGAACTGCTTGGCCTGGGCTTTCATGTCGTTGACCAGCTCGGTGCCGCCGACGCCGTCGGGGAACCCGGGGTAGTTCTCCACGTCGGTCGTCAGCGTGAGCTGTCCGCCGGGCTCGTCGCCCTCCAGCACGAGCGGATCGAGGTTCGACCGCGCCGCGTAGATGGCGGCGGTCAGCCCCGCGATGCCCGATCCCGCGATGATCAGCCGTCGGTGGTCGGCCGTCTCGGAACTCATTGCTCACCGATAGCGGAGGACGGGGTATTTACCTTGCGCTGTCGCGCCGACCGCCCGCGACGGGCGGGTAGATCGCCGGATTCGCTCGATCCGGACCGGACTCGCGTCCGCGTCCGTCACTCCTCTTTCCACTCGCCCACCCGCTCGCCGTGGACCTCGCCCTTGGCCTGGCGCTCGATCGGCCAGAGCGCGAGCGCGACGATCGCGAGGTAGAACGCCCCGAGCGCGCCCGCGACGGCGACGCCGGGGATGCCCGGGAGCTCCGCCGCCTCGGTCCAGCGGTTCTCCGGCGTGAACAGGGTGACCTTCGCCGCCCACGCGACGCCGACGACAGCGAACAACAGCCCGTAGATCCGACGGAGCCGTCGCGAGAGCGCTTCGAGGGTAGACACCTTGAACGTCGGGTAGCGCAGGTCCCGGCTCAGCTCCTCGCGCCACTCGGAGTGTTCGGCGCCCTCCGGCGAGAGCGCGTTGGCGAAGACGTTCTCCTGGACGATTCGCACTCGCGACCGGTACATGTCGTAGAACCGGTAGCGGCGCACCTCGTAGGAGAGGAACGCGGCGAGCGCCGCGACGGCGATGAGCAACAGGTACGCCGGCATCTCCGGCCCGGCGAACACGAGCGACAGCAGCGCCGCCAGGAGGGTTATCGCCCAGTTGGTCGTGCGGTCGATCCGGTCCTGAGCGCTGTTGGCCTGGCTCACCTCGCCCCGATAGAAGTGCGGGAGCGCCCCGAGGAGCGCGTCGGTGTCGTCGGCGATCTCCGCGCCGACCTCCTCGTCGCCGCGGCCGAGTCGGCTGTCGCCGTGGTCGTCGTCCATGCACCCCTTTCGGCCTCGACGACCAATACCCCTCAGAGAACGTGACCATCCGGCGAGTTCCGCGCAGTCGAACGGTCTGATCCCGGAAATCGGCGCGCCGCGTGGCGCCGGCCGACGACCGAACGCTTAGGCCCACGCCGGCACTCGGGTCCGAGTATGCCCGCCGATCTGCAGGAGAAAACCGACCGCTACGAGGGGCTGCTGGCCGAGGCGCTCGACGCCGCCGAGGTGGCACCGCCCGAGGGGACGCCGATGGCCGAGGCCGCCGCCGAGTGCGAGGAGATGGCCCGCTCGTATCTGGAGGACGGCCGCCACTTCCGCGAGTCCGACGACCCCGTCAACGCGCTTGCCTCCTTTTCCTACGGCCACGCCTGGCTCGACGCCGGCGCGCGCATCGGCCTGTTCGACGTGCCCGAGGAGGGGCATCTGTTCACGGTGTAAGCCGCCCCCGCTCGCGAATTTCATCCGTGATTTCTAGAGGTTCGAGTTTAAGTGACTCGCGAGGGTACGTGAGGTAACGACCTTCCGGGGGTTTCCATGTCACGCGAAGCGACGAACGGATCGGGCACCGATGGGCGGCTCGCGGCCTTCCAGCAGTGGCTCTCGCGGGCCGCCGGCGCGCTCACCGGCTCGCGGATCCACGTCCCGAACTACGACCCGGCCCGGCACGGCCGGCTGGTCGCCGACGACCCGCCGTCCGGCGGTCGCGAGGTCGACCGCTACTGGCTCAACGCCCCCTTCGCCTACGTCTCCATCGCCTACGACGACGAGGAGAACGAACACCGCTACCGCGTCGTCGAACCGACCCTGGACGAGACCGAGCGCGACCTCCTCCACCGGGTGTTCGACGACATCCGCGACCCCCTGCTGTACCGCGACGACGTGAGCGACGACCCCGCCGACGCCCTGCGGGAGGAACTGCGCCAGCGCCTCGAAGAGTACGGCGTCGACGTGGCCACGGAGACGTTCTACCGCCTGTACTACTACCTCCACCGCTCCTTTCTGGGCTACGGCAAGCTCGACCCGGTGATGCACGACTCGCGCGTCGAGGACATCTCCTGCGACGGCGCCGGCCTCCCCGTGTTCGTCTACCACGAGGAGTACACCGACGTGGAGTCGACGGTCGCCTTCGAAAGGGACGAGCTCGACGACTACGTCATCCAGCTCGCCCAGCGCTCGGGCCGCCACGTCAGCGTCTCCGACCCGGTGGTCTCGACGACGCTACCGGACGGCTCCCGCATCGAACTCGCGCTCGGCGAGGAGGTGACCCCGCGCGGGTCGGCCTTTACCATCCGGAAGTACGCCGAGGAGCCGTTCACGCCGGTCGACCTGATGAACTACGGCACCTACGACGACCGGATGCTCGCCTTCCTCTGGCTCTGCATCGAGCACAACAAGAGCCTCATCTTCGCCGGCGGGACGGCGGCCGGCAAGACCACCTCGATGAACGCCGTCTCGATGTTCATCCCGCCCCGCTCGAAGGTGATCACCATCGAGGACACCCGCGAGCTCTCCCTCTATCACGAGAACTGGCTCTCGTCGGTCACCCGCGAGCGCATGGGCGACGGCGACATCACGATGTACGACCTGCTGCGGTCGTCGCTGCGCCACCGCCCCGAGTACATCGTCGTCGGCGAGGTCCGCGGCGAGGAGGCCATTACCCTCTTCCAGGCGATGAACACCGGCCACACGACGTTCTCGACGCTGCACGCCGACTCGGTGCAGACGGTCATCAATCGCTTAGAGAACGAGCCGATCAACGTCCCGCGGCCGATGGTCCAGTCGCTGGACGTGCTGAGCGTGCAGGTGCTGACCCGCTCGGGCGGCGAGCGGGTCCGCCGTGCCCGGACCATCGCCGAGATCGAGGGCATCGACCAGCGGACGGGCGAACTCGACTACTCGAACACCTACAGCTGGGACGGCACCGCCGACTCCTTTTCGCGCAACAACAGCGAACTCCTCGACGAGATCCGCCAGGAACAGGGCTGGTCCCGCGCCGAGTTGCTCCGCGAACTGCGCGACCGGCGGCGGTTCCTGATGTACCTCCAGGAGAACGGCATCACCGACTTCCGGCGGTTCACGGCGATGGTGAACAAGTACTACGCCGACCCCGAGGAGGTCGTCGCCATGATCGACGAGGCCGACGTGACCGTCGACGAGGGGACCGATCCGGCCGTCGGCGACGGGACCGACCCCGCGGTCGAGGACGGTTCCGAACCCCCGGTCGACGGTCAGTCATGAGTGCGGTCCTCGGGCTCGCGCCGCTGCTCGTCGCGCTGGCGCTGGTCGCGCTGATACCGCTGTCGTCGCTCAACGTCGGTCTCGACACCTGGGCCACCCGGACGGCGCGACGCTACTTCGGCCGGTACGTCCCCGAGGAGGCGCCCGACCGCCGGAACCGGCTCAAGGAGGCGTACGTCGATCGGACCTACCGCGCCTACGCCGCCGAGACCTACCTCGTGACGGTCGTCGCCGCGCTGGCCGGCGCCATCGTCGGCGTGTACGTCTTCGGCGGAATCTTGCTCGTGCTCCCGGCGGTCGGGGAGTTCATCCAGGCGCTGCCCGACGCGATGGCGAACACGCTCGGGCGGCCGGAACTCGAACCGGAACTGACCCCGAATCAGGTGTTCGCCGTGCTGACGGCCGGCGGCGCCGTCTCCGGGCTCGTCGGCGCCGGGTTCACCTACTGGTACCGCTGGGAGAGCCCGCGGAGCCACGCCGAGGTCCGACGCCGCGGCATCAACGAGGGGCTGCCGCGGACGGTCGCGTTCGTCTACGCCCTCTCGCGGGGCGGCGTGTCGACGCCGGGCGTGATGCGGACGCTCGCCGAGAACCGCGACGTGTACGGCCACGGCGCCGACGAGATCTCCGTCGCCGTCCGCGAGATGGATCTGTTCGGTCGGGACATCATCACCGCCGTCCGCAACGCCTCGAAACGGACGCCGAGCGAACAGTTCAAGACCTTCAGCGAGAACCTCGCGAGCGTCCTCCAGAGCGGGCAGAACCTCCCCGAGTTCCTGCGCGACCAGTACGAGCGCTACCGGGACGAGGCCGTCGACCGCCAGGAGGATATCCTCGAACTGCTGGCGACCATCGCCGAGGCCTACGTCACCGTCCTCGTCGCCGGGACCCTCTTTCTCATGACGATCCTGCTCGTCTTCGGGCTGACGACGACCCAGACGATCAACTTCCTGCGCCTGCTGGCCTACGTGATGATCCCCCTCGCCAACGTCCTGTTCATGGTCTACCTCGCCGGCAAACTCGACTTGCTCGGCGTCGCGAGCGGGAGCGAGACCGGCGCGCTCGCCGAGTCGATGCGGGGCAGTTCGGGCGTCCCCCAGGCGGGCCCGGAGGCGGCCGACGGAGGGTCGGCCGAGCGGACGGCGACCGGCGAGCCCGCCGACGGCCCCGTGGCCGACGGCGAGTACACGGCGTCGGCGACCCTCCGCGAGCAGCTCGCGGTGTACGACTCGTTCGGACGCGTCCGGGCACTGGTCGACCGGCCGTTCCAATGGCTCATGCGGCGGCCGACGGCGATCCTCTACGTCACCGTGCCGCTGGCCCTGCTGTCGGTGGCCCTCAGGGCGCCGGGTGCGATCACCGCGAACGGCATCCAGACCCGCGCTCTCGACGACGTGCTGATCCAGGCGGCGCTGCTGGTCGTCGGCTCGTTCGCGGTCGTCTGGGAGGTGTACACCCGGCGGATCCGCCGGCTGGAGACGGCGCTGCCGGAACTGCTCGAACGGCTCGCGAGCCTCAACGAGGCCGGGATGTCCGTCGTCGAGGGGTTCGAGCGCGTCCGCGAGAGCGACCTGGGTGTCCTCTCGGTCGAGGTCGACCGGATCTGCCGGGACCTGACCTACGGGGCGAACGTCGACGACGCGTTGCGGCGGTTCGGCCTCCGCGTCCGCACGACGGCGACCACCCGCGTCGTCACCCTCCTCACGAACGCCCTCCGGGCGAGCGGCAACCTCGCGCCGGTCCTGCGGATCGCCGGCGAGCAGGCCAGTGCCGAGCTCAAACTCCGGCGCAAGCGGCGCCAGCAGATGTTCACCTACCTGATCGTCATCTACATCTCCTTTCTGGTCTTCCTCGTCATCATCGTCGCCGTCCAGGAGGTGCTCGTGCCGAGCCTCCCGAACAACGTCCCGACGCCCGAGAACACCAACCAGCTCGCGGTCAACGTCGGCGCGTTCGCCCGCTTCGGCCAGGTGAACAAGGCCGCCTACACCCTCGTCTTCTTTCACACCGCGATCGTCCAGGCGGTCCTCTCGGGCTTTATCGCCGGCCAGCTCGGCGAGGGGTCGCTCAAACACGGCGCGAAACACGCGGCGATCATGCTCGCCGTCGCCTACGGCGCCTTCCTGCTGCTGTCCTCGCCGGTCGCGCAGGTCACCTTCGACGACCAGGCGATGACCGGCGAGACCGTCACCGTCGATTCCGTCTCGCTCTCGGAGGGCGGCTACGTCACCGTCCGCGCCCGCACCGCCGACGGCGAGGTCGTCGGCCACAGCGAGTACCTCGCCGCAGGGAGCCACGAGGACGTTCGGATCCGCCTCGAATCGACCTACAGCGACGAGATGGAGCTGTACGCGGTCCCGCACCTCGACACCGACGGCGACGAGCGGTTCGGCCACACCGGCGGCTCCGTCGACCGCACCTACCCCGAGGAACGCACCCGGATCTACGACGTGGCACAGGTCCAGCGGCCCGACCGGAGCGGGTCCCGGTCGCTCCGGGGCCTCGTCGGCCCGGCGGTCCCCGCGGGCGGACCGGTCCCGTCACGGGTCGGCAGCCTTTAGACCGGCGGGGGACCTACCGACGAGGCGATGGAGCTGGCCGCCTTCGCCGAGCGCGCCCGGGCGATCGAAGCCGAGAGCGCCGACACCGACATCGTCGAGCGGGTGACCGACCTGCTGGAGACGGCGGGCGCGGACCTGCCCGTCGTCGCCCGGTACGTGCAGGGGCGGGTGTTCCCCGCTCACGACTCGACGAAACTCGACATCGGCCCGGCGCTGTGCTACGAGGCCATCGCGAAGGCGGCCGGGCGGAACGTCACCGTCGACGACGTGGAGGAGCGGGTCGCCGACGTGGGCGACGTTGGCGAGGTGGCGGCGAGGTACGACTTCGGCGGCCAGCAGGGGCTGGCGGCGTTCGGCGCGGGCGCCGGAGCGGGAGATGGAGACGGGAACGGAGCGGGCGGCGCCGACGACCTCACCGTCGCCGAGGTGGACGCGCAACTGCGCGACCTCGCCGCGACCGAGGGGTCGGGCAGCCGTGACACCAAGCGGGACATCCTGTTCGGGCTGTTCAACCGGGCGGGTGACGACGAGGCGCGGTATCTCGCCCGGCTCGTCCTCTCGGAGATGCGCATCGGCGTCGGCGACGGCGCCGTCAGGGACGCGACCGCCGACGCCTTCGACGTGCCGGTCGGCGAGGTCGAGCGGGCGCTCCAGGTCACCAACGACCACGGCGAGGTGGCGGTGGTCGCCCGCGAGGAGGGACTCGACGGCCTCGAATCGCTCGGGCTGGAAGTCGGCCGGCCGGTCGGCGCGATGCTCGCCCAGGCCGGCACCGTCACCGAGGCGCTCGATGACTGGGAGGCGGCGGCCGTCGAGTGGAAGTTCGACGGTGCCAGGGTGCAGGTCCACTACGACGGCGAGGAGACGGCCCTCTTTTCGCGGAACATGGAAGCGGTGACCGATCCGCTCCCGGAGGTCGTCGAGTTCGTCGAAGACGCGCTCGACGCCCCCGCGATACTGGACGGCGAGGTCGTCGCCGTGGCGGACGACGGGTCGCCGCTCCCGTTTCAGGAGGTCCTGCGTCGGTTCCGCCGGAAACACGACGTGGCGAAGGCCCGCGAGGACGTTCTCGTCGAGTTCCGGGCGTTCGACTGCCTCCACGCCGACGGCGACGACCTGCTCGACCGGCCGCTGGTCGAGCGCCACAACCGGCTCGAAGCGGCGCTGGGCGACGCGGGCGCAGAGGCGCTCTCGGCCCTGACCGTCTCCGACGACCCCGACGGGATCGCCGATATCGAGGCCGAGGCGCTGGAGGCGGGCCACGAGGGGATCATGCTGAAAAACCCCGAGTCGGCCTACACCCCGGGCCGGCGCGGCAAGCAGTGGCTCAAGCGCAAGCCCGATGTGGAGACGCTGGATCTGGTCGTCACCGGCGCCGAGTGGGGCGAAGGGCGGCGGGCCGAACTACTGGGCACCTTCGAAGTCTCGGCCCGGACCGACGACGGGTTCGCCCCGCTCGGCAAGGTCGCGACGGGTATCACCGACGAGGAACTCGAAGCGCTGACCGAGTTGCTCGAACCGCACGTCCTGGGCGAGGACGGCGCCGACGTGGACCTCGACCCCGCCGTCGTCTTCGAGGTCGGCTACGAGGAGATTCAGACCTCACCCACCTACGCGGCCGGCTACGCGCTTCGGTTCCCGCGATTTCTCGGCGTCCGCGACGATATCGACCCCGCCGACGCCGACTCGCTGGAGCGCGTCGAGCGACTGGCCGAACGGCAGTGACGGCGTGTTTCAGTCGATATCGAGCCGCTCGTAGAACGTTCTGGGCGTGACGATATCGACACCACGGAACTCGTCGAGGTCCAACAGGTGCCGGTCGCCCGAGACCAGATACGTCACGTCACCCGCGATCGCCGCTTCGACGAACTTGTCGTCGTCCGGGTCCGCAGAGACGGCAGCGATGTCAGACCCCGGGTCGACGAACTCCGCGAAGTACCGGACCGTCTCGACTTCCCGGCGGATCTCCGAGTCGGACATCCCGAACCGGTCAGGGTACTTGCGGAGCGTCTCGCGGAACTCGGCGAGCGTTTCCGCCGACGCGACGATATCGTAGGTCCCGTCGAATCCGGCCACAAGAACGTCGTGGGGAACGCCGGTCGCGATCACTCCGGAGATGAGGACGTTCGTATCGAGAACCGCCCTCATTCGTCCTCGTCGCGCGCCTCGTGGACCAACCGGTTCACCTCGCTCGTCGAGAGATCGACCTCGTCGGCGCGGCGTTCGACCCGTTCGTGGAACTCCTCGACCGACGGGAGCTCGACTTTCTTCAGGACCAGCCCGTGGTCCGTCGGGACGACCATCAGTTTCGTTCCCTTCTCCAGCCCGAACTCCTCGCGGAGGCGGCTCGGGATCGTGACCTGCCCCTTCGACGTCACCGTCGTCAGTTCCGGGTCGTCCGTGCTCATCTCACGTAAGGATTCCTTACGCCGACGCATGAATCTGTCGTCGAGATAGCTCCCGGAGTCGTTCAGGTCCGAGAGGCGGAAGCCGCCACCCGAAGCCGAACCCTTAACCGCGTCTCGGCGGAACTCGGGAGTATGACTGTCCGACACGACGGCCTGACTGTCGACTGGCTCGGCTACGCCACCCTGCGGATCGAGGGCGACGACACCGTCGTCTACCTCGACCCCGGCCGCTACGGCACGCTCACCGGCGAGTGGGAGCCGGACACCCCCGGCGTCGGCCACCCGCCGGGACGGGACTACCGCGCCGAGGACGCCGACGTGGTCTGTGTCACGCACATCCACCACTACGACAGCGACGGCGTCGAACGCGTCTCGAACGAGGACACCACGGTCGTCGCCTTCGAAGGCATCGACGTGGGAGACACCGACCGCGAGTTGACGCCGGTCGAGGAACTCCCCTACGAGGTCGTCGAGGTCGGCATGGAGGACGAACTCGTCGTCGACGACGTGCCGATCGCGACCGTCCCCGCCTACAACGACCCCGACGGGAAGAACGTCGACGACGACGGCGAGCCGATCCACCCGAAGGGGATCGGCTGCGGCTTCGTCGTCACCGTCGACGACACCAACGTCTTCTGGACCGGCGACTCCGACGCCTTGGAGGGCCACGAGGCGCTCGACGTGTCGCTGTTCGTCCCGTCGATCGCCCGGTCGTTCACCATGGACCGCCACGACGCCGCCGACCTGGCCGAGGCGATGGACCCGGATCTGGTGCTCCCGATCCACTACAACACCTTCGAGGCGCTGGAAGCCGACAGCGGCGCCTTCGCCGAGGACGTCGCGAAGCGGGGCGTCCCGGTCGTCCTCGACGAGCGATAGACCGCCCGGACGGCACCGACTCCCGGGCGGCAAGCTCGAACCCGAGCCCGGAACGGACCACGCCGTCGAAGCCACGGTCGCCCGCGAGATCGAGGAGGAGGTCGGCGTCGAAGTCGGCGAAGTCGAGTACGTCTGTTCGGGCACGTTCGAGACCGATACCGGCCACCGGTGTCTGAACGTGGTCACGCTGTGCGAGTACGAGGGCGGCGAGGCCCGCGTCCGCGAGCCCGAGGAGGTCGCGGCGGTCCACTGGCTCGCGCTCGACGAACTCCGCGCTCGCGAGGACGTGCCCGAGTTCACCGGTACCTACGTCGAACGCGCCGCCGCGGTCCGCGGACCGGACTGAGTTGGCTCCCGGCGCGCTCGCTCACAGCCGGTCGCGGTCGACGCGTACCCGCTCGAACGCCTCGACGGCGAGCCAGCCGCCCCAGACGGCGAACGCGACCGACCCGAACAGCTCCGGGATGGCGATCCCGGGCGGGAACCACGGGAAGAGGAACCACCAGGCCCACGAGACGACGTGCAGGACGCCGAGCAGGACCAGCACGAGCCCGCGGAACTCCCGTCCGACGGCGTAGTCGCCCGCGCCCCACAGGAACACCGCGAGCGTCAGGAACAGGAAGAAGGGGACGGCGACCAGGCCGTGGAGCGGGTCGGGCAGCGGAAACACGCCCACGAGCGCCATGAACAGCATGGCGAGCAGACCGAAGAGACCGCCCGCTCGCCGGATCGGGTCGTCCGTGTCGGCGAGCACGGCGACGACGAAGCCGGCGCCGAGCGCGCCGCCGACGAGGAGGGCGCCGTTGAAGATCGGCGCCGTCGCGGCGCCGCGGGCGCCGAGGTCGGAGAGGGCGTAGTACAGCGGCGAGAACCACGGCGCCGCGAACATCGCGTAGACGACGCCGCCGAAGCCGACGGCGATGGCCGCGAGTCCGACTGCGGGCGGGACCAGCGGGCGAGCGGGATCGTACTCGGCCATATCGCGCCGTGGGTCCGCCCCGACGAAAAAAGACGGGGATGGCGTTCAGTTCGGCGTGCCCGCCGGACCGGTGGAACCACGAGGGCGCGCCAGCGCGCGCCGGTTCGGACGTTCCCGGTCGTCACAGGCTCGCGAGGTTCTGCCGGAGTTTGATGGTCGCGGTCATCAGGGCGGTGGCGGTCATGATGACGAAGACGATCTGGACGTGCATGACGACGACGCGGTCGAGGCCGGCGACGGTGGCCAGATCGACGGCGGGGACGAGCGTGGCGAAGGCGAGGACGGGCAGCAGGTGGCGGAGCAGCGAGTCGATCATCGTGCCCTGGACCATCGCGGCGGCGGTCTGGCGGCGGCCGAACCAGAAGCCGTAGCCGGCGAAGGCGAGCGCGCCGACGCCCTGGAGCGCCAGGAGCGGGCGTCGGAGGCCGACGAGGGCGACCCCGAAGACGACGGCGGCGACGACGCCGACGAAGGCGACTTCGACGAGGCGGCGACCGGGGAAGACGTCGTCGGCGCCGGTCGTCGAGAGCGCGGCGTTGAAGTAGATCTCTCGCACGGACAGCGCGAGCAGGAGGACGACCGCGAGCATGAGGCCGGTCTTGTAGGGGGTCCGGATCGAGGTGACGATCTCGAGGACGCCGACGACGCCGTAGCACGCGGCGACCAGCCCGACGTACAGCAGGTACTCCCAGAGGACCCGCTGGGCGTCGACGCCGGTGGCGCGCATGTTGAGGTAGGCGTAGGCGCCGAAGCGGGCGGCGATGACCGTCAGGAGGACGAGCCCGATGAAGACGATGAACGTCAGGTTGGGGTTGTCCGCGACGAGGTAGAGCCCGACCTTCACGTCACCGGCCATCGGGGTCGACCCCCCGAAGCTCCCGCCGGAACTGCCTGACCGTCTCGTACCTGGTGAGTTTCCCCGTCGCCGTCGCCTTGCGCACGACCTGGTCCAGCCCGCGGGGGAGGTCCGGGTCGACCTCGCTCGGCACGGGCGCCCGGTCGGAACACACCCCCGAGCGGATCTCCTCGCCGGTACCGCGATACGGTGGTTCGCCCGTCACGAGTCGGTAGAGCAGGGCGCCGAGGCCGTACACGTCGGTGGCGTGGTCGACGCTGCCGAACCGCTCCGAGTAGTGTTCGGGGGCGGCGAACCTGGGGTCGACGACGTTCGCGAGGCCCAGGTGGTCGGCGTAGACGCGCGCGAGGCCGAAAGCCGCCGCTCGCGGGCGCTGGCGCTCGCGCTCGGTGAGCGTGTCGCCGGGGTAGGCGACGGTCGCGGGGTCGAGCGCCCCGTGGACGACGCCGTGCTGGTGGGCGTGGGCGACGGCGTCGGCGACCTCGACTACGTTCGCGACGGCCTGGCGCACGTCGAGGGCCTCGTCTTCCCGGTCGGCCAGCGTGGTCCCCGTGTGCTCCAGCGCGGCCCACGGCCGCGGACGCAGGCCCCAGTCGTGGACCGACACCACCGAGTCGTGGCCGTCGACGCCGGCCCAGGCGTCGAGGGCGTCCCGGAGCGCGCCGGCGAACGCCGTCCGGTCGTCGTCGGGCACCCGGAAGACGGTCAGCGAGAGGGGGACCTCCGCGTCGTCGACCGTCCCGACGGCGCGGTAGCGGTCGCCGAACCGCCCTTCGGTGCGGTCCGAGAGGACGGACAGGTCGTCGAAGCGGCTCCGGTCGATCACCGCCGACAGGCGGCGCGTGACCAGCGCCAGTCGCCCGCGCGTCAGCTCCCGACGGCCGTCGTCGGCGCCCTCGCCGTCCGACTCGCTCTCGTCGGCTTCGGGGTCGCCCTCGTCGGCTTCGGGGTCGCCCTCGTCGGCTTCGGGGTCGCCCTCGCCTTTCGCCAGCGTCGACGGGTCGAGGTCGGCGCCGGGCGAGCGGTCGGTGTAGACGCGTTGACCGCCGGCCTCGCCGGTCTCGCCGCCCGCAACGCGTGCCCGGCCGACGCCGCGGTCGCCCGACGTGGGCGAGAGATACTCGCTGCGGGCGAACCCGCCGCCGGACTGGTAGAGGTGCTCGCGCGCCCGCAACTCCAGTTGCTCGTCCAGATCCGTGACCGCCTCGTCGACCGCCTTCGGCCGGCGGGCGGCGAGGTAGTCGAGCGCGTGCGGGACTTCGACGGGCGAGTCGTCGTCCAGCCGGTCGACCAGCCGGCGGACGACGGGGTCGAGCAGGTCCGGGTCGGCCTCGACGACGAGACAGAGCGCGAGCGCCGCCCGCAGTCGCTGCGGGCGGTCCTCGCCGTCGAGCGCGCCGAGCAGTTGCGGCATGCGTTCGTCACCGCGCTCGGGGTCGTCGAGGACGGTCACGACCGGGTCGTCGTCGCCGTCGCTCCCGCCGGCTTCCGTCCCGTCTCGGCTCGCCCCGTCGGTGTCCTCGGCCATTCTGGTCGGTCGCCGCGTCGCGGTGCGCGGCTCGTGTTCCGCATATTTCTCCGGTCATCTACCAAGACTGTTTGGGTCCGCGAGGCGTTCGGGAGTGGCACCCTCGTCGGGAAACTTAACCCTCAGCCGCGCCACCCCGGTGGTATGCCCGTTCAGACAGGCGCTCGCCGGACGGTCGGCGACGTCGCGGCGCCACCCCGTCCGGTTCGGCGGTGGTCCGCGTGCTGACGAAAGCCATCGAGTCCGTGAAGGTCTTCGCCGAGAACAACCCCTCACTGGCCGACCTCGCCCGCGGTCGGCGGCGTCGGTTCGACGACGCGGAGTGCGTCCTCCCCTCACGGGTCGTCACGACGGAGTCGCTGTCGGCCACCGTCTCGGTCTGGGACGAGTACCTCCGCCTGCTCCCCGACTACGACGGCACGCTCACCCTCGACAGCACCGACCCCGAGGCGATCTACCCCGAGGAGGTCGACTTCGGACTGACCGACGAGGCCGTGACGGAACTGGCGGGCGTCGCCTTCGAGACGCCCGGCGTCCAGTACCTGACGCTCACCGACGAGTCGGGGCGGCGGTTCACCAGCAACCCCGTCCAGGTGTTCGACTCCGAGCCCGACGAGCGCCTGTTCTGGGGGGACATCCACCTCCACTCGCAGTTCTCCGACGGCGCGGGGTCGATGAGCAAGGGCTTCGAGTTCGGCCGCGACGTGATGGACCTCGACGTGGTCGCCTACACCGACCACGACACGATGGGATTTTTCATCCCGCCGAAGCTCCAGCGCCGCCGGATGCACAACGGCTACTTCGAGGACATGAAGACCGTCACGAAGCACTTCCACGACCCCGGGGAGTTCGTGACGCTCTTTGGCTACGAGTGGACGAAACAGCCGAACATGGGCGGTCACATCAACGTCTACTTCGAGGGGGTCGACGAGGCCGAGCTGTTCGACTCGCTGGACACCGACACCAACCGCTACGAGAAGCTGTTCCGCCGCCTGCAGACGTGGCGCGAGGAGACCGGCAACGAGGTGCTGGCCATCCCCCACCACCCCGCCGAGGCGATGTACCCCCTCGATTTCTCGGCGATGGAGTACGACGACGACATCGCGCCGCTGGTCGAAGTGTACTCCCAGTGGGGCTCCAGCGAGCTGCCGGGCGAGGAGGGCAACCCCAAAGCGATCCGGATGGGCCAGGGCGAGATGGCCGACCCCGGCCACTACGTCCGGGACGCCCACGAACTGGGCTACCGCGTCGGCATGATGGGGTCGTCTGACTTCCACGCGCCGCGGCCGGGCCGGTCGCACATCCACCTGCCGCCCCATCTCCCCTCCCTGTCGGACATCTGGGAGGACGGGATCGGCTGGGGTCACATCTGGCGGGTCTGGGACGAGGGGAGCTACCCCGGCGGGCTGACCGGCTTCTACGCCGAGGACCTCTCGCGGGAGAGCATCTTCGAGAGCCTGCGTTCGCGGCGGGTGTACGCGACCAGCCAGCCTCATCGGATCCTCGCGGAGTTCGCCGTCGACGGGACGGCGGTCGGCGAGGACGACAGCACCGTCGTCGCCGACGGCGAGCGGACCGTCGAGTGGCTCGTCGCCGGGACCGCGCCGATCGAACGGGTCACGGTCGTCAAGAACAACGCCGACTGGCACGTCGTCGGCGGGACGGCCGACGAGTCGGCCGACCTGGACGCCTACACCGAGGCCGGCGAGGTCACCGACGACGAGCCCGTGACCGGGATGGCCTGGGACGACGAGCGCGGCAGCGACGCCGACGTGTACTACCTGCGGGTCGAACAGGCCGACGACGGGATGGCGTGGGCCGGCCCCCTCTGGGTCGAGCCCGAGGCCTGAGCGGACCGGTCGAACCCACCGGGATCCGCGGCGGTCGCGGCACGATTCTCCGCATCGACCGAGCGCGGCTATCACGGCTGAGAATCGCGCACGAACGCTTTACAGGGAGTACTCCTCGGTACCGAACGATGACATCGGATGCACCTTCTCTCTTGCCCGGGGTGATACGGCGGTCGTACGCCGCCCGCCTCGGCGCGGCGCTCGCGGTCGCGGTCGTGGTGATGGTCGGCTTCGGGGCCGTCATCAGCACGCAGGCCTCGGCGACGCTGCAGGACGACGTGGAGAACGACCTGCGGACGCTCTCGGAGACGCGGACGGCCGAACTCGACTCGTGGCTCGGGAGCGTCCAGCGGGAAGCCGCGCTCACGTCGCAGCTCTCGGCCGTCCGTTCGGGCGACGGCGCGGCGGTCGACGAGGCGCTGACCGCCCAGTTCGAGTCCGGGACCGTCCCGCCGGACGTGGTGGCGATCCACTACCTGAACACCGAGTCGATGGTGTTCACGGAGAGCACGAACGACGAGTTCGAGGGGCTCAGTCCCGCCGACCAGGGCGCGCCGTTCGCGACCGATCCGCCGGCGTTCGACGGGCCGGACGACACCTACGTGACGGAGCCGTTCGCGGTACCGGCGGTCGACCACCCGGTCGTCGCCGTCGTCACGCCCGTCCCGGGCGCCGAGGACCGCGCGCTCGTGTTCATGACCGACCTGGCCGCGCGGTCGTCGTCGCTCGCCGACGCGAACGCCGACACCTCGACGGTCGTCGTCAACGCCGCCGGGCGGTACGTCGCCCACCCCAACGAGAGCAAGATCCTCACGCCCCACGAGGGCCACGAGACGAACGCCTCGGCCGCGGCGGGCACGACGGCGTTCATGGACATGGGCGATACCCTCATGGCGAGCACGAAGATGGAGACCAAAGACTGGACCGTCATGATCCACTCCCCGAAGGACGTTGCCTACGCGCTCGGCTCGCAGATCAACTCCGACCTGGTGGGGCTGGTGCTGCTGGCGATCATCAACCTCGGGCTCGTCGGCGTCACCATCGGGAGCAACACGATCATCTCGCTGCGTCGCATCTCCGAGCGGGCGGAATCGATGGCCGACGGCGACCTGGCGGTCGACCTCGCGACGACCCGGGAAGACGAGATCGGCGCGCTCTACCGGTCGTTCCAGGACATGCGCGACTCGATACGCGAGCAGATCGCCGAGACCGACGAGGCTCGCGCCGAGGCCGAGGAGGCCCGCACCGAAGCCGAGGAGGCGCGCCAGCGCGCCGAGCGGGAGGCCGCCGAGATGGAGTCGATGACGACCCATCTGGAGGCCAAAGCGACCGAGTACGGCGACGTGCTCTCCGAGGCCGCCGACGGCGACCTGACCCGTCGGGTCGACCCGGCGAGTGACAACGCGTCGATGGCGTCGGTCGGCGAGAGCATCAACGAGACGCTCGACGCGCTGGAGGAGACCATCGCGCGGATGAAATCCTTCGCCGACGACGTGTCGGACGCCGGCGAACAGGTCGGGACCGGCGCCGAGCGAGTCGACCAGGCGAGCGAACAGGTGACCGCCTCGATCTCGGAGATCTTCGACGGGACGACCGAGCAGTCCGAGCGCCTGGAGACGGCCGCCGGCGAGATGGAGAACCTCTCGGCGACGGCCCAGCAGGTCGCCTCCTCGGCTCAGGAGGTGGCGACAACCTCCCAGCGAGCCGCCGAAGCCGGCGAGGAGGGCCGCGAGGCCGCCAAGCGCGCCATCGAGGAGATGGGCGCTATCGACGCCGAGACCGAGGAGACGGTCGCGGCCATCAACGACCTCGACGACGAGCTCGACGAGATCGGCCAGATCGTGAGCGTCATCACGGAGATCGTCGAGCAGACGAACATGCTGGCGCTGAACGCGAGCATCGAGGCGGCCCACGCCGACGGCGACGGCGCCGGCTTCGCGGTCGTCGCCGACGAGATCAAGGGGCTGGCCGAGGAGACCAAGGAGGCCGCCGGCGACATCGAGTCCCGCATCGACGGCATTCAGGCGCAGGCGGGCGAGACGGTCGAGCGGATGGAGTCGACGAGCGAGCGGGTCACCGACGGCGTCGGGACGGTCGAGGAGGCCGTCGACGCGCTGGAGACCATCGTCGAGCACACCGAGGAGGTCGACACCGGTATCCAGGAGATCGACGACGCCACGGAGGAACAGGCCCGGACCGCCCAGGAGGTGATGGGGACTATCGACGATCTGACGGCGATCAGCCAGCAGACGGCGACGGAGGCCGACACGGTGGCCGGGGCGGCAGACGACCAGTCCCAGTCGATCGACCGGGTCGCGGCCTCCGCCCGCGACCTGCGCCAGCGGGCCGAGGAACTGACGACGGCGCTGTCGCGCTTCGAGACGCGAAACGGCGCCGGGAACGCGGAAACGGCCGCGATCGCGGCCACGGAGGACTGACAATGCTGGGACTCACGACCTGGTTCACGATCGGTACGCTCGGAATGGTCGTCGGGATCGCGATGCTGGCCTACGGCACCCTGTTGGTCCCATCGGAACGCCGGCGACAGCTCGCGCTGGCGGCGCTCGTCCCCGGGATCGCGGCGGTCGCCTACGCGGTCATGGCGCTCGGGGTCGGCGGACTCGTGACCGCGGACGGCGGGACGGTCTTCGTCCCGCGCTACGTCGACTGGCTGTTGACGACGCCGATCCACGTCGCGCTCGTCGCGCTGATCGCCGGCGCGTCGACGCGCGCCATCGCTCGCCTCGCCGCGCTGCAGGCGGCGACCATCGTCTTCGGGTTCGTCGGCGCGACGCTCGCGGCCCCGCTGAACTGGGCGCTCTACCTCGTCGGTAGCGCCTGTTTCGTCGGCGTCGTCTACCTCCTGTTCACGGAGACGGCGGCGCTGGCCGACGAGAAGCCCGACGACGTGGCCGCCCTGTTCCGGAAGCTCCGGGCGTTCGTCGTCGTCCTGTGGCTGGTCTACCCGGTCATCTGGCTGGTCGGTCCCGCGGGCTTCGAGATCATGGACATCGAGACTACCGCGCTGGTCGTCACGTACATCGACGTGGTCGCGAAGGTCGGCTTCGGCCTCATCGCGATCAACGACTTCGTCAAGATGGCCGCCGCGACCGACGAAACCGCCGACGCGGACGCCGCCGTCGGCGACCCGCAGGCCGCCGACTGACGGCGGCGAACGGCGACGTTTTCGGCGGCGAACGGCGATGGGCGACAGCGACAGCTGCCGCTGGCGGGTCGAGCGCGCGGAGAAGGGGGGACGGCGTGGGGCCGTCGGTGCCGAACGAACTGGGCCGTCACCGGATCGGTCGGGCGCCGATCAGTGGATGCCCATCGCTTCGATCTGTTCCTGGTAGCGGTTTCGGATGGTGACCTCTGTCACCTGCGCCACGTCGGCGACTTCGCGCTGTGTCTTCTTCTCGTTGCACAGCAGGCTGGCCGCGTAGATGGCGGCGGCGGCGTAGCCGGTGGGCGATTTGCCCGAGAGCAGGCCCTTCTCGGCGGTCACGTCGATGATCTCGTTGGCCTTGGCCTGGACCTCCTCGGAGAGCTCCAGCTCGGAGACGAACCGGGGGACGTACTGCTTGGGGTCGACCGGCTCCATCTTCAGGCTGAGTTCCTGGGCGACGTAGCGGTAGGTGCGGCCGATCTCCTTCTGCTCGACGCGGGAGACCTCCGAGACCTCCTCGAGCGAGCGGGGGATGTCCTCCTGGCGGCAGGCGGCGTACAGACAGGCGGTGGCGACGCCCTCGATGGAGCGGCCGCGGATGAGGTCCTCGTCGAGCGCGCGACGATAGATGACCGACGCCACCTCTCGAACGGACCGAGGCACGCCCAGCGCGGAGGCCATGCGGTCGATCTCCGAGAGCGCGAACTGGAGGTTGCGCTCGCCGGCGTCTTTCGTTCGGATGCGCTCCTGCCACTTGCGCAGTCGGTGCATCTGCGAGCGCTTCTCCGACGACAGGGAGCGACCGTAGGCGTCCTTGTCCTTCCAGTCGATCTGGGTGGTCAGCCCCTTGTCGTGCATCGTCTGGGTCGTCGGCGCGCCGACCCGCGATTTCTCCTGTCGCTCGCTGTGGTTGAACGCCCGCCACTCCGGCCCGCGGTCGATGTTGCCCTCGTCGATGATCAGTCCGCAGTCCTCGCAGACGATCTCCCCGCCGTCGGCGCTCGTCACGAGCGCGGACGACTCACACTCCGGACACTGCTGCTGTTCGGCCTGCTCGTCCGTTTGTTCCTCCTGTTTTTCCTCGGACTTCACACGCTCGCGCTGGCGGCTCGGCCGTTCCATTGTTCTTATATAGACAAATTTTGGGAACATATAAACCCTTCGCCCGTCTTCCGTCGTATGTCAGACGACACAACGTCGGGAAGCGTACATATCCGGGGCTTCGGGTGTCGTACCGCGCGGAATCGAGTATCGGATCGGTTGCGGGACACGCGTCTGACATGCGGCTGACGACGGCGTTCGCGGCGCGCGGCGTGGGATTCCTGTCGTCGGGCCGATGAGTCGGGCGGGCGGCTCGATCGCCGGGTCGGGCGGTCTCGCCCTCACTCGCGGCGTTCGACGAGGAACTCCACGTCGCCGGCGTACACCGGCGCGGGGATGTCCAGGCAGTTCATCCCGAGGGAGGCGACGACGCGGCGTTCGAGGAAGCCACAGCGGTAGACGAACCCCGTCGCCAGGACGAAGGCCATCGACCTCCCGAACGCCTCGAAGTAGTGGGGGCTCGTAGCTGTACGTGATGTGGTATCTGTTGCCGTCTCGACCGCCGAACCTCCGAGGGCGGGGCAACGCGGAGCGGCGCGGGACGGGGAACAACGCTTAATCGGGTCGGCGCTCGCATGGGGAGTATGGACGTAGCCGTACTGGGCGCGGGCGCGACGGGGCGCGGGATCGCGCGGTGTTGCGCGGCGGCGGGCCACGCCGTGACCCTCCACGACGACGACGCCAACGTCGTCATGGACGGGATCGACGCGGTCGAGGCGGGCCTGGACGACGCGGTGGCCGCCGGCGACCTCGCCGCCGACGCACGCGAGTCGGCCGTCGGCAGCATCGAGGCGACCACCGGACTGGAGGGCGCGGTCGCCGACGCCGACATCGTGATCGAGACGACCGACGCCGAGCGCGACGAACGGCGGACGCTGTTCGCAGACGTCGAGGAGGCGGTCGACGAGGGGACGCTCGTCGCCACCAGCGGCGCGGCGGTGTCGGTGACGGCGGTCGCCGCCGGGCTCAGGAACCCCGGCCGCGCCGTCGGCCTGCACTTCGTCGACCCGCCGACCGCCCCGCTGGTCGAGGTGGTCGTCGCCGAGCAGACCACCGAACCCACGCGGGAGGCGGCCGTCTCGTTCGTGGACGGGCTCGGCCGGGAGTCGATCGTCGTCCGGGACACGCCCGGCTTCGCGGCGACGCGCCTGGGCCTGGCACTGGCCGTCGAGGCGATGACGATGGTCGACGAGCGCACCGCCGGCGTGGAAGCGATCGACCGGGCGACGACCGCCGGCCACGACCACCCCGTCGGACCGCTCGCCGCCGCGGACGAGCGCGGGCTCGACACCACGCTCGCCGCCCTCGAACACCTCCAGGGGGCGCTGGGCGAGCGGTTCGCGCCGCCGCCGGTCCTCCGCGCGAAGGTCGAGGCGGGCGACCTCGGTCGCAAGACCGGCGAGGGGTTCTACGTCTGGGAGGGCGGCGAGCCGGTCGAACCGAGCGAGCCCGACCCGACGCCGGACCTGCGCGCCGAGAGCCCGGTCGCCCCCGAGGACCAGCCCGCGCCGGGCGAGCCCGACGGCGGCGGCTCGGGCGGCGACGGCCCGAACGGTGGCGGTCTGGACGGCGGCGGCCCGAACGACGACGAACCGGACGGCGACTTCGACGGCGGTCCGGACGGCAACTTCGACGACTTCGGCGGTCCCACCGGCCCCGGTGACGGATGAGCGACCGACGGGGCCGACGCGGCGGCGACGGTGGTGACCGCGCCCCCGACTTCGACAATCCCGACGAGGACGACCCCGACATGGGGGACCTGTTCGACGAACTCGCCGAACTGGAGGACACCGTCGACTCCGAGGACGAGCGCGAGCAGGTCCGCGAGACGATGCGGGTGGCCCGGGAGGCCCAGGAGACGCCCGTCTTCGGTCGCGTTGTCTTCGGCTTCGACCGCAGCGACGCCGCCGAGGCGCTGCTTGGTTCGCTGCTCTTTGGCATCCCCATGTTCGTCGAGGGCGGCACGCACGAGGTCGGACTGTTCATCGCCGACCGGCCGCTGTACTTCCTGGCGACGAACGTCCTGACGCTCGTGCTCGCCGCGGGGATCCTCTACGTCGCGGACTTCCAGGACGTGCGCGTCTACAACCCGATTTTCGGCATCATCCCCCGGAAGTTCGTCGGCGTGCTCACCATCCCGCTGGTGACGGCGCTCGTCGTGATGACCGTCTGGGGTCGCGTCGACTGGGCCGAACCCTGGCTCGCCGTCTGTCAGGTGAGCGTCGCGCTCGTGCCGATGTCCATCGGCGCGGCGCTGGGCGACCTGCTTCCGGGGTAGCGGACCGGAGCGGGTCTGCGACGCACACCGGGTCGCGCGCCCGCTCAGTGCTCGACGAACTCGATCAGGACACCACCCGTCGACTCGGGGTGGAGAAAGGCGACCTCGTGGCCCCACGCGCCCGGTCGCGGCTCCTCGTCGACGAGGTCGACGCCCGCGGCGCGGGCGCGGTCGAGCGCGTCCCCGATGTCGTCCGTCCGCAGCGCGAGGTGGTGGACGCCCCCGCCGTGGCCGTCGAGGAAGTTCGGGATCGGCCCCTCGGCGTCGGCGGTCGGTTCGAGCAGCTCGAAGTAGCCGTTGCCCAGGTCGAGGAAGGCGACCCGTAGCTCCCCGAACCGTTCCTCGTGGGCCACCGAGGCGTTCAGGATCGCTTCGTACTGATCGATGAGCGCGTCGCGGTCGTCGGTCGCGATGCCCGCGTGGTCGAACTCCATAGCGGCCGTTCGCCCGTCCGCGGCTTAATCCCGGTGTCGCTCGTCTCGACACTCGGTTCGGTGTGCGAATCGAACAGCAGTCGTATAGTCGCCGGTCCCGAAGGGCGGCCCGGGGAACATGACCGACTGGCTCCAACGTCATCAGGTCGCTATCTACGCCGCCAGTGTGGCTCTCGCCGTCGGGTTCGGAACGGGGCTTCCCGCAGCGGCCCCGCTTTTCGAGCGGGTGATCACTCCCGTGCTTGCGGTCCTCCTGTACGTCACCTTTCTCGAGATCCCGTTCACGAAGTTCCGTCGCGCGTTCACCAACGTCCGATTTGTCGCCGCGGCACTCGGGATGAACTTCCTCGTCGTTCCGGTCGTCGTCTACGCCCTCACTCGATTCCTCCCACGAGAGCCGGCCATCCTCGTCGGGGTCTTCATGGTGCTGCTGACGCCGTGTATCGACTACGTCATCGCCTTCACCGAACTCGCGGGGGGCGACGCCGAGCAGGTCACCGCTACGACGCCGGTGCTGCTGGTCGCCCAGTTCCTGTTGCTTCCAGTGTACCTCTGGCTGTTCATCGGCGGGGAGGTCGCGGCTAGCATCGAAGCGGGACCGTTCGTCGAGGCGTTTCTGTTCCTCATCGCGCTCCCGTTGACGTTCGCGTGGCTCACCGCCGTCTGTGCCGTCCGCTCCGACGCGGGCCGCCGGTTGGAACGGGCGATGGGCCGACTCCCCGTGCCGATGATGGCCGCGACCCTCCTGGTCGTCATCGCCTCCCAGATCCCCCGAGTCGGAAATTCGATCGGGCGAATTGCCGCCGTCGTTCCCGTCTACGTCGCGTTCCTCGCCGTCATGCCGCTGTTGGGACGCCTCGCCGGCGGCGTAGCCAGGATGGGCGTCGGCGAGACCCGCGCGCTCGTGTTCACCTCGGTGACCAGGAACTCGCTCGTCGTCCTCCCGCTGGCGCTCGCGCTCCCGTCGAGCTACGACCTCGTGCCGGCCGTCGTGGTCACACAGACGCTGGTCGAACTCGCGGGAATGGTCGTTCTCACGCGGACGGTGCCCGCGTGGCTCGTCCGGACGCGACCCGAACCGCTCTCGATACCCGAAGTCACGAAGCGGGATTGAACCGGTACTGGCTCGGGTCCGCGAGTGATCTGTCTGACGCGTACGGAGCGCGCTCTCCGAGAGACGAACCGAAGAACCGGCGGTGCAACGAGTCGGCCCACCGCTCGCCTACATCGCGGCGCCGGGCTGGTACTCGCCGAACTCCTCGCGCAGCGCGTTACAGATCTCGCCGGTCGTCGCGTAGGTCTTCACGGCGTCGACGATGTACGGCATCAGGTTCTCCTCGCCGGCGGCGGCCTCACTCAGCGCCGCCAGCGCCGCCTCGACGGCCTCGTCGTCGCGCTCCTCCCGAACCGACTCCAGCCGTTCGATCTGCGAGCGCTCCTGCTCCTCGGAGACCTCCTCGACGTCGGGGTCCTGGGCGTCCTCCTCGACGGTGTACTCGTTGACGCCGACGATGACCCGCTCCCCGCTCTCGATCTCCTCCTGGCGCTCGTAGGCCACGTCCTGGATCTGGCGCTGGACCCAGCCGCTCTCGATGGCCTGTCCCATCCCGCCGCGGGCGTCGACCTCGTCGACGATCTCGCGGGCCTCGGCCTCGACCTCGTCGGTGAGGTGCTCGACGTAGTAGCTGCCGCCCAGCGGGTCGATGGTGTCGGCGACGCCGGACTCGTGGGCGAGGATCTGCTGGGTGCGCAGCGCCGTCCGGACGGACTGTTCGGTGGGCAGGGAGAGGGCCTCGTCCTTGCCGTTGGTGTGGAGGCTCTGGGTGCCGCCCAGCACCGCCGCGAGCGCCTGGTAGGCCACCCGGACGACGTTGTTCTCGATCTGCTGGGCGGTCAGCGTCGACCCCGCGGTCTGGGTGTGGAACTTCAGCTGCTTGGAGGCGTCGGCCTCGGCGTCGAACCGTTCCTCCATGATCGTCTTCCACATCCGCCGGGCCGCGCGGAACTTCGCGACCTCTTCGAGGATGTTGTTGTAGGAGGCGAAGAAAAAGGAGAGCTGCGGGGCGAACTCGTCGACGTCGAGCCCGGCGTCCCGGGCCGCTTCGACGTACTCGATGCCGTCGGCGAGGGTGAAGGCGATCTCCTGGGCCGCCGTCGAGCCGGCTTCGCGGATGTGATACCCCGAGATGGAGATGGTGTTGAAGCTGGGCACTTCCGCGGCGCAGTACTCGAAGATGTCCGTGATGATGCGCATCGACGGCTCCGGCGGGAAGATGTAGGTGTTGCGGGCGATGTACTCCTTGAGCACGTCGTTCTGGATGGTCCCGCGGAGCTCCTCCCGGGGGACGCCCTGCTGGTCGCCGATGGCGATGTACATCGCGAGCAGGACGCTGGCGGGGGCGTTGATCGTCATCGACGTGGACACCTCGTCCAGCGGGATGCCGTCGAAGACCGTCTCCATGTCCCGCAGCGAGTCGATGGCGACGCCCGCTTTCCCCACTTCCCCGGCGGCCATGGCCGCGTCGGAGTCGTAGCCCATCTGCGTGGGCAGGTCGAACGCCATCGAGAGCCCGGTCTGGCCCTCGTCCATGAGGTAGTGAAAGCGCTCGTTGGTCTCACTGGCGGTGCCCATGCCGGCGTACTGGCGCATCGTCCAGAGGCGCCCGCGGTACATCGTCGAGTAGACGCCGCGGGTGTACGGCTCCTCGCCGGGGAAACCCAGGTCCGCCTCGTAGTCCAGGTCGGCCACGTCGGCGGGCGTGTACAGCGGGTCGACTTCCTGACCGGCGGTGTCGGTCTCGAAGGGGTCCTCGCGCTCGCCGAAGCGGTCGACGGTGGGTCCCCGGGTCTCGGCCTCCCACTGCTCGCGGCCCTCGCGGATAGCCGCGAGGTCGTCGTCGTCGAACATACCCCCGTGTTCGTCCGGCGGCCCCTTAGCCGTTGGCGAGGGACCGAGAGACACCACCTGTACTGACCATGACCGGCCGCGTGCATCCCGGGAACCGGTCGCGTGGCGGGTAGTTTAACCGCGCACGGTCCGTCGATTCGGGCATGACTCCCGAGGAACTCCGCGCGGACGTGCCCGCGATGGACCGCGGCGTCTACCTCAACACCGGCGCGGGCGGGCCGAGTCCCCGCCGGGTCGTCGACGCGACCGAGGACGCCCTAGAGTACCACGAGTACGAGGCGCCGACCGGCGCCGGCACCTACGGCGCGCTGTTCGACGCGCTCGACGAGACGCGCGAGGTCGTCGCCGGCCACGTCGGCGTCGCTCCCGAGTCCGTCGCGCTCACCCAGTCCACCACCGACGGCATCGGCCGGATCGCCGCCGCGATGGACTGGCAGCCCGGCGACGTGGTCGTCCGCACCGACCAGGAGCACTCCGCGGGCATCCTCCCCTGGGAGCGCCTGCAGCAGACCCACGGCATCGAGGTCCGCGTCGTCGAGGCCGCCGGCGGGGGCGTCGACCGCGAGGAGTGGAAGGCCGCCGTCGACGGCGCGACACTCGCCGTGTTCAGCTCGCTGTGCTGGACCGACGGCTGTCGCCTGCCCGTCGCGGAACTCACCGACATCGCCCACGACGGCGGCGCGCGCGTCCTCGTCGACGCCGTCCAGTCGGTCGGCCAGCGCCCCGTCGACTTCGGCGCGTGGGGCGCCGACGCGGTCGCCGCCGCCGGTCACAAGTGGCTCATGGGGCCGACCGGTACCGGCTTCCTCCACGTCACCGACGAGTTCGCCGAGTCGCTCGAACCCGCGCAGGTCGGCTACATGGGCGTCGAGGACCCCGAGGCCGACGACTGGGGGCTCAAGCCCGACGCCCGCCGCTTCGAGGTCGGCAGCGTCTCGCCCGTCCCCTACGCCGGCCTCCGCGAGGGCATCGCAACCGTCGAGGACCTCGGGTTCGAGACCGTCACCGACCGTATCGAGCGCCTCACCGACCGACTGAAAGAGGGGCTGGGCGACCGTCTCGTCTCGCCGGAGCGCTTCGAGTCCGGACTGGTCGCCTTCGCGGCCGACGACCCCGAAGGGACCGCGGAGCGACTCGCCGACGCCGGGATCTACGTCCGCGACATTCCGCCGACGGGCACCGTGCGCGTCTCCGTCCACGTCTTCAACACCGCCGACGATATCGACGCCCTGCTCGACGCGCTCTGACTCAGGAGAGACAGCACTCCGGGAAGTCCGTGATCACGCCGTCGACGCCCGCCTCGCGGAGCCGCTCGGTCTCCTCGGGTTCGGTGACGGTCCAGGCGTTGACCCTCATTCCGGCGCCGTGTGCGCGCTCGACGAGCGAGGCGTCGCACGAACCCAGGTTCGGATGCACGAACGAACACCCGAGTCCCCGCGCTCGGGAGACCAGCCCCTCGCCCTCGAACTGGACGAGCGCGGTGGGCACCCCCTCGACCTCGGTGAGCGCCTGCGGGTCGAACGACGAGACGACGGCGTCGCAGCCGGTTTCGGCGACGACCCGCTCGACGGCCTCGCCGGTCCCGCGTTCTTTCAACTCGGCGTGGAGGGTCACGTCATCGGGAATCGTCGCGGCGACTTCCTCGAAGGTCGGCACGCCGAAATCGGACCCCTCGACCGACAGCGCCGCCAGTTCCGCGGCGGTGTGGGCCGAGACGGGGCCGCTCCCGTCAGTCGTCCGGTCGACCGTCTCGTCGTGGTGGACGACGAGTTCGCCGGAGCCGCAGACCCGCACGTCGACCTCGACGCCGTCGGCCCGGTCTGCCGCGTCGGCGACGGCCGCGACGGTGTTCTCCGGGTTGACGCCGGGGAAGCCACGATGGGCGATGCAGTCCATGCTCCGGCGTTCGCCCGGTCGGGGGGTAGGCCTTGCGCCCGCCGACTCACCTTTAACCGCCGCCGGTCCCAATCGACGACCATGTCAGTCGACTTCGACTTCGGGGACAGCGTGGTGCTCGTGACCGGCGCCGCCGGGACGCTCGGCAGCGCGGTCTGCGAGGCGTTCGCCGACGCGGGCGCGACCGTCTGCGGCGCCGACGTGGTCGGGCCCGACAGCGAGGACTTCGCGCTCGACACCGACCGCGACCGCGTCGACTTCTACCAGGGGGATTTCACCGACGAAGCGGCGGTGGCCGACACCCTCTCGACCGTCGTCGACGACCACGGCGGCCTCGACGCGCTCTGCAACGTCGCCGGCACCTGGCGCGGCGGCACGCCCATCGACGAGACCGAGGCGGACACCTTCGACTTCCTCGTGGACGTGAACCTCAAGACGATGTTCCTCGCCTCGAAGCACGCGATCCCCCATCTCCGGGAGTCGGGTCTGGCCGGCCAGGGCGCCATCGTCAGCGTCTCCGCCCGCTCGTCGCTGGAGGGCGGCGAGGGCGACGGCCCCTACCGGGCGTCGAAAGCGGGAGTCAGGATCCTCACCGAGACCATCGCCGAGGAGAATTCCGGCGACGTGCGGGCCAACGCTGTCATGCCGAGCGTCATCGACACGCCGATGAACCGCGAGATGATGCCCGACGCCGACCACGACAAGTGGGTCGACCCGTCGGACATCGCCGAGACGATCCTCTATCTCTGTTCGGACGCCGCCAGCGTCACCAGCGGCGCGGCGGTCCCGGTGTACGGGGAAGCGTAGCGGGCGGCCGAGACCGATTCAGCAGCCGCCCGCGCCGCCGGCCGCGCCGGCGCCCGCACAGCTGGCACCGGCGGCGCTCGCGCCGGCCATCGCGGCCGCCGAACCGGTCACGACCGCCGCATTGTCGTTCCTGCTGTAGTCGACGCACTCGCCCCAGGCCACGGGCGCGACGTGGTCGTCGATGTCGTCGGCCGCCAGCATCGCCTCCTCGAACGCCGCGGCGTCGAAGCCCGTCTCCGAGACGAGGCGGTCGGCGTACTCGGGCGTGACCGCCATCCGGCGACACTCCTCGGCCTCGAACAGGCCGTCTCCATCGAATGTGAACTGCACGTCGTAGTGGCGGACGAACACCTCGTCGAACGCGGGCTGCATCGCGCGGATCGCCTCGCTCGCGAGTTCCCATACGCGGTCGAAATCGGGCGATTCCACGTCCTCGCCCAGCGAGAACCGGGCGATGGGGACGGTGATCGGCTCCTCGTCCGGCCCCTCGTTGACGACGGCGACGCCGGTCACCGCGCAGTCGTCGATGCCGTAGGTCTCGGGGGTAACGCGGTTCTGCAGGGCGTCGTGGGCGTCGTCTTCGCGCTCTTGCAGGTCGACCCCTTCGTCGGTGTCGTCGTCGCCGAGCAGTCGGTCCAGTAGGGAGGGCATCGTGTTCGCCCGTCGCTCGCGCAGGACTTAGGTCTGTGGTCGTAGCCGTTTTCAGGGCCAGCGGTCGAAACGGGCCGTATGGTTGAACGCGAGACCTGGGCGACGCGGGTGGGGTTCCTCGTCGCCGCGATCGGCAGCGCAGTCGGCCTGGGGAACCTCTGGCAGTTCCCGTTCAAGACGGCCGCGAACGGCGGCGCCGCGTTCGTCGTCTTCTACCTGATCGCCGTGGTGTTGATCGGGTTCCCGGCGATGCTCGCGGAGTTCGTGATCGGACGGCGGACGAACCGCAACGTCGTCGACGCCTTCGACGAACTCGGCGGCCCCGGCTGGCGGATCCTCGGAGGACTCGCACTTCTCACCGGGTTCTGGGTCCTCTCGTACTACAACGTCGTCGGCGGCTGGGTGATGCGCTACGTCCTCGGAAGCGCGACCGGCGCGTACTTCGGCGATCCCGGCGGCTACTTCAACGCGATCGCGTCCGGTCCCGAAGCGATCGCCGCGCAGTTGCTGTTCCTGGGAATCTCCGTCGGCATCGTCGCACTGGGGATCGAGAACGGGATCGAGAAGGCGACGAAGGTGATGGTACCCGCCATCGTCGTCCTGATGATCGCGCTCGCGGTGTGGGCGTTCACGCTCGACGGCGCGATGGAAGGAGTCAGCTACTTCCTCTCGCCCGACATCGACTCACTGGTCTCGAATGCCGGAGCGGTCGTCCCTGACGCCGTCGGCCAGGCGTTCTTCACGCTCTCGCTCGGAATGGGGATCATGATCACCTACGCCTCGTACCTAGGAGAGGACGACAATCTCCCTCTGGACGGCGGCATCATCGTCGTCTCGAACACGCTGATCGGCGTTCTGGCGGGACTAGTCGTCTTTCCGCTCCTCTTCGCGAACAACGTCGACCCCGCGACTGGCGGCCCGGCCGCGCTGTTCGTCGCGGTCGCGTCGGCGTTCGCGAATCTCCCTGCAGGCCAGATACTCGGGGTCGTCTTCTTCGGTGTCGTGGCGCTCGCGGCGCTTTCCTCGGCAATCAGCCTCCTCGAAGTCACGGTGTCGTACGCGACCGACAACTTCGACGTCTCCCGGCCGGTGCTCTCTGTGAGCGCCGGAGTGCTGTTGTTCCTGCTCGGGCTCCCCTCGACGCTCGATACCGGTGATGCCGGAGGGCCGTCGGTCTGGTTCGGCTGGTTCGACGCCATGGCGTACAACCTGTTCCTGCCGCTGTCGGCGCTGTTCATCGTCGTCTTCGTCGGCTGGCTGCTCGCCCGAGAGGCGGTCTCGGAACTGCGAACGGGGAGCGAGTCGATCCCGTCCTTCGGGCCGATCTGGCTCTGGTCGCTCCGGACGGTCGTCCTCGTCGGTATCGTCGTGACCCTCGGGCTCGGCTTCCAGAGCCTGTTCCTGGCCGAGGACGCCACGTTCTTCGCGCCGTTCTGAGCGGGCTAAAGCATCGGTCCGCCGACCGCCTTCGAACTATCGGACCATGTACGGGTCGTCGTCGGGGAGGAACCGGCCCAGGTCCGCCCGGCGGACGTAGTCGCGCTGGCGTAACTCGACCAGCGACTCGACCAGCGCCTCTTCGTCGGCGTCGGACCACTGCGCGGGGTCTTTGAGCGGGACGACGAGCCAGCCGCTCCCGGGGATCTCGGTCGCGTGCTGCTCGTCGAGGGCGACCTCCTCGGGCGGCCGGGCGGTCATGTTGGCGAAGACGTGCCGCGTCGCGCGCTCGCCGACCGGCAGGAGGACGTGGGCGGTGATCGCCCGGATCTCGGAGTCGAAGATGTTCTCCAGGTCGGCGTACTCCCGCGCGCTCGGCACGCCCTCTGGGACGCAGGGGTACAGATACGAGAAGTACGTCTTCTCGACGACCGGGGGCGCTCCGGCCTCGGCGAGCAGACCGCCCTCGGCGAGCGCGCGCTGGAGGCGCTCGCTGGCTTCGAACTCGGTGAACGGGTAGCCTGATTCGGCTCCGCCGTGGACGCCGGGGTGGTCGCCGATCACGTGGAAGTCGGCGTTGGCGTCGCCGTACCCGGCGACGAACGGCTCACACGGCGGCGAGAAGCCGAACGGGTTCGACTGGCGTGCCGTGACGTTCTTCACAGCACTGGCCTGTCGCGGCGCGGTCAAAACTCCGCCGGTTCCCGTCGTACTCGCCGACCGCTCGCCGTCGGCACCCCTCGAAATCGGGAAACGCTTTTCTCCCGGAGTGCCGATGCCCCACCAATGACCGCACGGACCCGCGTCGGACGGCCGTTCGACCCGCTCGGAGGTGGCTCGACGTGACCCGCGAGGAGGACATCGAGGACCTCCGCGAGCGCAAGGAGTCGGCCCGCAAGGGCGGCGGCGACGAGCGCATCGAGGCCCAGCACGACCGGGGCAAGATGACCGCCCGCGAGCGGATCGACTACTTCCTCGACGACGACAGCTTCGTCGAGATCGACGCGCTCCGCGAGCACCGCTCGACGAAGTTCGACATGGAAGAGAAGGAGTTCCCCGGCGACGGAGTCGTCACCGGCTACGGGAAGGTCGACGGCCGCACCGTCTTCGTCTTCGCCCACGACTTCACGGTGCTGGGGGGCTCGCTCGGCGAGGCGTTCGCCCAGAAGGTCTGCAAGGTGATGGACAAGGCGATGGAGACGGGCGCGCCCATCGTCGGCCTCAACGACTCCGCCGGCGCCCGCATCCAAGAGGGCGTCGACGCGCTGGCCGGCTACGCCGACATCTTCCACCGCAATCAGCTTGCATCCGGCGTCGTCCCGCAGATTTCGGCCATCATGGGACCGTGCGCCGGCGGCGCCGTCTACTCCCCGGCCATCACCGACTTCATCTTCATGGTCGAGGAGACCAGCCACATGTTCATCACCGGCCCGGACGTCATCGAGACGGTCACCGGCGAGGAGGTGACCTTCGACGAACTCGGCGGCGCGGCGACCCACACCGGCGACTCGGGCGTCGCCCACTTCGCGCCCGCCGCCGAGGAGGAGGCCTTAGACGACATCCGCTATCTCCTCTCGTATCTCCCCGCCAACAACGCCGAGGACCCGCCGCGCGTCGAGCCCTGGGACGACCCCGACCGCGCCGACGAGGAACTCCGGGAGGTGGTTCCCCAGGCTCCCCAGAAGCCCTACGACATGCACGACGTGATCGACGGCGTCGTCGACGAGGACTCCTTCTTCGAAGTCGCCGAACGGTACGCCCGCAACCTCCTCACGGGGTTCGCCCGCCTCGACGGCCACGCCATCGGCGTCGTCGCCAACCAGCCCCGCGTCAACGCCGGGACGCTCGACATCGACTCCTCGCTGAAGGGCTCGCGGTTCGTCCGCTTCTGCGACGCGTTCAACATCCCCCTGCTCACCTTCGTCGACGTGCCCGGGTTCATGCCCGGCAAGGACCAGGAGAAAGGCGGCATCATCAAACACGGCGCGAAGTTGCTGTACGCCTACTCCGAGGCGACCGTCCCGCTGATGACCGTGATCACCCGAAAGGCCTACGGCGGCGCCTACGACGTGATGTCCTCGAAGCACGTCGGCAGCGACGTGAACTACGCCTGGCCCACCGCCGAAATCGCCGTCATGGGCCCGGAGGGCGCCGTGAACATCCTCTACGACGACGAACTCGACGCGGCCGAACAGGTCGAGGAGAAACGCCAGGAACTCATCGACGAGTACCGCGAGGAGTTCGCCAACCCCTACACCGCCGCCGAACGCGGGTTCGTCGACGACGTGCTCGAACCGCCCGAGACCCGCTCGCGGCTGATCGGCGATCTGGAGACGCTGCGCTCGAAGCGGAAAGACCACCCCGACCGAAAACACGGGAACATCCCGCTGTAGACGCGCGACGGGCGCCCCTACGCTTCTGCCGCCGCCGTCGTGAACCGCCACCCGATCACGCCACACAGCGCGAACCCGTAGGCGTTCAGCGAGCCGTGGAGCGTCACCATCCGACCGATACTCAGTCCCAACGGGTTCGTCCCGGAGAACGCGGCGATACCGTATCCGAGCGCCAGCACCATCGACGCCGGGAGCGCGAGCGCCGAGAGGCCGACCAGCGCGGCCGGGAGCGCGCCCAGCGAGGGAACGGCGCGGACGAGCGCCAGCAGGCCGAACGCCGCCACCGCCAGGGTGAACACGCCGACGGCGACGACCTCCACGAGCGGCGAAAAGGAGATGCCGATCGCGATGAGGGCGGGGCCGACGAGGAGCACGCCAGCCACGGCGCGGGTGGCTCCCTCGAAGCCGCCGATCCGGCGGCCCGTCACGCCCGCGAGGACGGGCAGTGCGAACCCGGCGAAGTGGAAGTGAACCGCGGTCAGCAGGATGATCGTCGGACCGAAACCGAAAGTGATCCCGAGATGAGAGAACACGAGCGCGACGGCGGCGACCGGCGCGTAGGCGAGCCCGGCGTCGACGAGCGCCGGCGCGAGCGCGACCGACTCGTCGGTCCCGCCGCTCCCGTCGGCCCCGCGGCCCCGACCACTCTCGCGCTCGACCGCCCGCGAGACGCCGGCGAGCGCGAGCAGACTCGTCACGAAGACCCACGGCGCGGCCAGCCCCGCGGCGACCGGCCCCGCGTCGACGACGAGCGAGAGGGCCATCAGCGACGCGCCGACCGGGAGGAGCGCGACGGCGGCGCCGAGCAGCCGGCCCGACAGCCCGGGGAAGGCACCACGGGCGGCCAGCCCGACGCCGAGCGGGACGACGACCAGCGGCGCCAGCGCGAGCGCGCGCTCGACCTGCGAGAGCCCGCCCGCGGCGGCGAGGACGACCCACAGGCCCGCGCCGAAGACGGCGCTCAGGTCGGCGAGCGAGACGCCGGCGACGAGGCGCGCGAACGGGTCGGGGTCGGGGTCGGCTCCCGGGCCTTCGGCGGTTGCCGTGTCTTCCCCGGCCTCCGCGCCGCTCATGGCGGCAGCGGGTCGATCCCCGTGACGGGCTTGAGGTCCTCGGGCACCCGTTCCATCTCCCGGCGCTCCTGGGTGAACGACCCGCGGTAGCCGAGGATGTGCCCCACCAGCCCGCTCTCGACCGTCGCGGTCACGTGAAACTGTTCCTCACTCTCGTCGTAGCGGTCCCGGACCGTCACGTCGACCCCGAGTGGGCCCGGCGTCGGCAGGTATCGGCCGCCGACGCGGGTCCACTGCTTGCCGCCCTCGACGACGAGGTCGCCGTCCTCGACGCGCGGGTGCAGTTCCGAGACGACGTGGCCGCCGGTGCCGAGGAAGTCGAACAGCCGTCCGCGGTCGCGGTCCCACACCGTTGTCGAGTCGAACTGCCGCACTTTGCCGTCGAAATCGAACTCGCGGCGAGTCGTCAGCGCCTCGTAGCCCGCGGGGTCGCGCCACCCGACGGTCGTCACCGAGAACGGCACGTCCTCGCCGGACTCGGGGAAGAGGAGGTTCCGCGCGGGCATCGCGTACAGCACCGGCAGCGCGACCGCGCCGCGCGTGATGTCCATCCGTCCGCGACCCACGGTCGCGAACGCGTCGTCGGGGCCGAGCGCGTACCGCTCGCGCACGTTCGGGTGGAGGTCCGCGGCCGCCTCGCCCAGCGCGTACTCGTAGACGCCCGTCACGCCATCACCGCCGACACCGTATCCATACGCGAACTGATGGGGCGGTACACAAAACGATTGGTGCCCGGCCGCCGCTGGCGGGACGATCCGACCGGAGAAGGGTGGAGAGGTCGCCGGGGCGGACTCAGGACGCCTGCTGGACCATGTCGCGGGCCTCGTCGTCGCTCAGGTCCATGTCGTGTTTCTCCTGAGCGTGTTCTTTGACGTGCTCGATGACCTCGTGCTCGTCCTCGGATTTGATCATGAAGTCGTCGTTCTGGCTACATTGGACTTGATACGCCATACGAGTGCCCACGGACCGAGTCGGTATTGCTATGCGGGAGCTTCCCACCGGTAGGCCGCTCCCCTCCGTCGGTAACCCGACGCATCGGCGAGTATCCTCGACCTTTCCACGTCACTCGTCGCGCAGCAGCGCGTCGTCGCCGTGGCGCTCGCGCAACGCCCGCAGGTACGCCTCGCTTTCCCGAACCCGCGCCGTCGGTTCCGCGTACGCATGCGCGAACCACTCCGACACGTCGGGCTCGTAGGCCTCCGCGGCCTCGACCAGCGCCGCGACCGCGTCGCGGTTGCGCTCCTCGATGGCGGCGACGCGCTCGTCGTCGAGCAGGCCGCGCTCGCGGAGGAACGTCTCCATCCGCGGGATCGGGTCCCGGTCGCGCCAGCGCGCGACCTCCTCGTCGGTCCGATACCGCGAGGGGTCGTCGGCGGTCGTGTGGGCGCCGAAGCGGTACATCTCCGCCTCGATCAGCGTCGGCCGCAACTGGTCGGCACCCGGGTCGCGGGCCTTCTCGACGGCTCCCTTCGTCACCTGGTAGACGGCCAGCGGGTCCATCCCGTCGACGCGGAGGCCCGCGAAGCCGTAGGCGTCGGCCTTCGCCGCGATGGTCGCGCTCGCCGTCTGGCGCTCGCGCGGGACGGAGATGGCGTACTGGTTGTTGTTACAGAAGAAGAGGGCGGGCGCGTCGAAGACGCCGGCGAAGTTGAGCGCCTCGTGGAAGTCCCCTTCGCTCGTGGCGCCGTCGCCGAAGTGACAGCAGACGATACGGTCGTCGCCCTGCAGGCGGGCGGCCCATGCCATCCCCGTCGCGTGGGGGAGGTGGCTCGCGATGGAGATGTTGAGGGGAAAGACGTGCTTGGAGGCGAGCCACTCGTTGCCGACCTCGTGGCCCATCCAGTACAGCAGGTACTCCGGTTCGAGGCCCCGCACCGCGACGGCACCGTGCTCGCGGTACTGGTCGACGATCCAGTCGTCGTCGCGCAACGCGTGGGTCGAGGCGACCTGCGCGGCCTCCTGGCCCGCCAACGGCGGGTAGGTGCCCATGCGCCCCTGGCGCTGCAGCGAGACGGCCCGCTCGTCGAGGTGGCGAGCGAGCGTCATCTCGCGGAACATCGCGACGAGTTCCTCGTCGGGGAGGTCCGGGACGGTCGCCCCCTCGCGAACCCGGCCGTCGGCGTCGAGCACCTGTGCCAGCCCGTCGTCGGTTCGGGCGACGCGTTCGCTGTCGCTCACCCGTGAACCGAGGCCCAGCAAGCGCATAACCGTTTTCCCGACCGGGCGGCTCCGGCGGTCGAGCGGTGGGGCGGCGTCAGCCGGTTACTCGAGCTGGTGGTAGTCCAGCTCGTAGCCGGCGTCGAGCGCCTCCCGGACCGCCTCGCTCGGCGTCCCGACGGGCGCCGTGTCGACGTGCATCGCGCCGACGCTGTCGCGGCCGAGCACGATCGAGCGGCGCCACTCGGAGTCGGTCTCGGGGTAGTCGGTGCGCACGTGGGCGCCGCGGGACTCCGCGCGTTCGAGCGCGCCGCGCAGTATCGCCTCGGCGACGGTCAGCGCGAAGCCCAGGTCGAGCGCGAACTCGAAGGAGCGGTCGGTCCGGCTCCCGACCGCGAGGTCACCCGCACGCTCGCGGAGGTCGTCCAGGTCGTCCAGTGCGGCGGCCAGCCCCTCGCCGTCGCGGAGGATCCCGGCGTGGGTCCAGAGCAGTTCGCGCACCTCGTCGAGCAGCGCCTCGGGGTCGTGAGTCCCGTCGCTCGCCGACAGCGCCGCGACGTCCGCGAAGTGCCTCCCGACGTGTTCGTGGAAGCCGGCCGCGCGGTCCTCGGCGGTCCCGGCCTCGCCGCCGCCGGCCGAGAGTCGCTCGGCGATCGCCTGGCCCGTCACCTCGCCGAAGGCGATCGTCTCGGCCAGGGAGTTGCCGCCGAGGCGGTTGGCACCGTGGACGCCCGCCATCGTCTCGCCGATGGCGTAGAGCCCGTCCACGGCCGTCTCGCCCACGTCGTCAACGACGACACCGCCCATGCCGTAGTGGGCGGTCGGCGCCACCTCGACGGGCTCCTCGGCCATGTCGACGCCCAGATCCGTGAACCGCTCGTACATCCGCGGGAGCCGCTCCTCGATGAACTCGCGCTCGCGGTGGGAGATGTCGAGGTAGACACCGCCGCTGTCGGTGCCGCGACCCTCTTCGATCTCCTGGGCGATCGCGCGGGCGACCACGTCGCGGGCGTCGAGCTCCATCTGGTCGGGCGAGTACCGCTCCATGAAGCGCTCGCCCTCCGAGTTGAACAGCCGTCCGCCCTCGCCGCGGACCGCCTCGGTGACGAGCCGGCCGTCCCAGTCGTCGCCGTAGCGGTCGCCGACCATCCCGGTCGGGTGGAACTGGACGAACTCCATATCCAGCAGGTCGGCGCCGGCGCGATAGGCCAGCGCCGGGCCGTCCCCGGTGTTCTCGTCGTCGCGCGAGGAGTGGCGCCTGTAGAGGCTGGTGTATCCGCCGGCGGCGAGCACGACGGTCTCGGCGTCGACGCCGACGAACTCGCCGGTGTCGATGTCGACGGCCGCGGCGCCGAGCACGCGGTCGCCGTCGGTGACGAGATCCGAGACGAACAGGTTCTCGCGATAGGGGGATCTTGAGGGCCTGCGCGCGGTCGACGAGCGTGTCGAGCAGCGACTCGCCGGTGTGGTCGCCGGCGAAGGCCGTCCGGCGGAACGACTGGGCGCCGAAGTAGCGCTGGTCGATCTCGCCGTCGTCGGTCCGGCTGAACGCCATCCCCCAGTCGTCGAGCTCCCGGAGGAGGTCCGGCATCCGTTTCGTCACGGTCTCGACCTTGTCGGGGTCGTTGACGTGGTGGCCCTCGTTGAGGGTGTCGGCGGCGTGGACCGTCCAGTCGTCCTCGGGGTCGTGGGTCCCGAGCGCGCCGTTGATCCCGCCGCGAGCCCACGTCGTGTGGGCGTCGCCGTGGCCGCGCTTGCCGACGACCAGCAGGTCCTCGGGGTCGACGCCCTGTTCGACCAACTCGATGGCCGTCCGGGCGCCCGCGGCCCCGGCACCGATCACCAGTACCCGCCGCTCGACCGTCTCGTACTCGTCGCGGTCGACACGTTCGCTGTCGGCCGGTTCGGGCGACTCACCGGCGGCTGTCCAGTTGGGACGTTCCATACCGGAACTCGGTGCCGGATCGACTTAACACCAACAAACCGATCCGCCGAAAACGTCCGAATCAGGCCGTGGACGGGCGAAATCATCCATTAACGATCGGGCTGGACCACTGCGACGGACCGACGGCGTCGCCGGTCGGTCGCGGTCGCGAACTCCGATCAAATTTAAAGGGTGACGCTCGGTACTGTGGGGTATGTTCGACAAGGTCCTCGTCGCGAACCGCGGCGAGATCGCCGTCCGCGTGATGCGAGCCTGCGAGGAGCTGGGCGTCGGGACGGTCGCCGTCTACAGCGAGGCCGACAAGCACGCCGGCTTCGTCCGCTACGCCGACGAGGCGTACAACGTCGGCCCCGCTCGCGCCGCCGACTCCTACAACGACGGTGAGGCGGTCATCGAGGCCGCGGAGCGGGCCGACGCCGACGCCATCCACCCCGGCTACGGGTTCATGGCCGAGAACGCCGACTTCGCCGCCCGCGTCGAGGAGACCGACGGGATCACCTGGATCGGCCCCGCCAGCGACGCGATGGAGCGCCTCGGCGAGAAGACCCATGCCCGCCAGGTGATGCGCGATGCAGACGTGCCGATCGTCCCCGGGACCACCGAGTCCGTCGAGGACCCCGAACAGGTGGTCGAGTTCGGCGAGGAACACGGGTTCCCGGTCCTGATCAAGGCCGAGGGCGGGGGCGGCGGGATGGGCCAGGAAGTCGTCGAGAGCGCCGAAGACGCCGAGGAGGCCCTCGATACCGCCCAGCGCGAGGGCGAGGCGTACTTCTCGAACGCCTCGGTCTACCTGGAGCGCTTTCTCGACAGCGCCCGCCACGTCGAGGTGCAGATCATCGCCGACAAACACGGCAACGTCCGCCACGTCGGCGAGCGCGACTGCTCGCTCCAGCGGCGCCAGCAGAAGGTCATCGAGGAGGGGCCGAGCCCCGCGCTGACCGACGAGTTGCGCGAGGACATCAGGGAGGCCGCCCGCCGGGGCGCCGACGCCGGCGACTACTACAACGCCGGCACCTTCGAGTTCCTCGTCGAGGACGACGGGCGCAACGAGGCGGGGCTGCTCGACGCCGACACGGACTTCTACTTCCTCGAAGTCAACACGCGCATCCAGGTCGAGCACACCGTCACGGAGGAGCTGACGGGTATCGACCTGGTGAAGTGGCAGATCCGCGTCGCCGCCGGCGAGGAACTGACCTTCGAGCAGGACGACGTGGAGCTCGAGGGGCATGCGATGGAGTTCCGTATCAACGCCGAGAACGCCGCGAACGACTTCGCGCCCGCGACGGGCGGCGAGATCGAAGTGTACGACACGCCCGGCGGTATCGGCGTCCGCGTCGACGACGCCCACCGCCAGGGCGACGAGCTGGTCACCGACTACGACTCGATGATCGCGAAGCTCGTCACGTGGGGCGAGGACCGCGCGGAGTGCATCGCCCGCGGCAAGCGCGCCCTGGCCGACTACACCATCGAGGGCTTCCCGACGATCATCCCGTTCCACCGCATGATGCTCACCGACGAGCCGTTCCTCGAGGGGCGCCACACCACGAAGTACCTCGACGACGACCTCGACCCCGAGCGCATCGAGGCCGCACAGGAGAAGTGGGGGACCGAGTCCGCGGGCACCGACGACGACGAGGAGGTCGTCGAGCGGGAGTTCACCGTCGAGGTCAACGGCAAGCGCTTCGAGGTCGAACTCGAGGAGCGCGGCGCGCCGGCCATCCCGACCGAGGCGGACGCTGCGACGGGGAACGGCGGGCAGGCCCAGCGTCCGCAGCCGGGCGGCGGGAGTTCGGGGGGCGACGACTCCGGCGGCGTCTCCGCCGAGGGCCAGGAAGTCACCGCCGAGATGCAGGGCACCATCCTCGAAGTCAACGTCGGCGAGGGCGACGAGGTAGCGGCGGGTGACGTGCTCTGCGTCCTCGAAGCGATGAAGATGGAGAACGACATCGTCGCCGAGAGCGCCGGGACAGTGACCGCCGTCGCCGTGAGCGAGGGCGACTCGGTCGACATGGGCGACACGATGTTCGTGCTGGACTGACCGACCTCGGTGCGGCGCGCGCGGACTGGAAGACTTTTGACAGTGCGTTTGGACGATCCGGTAGATGGTCCCCGACGGCTCCCTCTCCAGACGCCAGTTGCTCGCGAGCGGCGGCGTCGCGGGCACGCTGCTGGGCGGCGGCTACCTGGCGCGTCAGTACCTCCGGACGGCAGCGGGCGCGCAGACGGCGGTCGGCGGTGCGAGCGGCTGGCCGATGGCCGCTCGCGACCCCGGCGGCACGGCCTACGCGCCCGAAGCCGACCCGCCGATCGACGGCGTCAGCGTGCGCTGGCGGCGTGACATCCTCTCGGGATCCGAAGCGGACGAACGACCCGCGCCCGTCGTCGCCGACGGCGTCGTCTACGCCGTCGGTCCGTTCGGGTCCGAGAACGCGCCCGACAGCCCCGAACTGCTCGCCGCGTCGGCGAGCGACGGATCGATGATCGCGCGTGGTCGGCGGTCGACACGGACCGCGCCGGCGGTCGCGCCCGCTCGCGCCTACCGGGAGCCGACCGTCGCGACGCTGGAGACGCCGACGTTCGACGCCCATCGACTCGTCGGACTCCCGGCTCGCGGCGGTCGGTCGGGTTCGTGGCACGACGACGCGACGCGGTGGACGGCGTCGACCGACGCGGACGCGGACAGCTACAGCAGGGTCCACTTCGGCGGGAGCACGACCCCACCGCCCGTCGTGGCCGGGGACACGCTCCTGACGTACTTCCGCGGCACGCTCGCGGCGGTCGACGGGAGCAGCGGCGCGGTTCGGTGGACCAGCGACGAGGGGCACCCCGCCGTGCGTCCGGCGGTCCGTGACGGCACCGTCTACGTCGTCGGCCCCGAGGGCGGCGTTCGAGGCTACGACCTCGCGACCGGCGACCACACCACCGTCCGGCGGACGGTTCCCGCTTCACCGATGTACCTGACCGCGACGGCCGAGCGGCTGTTCGTCAGCGGCCAGGGCTGGATTCGGGCGCTCGACACCGACGGCGAGATAGACTGGGGCGCGACCTTCGAGGGCGAGGACGTGCCGGCCGGACCGCTCGCCGTCGGTGACGGGACGGTCTACGCTCGACGCCCGGCGGGTCGGGGCACCGAGTCGGAAGAAGGGACGGACACCGACGAATCGACCGACCCGACGGCGCGGCTCTGCGCGCTCGACGCCGCCGACGGCTCGGTCCGGTGGGTCGCCGACGGCGTCGCGGTCGAGACCGCTCCCTTCCTGCCGGCCGTCGCCGACGGGCTGGTCGCGGTGCCGACCGCCGACGGTGCGCTCGCGGGTGTCGACACCGCCGACGGGTCGGCCCGCTGGCGGTTCGCCCCCGGCGGGGAGCCGTGTTCGCCCGCCGCGGTCGTCGACGACGCCGTCTACGTCGTCGGGAACGCACGCCTCTACGCGCTGGAGGAACCATGAGCGGCGGAGACGAGACCAAGCCCGGCGAGACCGACGGCGGCTATCCGACCGCCGCCGACGTCCGGCGCACCGACCGGGCGCCGCTCACGGGAACCGGTCTGTTCCGGGACGGGCTCGCCCTCCTCCGGCGAAATCCGAGCGTCGTGCTCGCGGTGCTCCTGGCGGGGCTGGCCGTCGCCGTCGTCGACTGGGTCCGGCTGGCCGACCCCGTCCCGGTTACGGCCTTCGAGGGCCTCAGCGCCGGTCGCCTGTCGGTCCACTACGGCGTGATGGTGAGCGTCCCGGCTGGCGTCTCGTCGCCACTGTCGGCGCTGGCCGGGCTCGAGCCGGGGTGGCTGGTCTGGATCGCGGCGCTGGAGCTGTTCCGGGTCGCGGCGCTCGCGGCGGCCGGCCTCTACGCGTTCGCGACGCTGCTCGACACCGAGGTGACGCCTGCGGCGGCGGCCCGATACGGGCTCGTCTTCGGGGCGTTCGCGCTCCTCCGGGCGTTCGCGCCCGTGGCTGACGTGCCGGTGCTCGTCGGGCTCCCGTTCGTCGCGCTGTACCTCTACGTCGTCGCCCATCTGGTCGCGCTCCCGGCGCTGCTCGTCGAGGGGAGGGCGATCCCGGATGCCATCGGCCGAGCCTGGCGGCTGGCGACCGGCCACGGCTGGGCGCTGGCGGCCGTCGTGGTCGTCGTCGGCCTCGCGACCTTTCTGTCGGCGAGCGCGCCCATCGGCGGACCGGTACTCGCGGGCGCTGTCGCGGCGGTGCAGGTCGGGGCCGTCGCCGCGTTCGTCCGGCGTGTGCGGCGAGCCGACCGGTCGTCCGCGCCGTGACGGCCGGGACGGTCCATTCGGTCGCGCTGCGCTCCGGACCACTTACGGTCGCCGGGGACCGACCCGTTCGCATGCAGGAGACGCGCGAGCGGGTCCTCGACGCGCTGAGCGAGGGGCCGGTCACCGGGCCGGAACTGGCCGAGCGGCTGGACGTGTCGCGGGCGGCCGTCTGGAAGCACGTCGAGGCGCTGCGCGAGGCGGGGTTCGGTATCGCCAGCGAGGACGAGGGGTACGCGCTCGCCGAGGTCCCGGAGTTCGGCGGTGTCGCCGTCGAGTACGGGCTGGAGGCACCCTTCGACGTGGAGTACCACGAGTCGATCCCGAGTACGAACGCCCGCGCTCGCGACCTCGCGGACGAGGGGAAGTCGGACGTGGCCGTCCTCGCCGACGAACAGACCGGCGGCCGGGGGCGACTCGACCGCGAGTGGTCCTCGCCGAGCGGCGGGGTCTGGCTGAGCCTGCTCGTCCGCCCGGACGTGCCGCCCGCCCACGCGCCGGCGTTCACGCTCGCGGCCGCCGTCGCGGTCACGCGGGCCGCTCGCGAGGCCGGCGTCGACGCGCGGATCAAGTGGCCCAACGACGTTGTCGTGAGCGAAGCGAACGACAGCCCGTCAGAGCGGAGCTCTGACGACGTTGTGGTGAGCGGGGAGGACTCGGCGGGGCTCGCGGTCGAACGGAAGCTGGCGGGGATCCTCACGGAGATGGAGGGCGAGGCGGATCGGGTCTCGTGGGTCGTCGTCGGGATGGGTATCAACGCCAACGTCGACCCGGCGGATCTGCCGAGCGAGGCGCGGCCAGCGACGCTTTCGGCCGAGGCGGGCGCCGTCGACCGCCGGCTGTTCACCCAGCGAGTCCTCGAGGAGTTCGACGAGTTGCGGGGCGAGCCGCGAGCGGTGATCCCCGCCTGGCGCGAGCACGCGACGACGCTGGGCACACGGGTGCGGGTCGACACGCCCGGTGGCGAGGTCGTGGGCGACGCCGTCGACGTCGAGTTCCCGGGGACGCTCGTCGTCGATACGGGCGACGAGCGGGTACAGGTCACAGCGGGGGACTGCGAGCACCTGCGCCCGATCGTCGACTGAGCGCCGGCGCGGCCCGGGCGGACGGCCGAGCGGCCGGCGACCGCGTCAGGAACTCTCGACGCCGGCCGCGGGGTCGGCGTCGGCCTCGACGACCTCGTCGGAATCGACGGCGCCCTCGCTGACCGGAACGGTGACGACGGGCACCGCCGACTTCCGGACGACGCGCTCGGCGACGCTCCCCAGCAGCAGTCGGTCGATCCCACCGCGGCCGTGGGTGCCCATCACCACCACGTCGACCGGCTGCTCGCGCGTGTACCGGACAATCTCCGTACTGGGCGTCCCCTCGACCGTCGCGGCCTCGACGTGTACGTCGTCGGGCGCCAGCCGCTCGACCCCTTCCAGCGCCGTCTCCCCTTCCGACTCCAGCACCTGTCGGACCCCGTCCCAGGACGTCTCCATCGGTAACCCCGTAAAACTCGTCGCGTCGACGACGTACAGCGCTCGTACCGTCGCGTCGTGGACCCGCGCTAACTCCCCCGCGTGCTCGACGACCCGCTCGATGCCCGCCGAACCGTCCGTCGGGAGCAGGATCGTGTCGTACATATCCGTGGTTGTCAATACCACCCACGCCTGTATAACCCTTCGGCATGGCTGACGGACGGCTCGGATCGACCGCCCGGATCCGTCGGTGCGTTGTCGATACTGATACTCGGGGAGACACGTTTTCCATGCAGGATGTCCTCGACTCGACGCGATGGCACCGAGCTATCCGCAACTACCGATCGACGCGGACGACCGTGAGTCCTATATCGTTTGGGACCTTCGGGCGTGGGACGGCGACATCGAGACGATGAAACGCATAAACGAGCGGTGGGTTGAGGCGCACGAGCCCGCCGAGAAGGTGGGCACGATCAGCATCTTCCCCGAGGACGTCGTCGTCCACGGGGAGATACAGGAGTTCATCTCCGAGGGATGGAACGAAGCCTGCGAGGCCACCGACCTCCGGTATCTCGCGATCGTCGCCGAAGGCCTGCAGGCGATGGCGGTCGAGAACCAGATCGACGCGCCCGCGGTCGAGCTCTCGGCGTTCGACGACGAGGGAGAGGCCGTCGACTGGATGGACGAACGGGCGACCTGAACACGGGTCGTCGCTCACCCGCCGGCGAGGTACACGTCGGCCACGTCCGCGACGCCGGCCCGGCGGACGACCGCGCGGACGGCGTCCTGCGCGCCGGCGAGGTTGTCGGAGTCGCCGTCGAGGACGAGCAGTTTGGCGTCGCGACCGGGCTCGACCAGCCCGCAGTTCCGGTCGGCGATCTCGGCGCCGTTGACCGTCGCCATCCGCAACACGTCGCGGGCGCTCACGTCGGCGAGCTTCGCGGCGAACTCCATCTCGCGGAACATCGACGGGCTGTTGAGGAAGACGTTGTCCGTGCCGAGCGCGACGGTCGTCCGCTCCAGCAGCTCGGCGATCGGGGGAAAGCCCACGTCGGTGACGAGATTGGAACGCGGGCAGACGGCGACCGGGATCTCGCTGTCGGCGACGCGGTCCAGATGCAGTTCCTCGGCGTGGACCATGTGGACGAGGAAGTCGGGACCGAGGTCGAGCGCGGGGTTGATGTCCGAGGCGTCGACCTCGCCGGCGTGGATGCCGAAGGGCTTGCCGGCGCGGGCGGTGGCGTTGCGCTCCCGCGAGAAGTCGGCGTCGTTGGCGCCGCTGGCGCCGAACCCGTCGGCCGCCTCCATCGCCTCGACCGTCTCGCGACCCATGACCATCGGGTCGATGGGCAGGCCGTGGGCGGCCCGCTCGAAGGCCTCGACGCCGTCGACGCCGCCCTCGCGGAACTCGATGCAGGCCGCCGTCCCGGAATCGACCATGAACCGCAGCGAGCGGCGCATCGCCTCGACCTTCTCCTCGGTGCTGGCCGCCCGCAGGAGGCGGTGTTTCAGGCCGTCCGGCGGCGCGACCAGCTCTTCGAGCGAGAGCCCGCCGCCGGCCTCCTTGGCGATGGAGTCGCCGATGTGGGTGTGGGCGTTGACGAACGCGGGGAGGACGATGTCGTCGCTGTGGGTGGCCGCCTCCTCGACGGCCGTGATCGTGCCGTCCTCGACGACGACGCGACCCTCGACGGGCTCGAACTCGCGCCCGCGGAGGATCCGCCCCTCGAACGTGGTGGAACTCATTGTTGGGACTCTCCCGAGGCGTCAGTTAAAGCCGTCGGGGTGGATCCGCGGGCGAATCCGGTCAGTTGAACTCGTCGAGGGTCGCGTGGACCCCGGGTCGTACGTCCCGGACCCTGGTGTCGTCGAGATCGAGCCCGAGCGTCCGGACGGCGGCGTTGCCGACCCGTTCGGCGCTCTCGGCGGGCGCGTAGACGCCCAGCCGCCACTGGTCGCGCTGGGCGGCGCGCAAGGCGTTGACCAGCGTCGACTGCTCGCTCAGCCGGCGCACCTCGCCGTTGACCAGCACTCGGCTGGACGATTCCTTCATCGACGGACGGCCGGGCACGTCGAGGATCACGGCGTCGGGGTCGACGTTGGCCGCCTCGGCGACCGCCCGCTCGTGGTCGTGGATCGCCGCCTGGTCGGCGTCGATCAGCGCCTCGGGGACGGCCTCCATCTCCGCCCAGACGCCGCGCTTGTACAGGTCACGGCGGTCGAGCCGGTGGGCGAGGGCGGCGGTCGCCTCGCAGTCCCGGAGGGCCACGCGCAGCCCGCAGTCGTCCATCCGCCGGAGTTCCGCGGCGTCGACGTCCTTGCGGACGAGCAGTCGCTGGGTCGCCCGCCGGAGCATCGCCTTGGCGATGCGGGCGACGTGGTGGCTGTAGACGGTCGGGTTCATCAGCGCCCGAGCGAGCAGGAGGCTCTCGGCGGTCTGGACGTTGCCCTCGTCTAAGACGAGGTCGCCGTCGACGAACCGCAGCGCGCGCACCAGCCGCTCGGCGTCGATGGTGCCGTAGGGGACGCCCGTGTGGTGGGCGTCCCGGACGAGGTAGTCCATCCGGTCCACGTCGAGTTCGCCCGAGACGATCTGGCCGAGCTCGCCGTCGCCGGCGACGAGGTCGGCCACGGCCCCCGGATCGAGGTCGTGGTCCGCGAGGGCTCGGGCGACGGGACCGCTGTCGATCAGGTCGTGGACGTCGTCGTGGTACTTGCCGGTCCGGCGGTGGACGATGTCCTCGACGTTGTGGCTGTAGGGGGCGTGACCCACGTCGTGGAGCATCGCCGCCGCTCGCACTCGTTCGGCCTGACGCCCCTCGATACCCAGGTGGGCGAGCGCCTCGTTGGCGAGGTGGTAGACACCCAGCGAGTGCTCGAAGCGGGTGTGGTTGGCGGAGGGGTAGACGAAGGTGACCGTCCCGAGTTGCTTGATCCGCCGGAGTCGCTGGACGGGCGGCGTGTCGAGCAGCGCCGCCGCGACGCCCTCGACCGCGATGTGGTCGTGGACGCTGTCCTTGATCGTCGTCATCACCCGGTACTTGTGCGCCATCGAACATAAGGGTCCGCCCCGCCGGCGGGTGACGCTCTGTCGGCCGGTGGTACCCGGCACGTCGCGAACCGAGCGCACCGTCGGCGACTCAGCGTTCGATCAGAGCGTCCGAGAGCAGTTCGAACACGATCAACAGCGGCAGCAGGTACATTAGCAGGATCGCGACGATTCCGATGGCATCCAGTACCGGATTGTCGGCCGTTCCGGAGGCGGTCTGGAGGAAGGTCATCACGACGAACCAGAGGGTGAGCATCTGGACCAACTCAGATCTGTCCATCGTCGTCGCGGGGTTGACAGAGTAGAAACAAGTGACTACTGATCGGTGGACGGTCGCGGTGAAGCCGCCGGTTACTTTCCATTGTGCCGTCCGTTCGACGCCCGTCGACGCGCGAACGAGGCGCTACTCGCCGCGCGCTGGCGCGGTCCTCGTCGCGGCGGGCAGGCCGTCTCGGCGGTCGACCGCTCAGCGGACGACCGTGAGCAGGTCGCGCAGTTCCTGTTCGGAGGCGTTGCCCTCGCGGACGGGCTCGCGGGGCTGTCGACCCGTCTCTTCGACGGTTTCGATGGCCTCCTCGGGTTCGTAGTCGCGGTCGTGGGCGAGCCAGGCGGCGAGCACCTGGCCGGTGCGGCCCATCCCGTCGAGGCAGTGGACGACGACCCGTTCGTCGGCCTCGACGGCGTCGTCGAGGAACGGCAACACTTCCCGTTTCAGGAGGGCCGGACAGGCGAGTCGCCCGTCCGGGATCGGGGCGTGGAGCACGTTGTCCTGGCCGAACACGTCGGTGTACCCGTCGGTCTCGAGGTCGCCGGGCGACTGGTCCCCGGGGAGGAGCGAGCAGACGCGCTCGATGTCGTTGGCGCGGGCGACGGCGATCCAGTCGGCGAGGGCGTGGCTCCGGTCGGCGGCGCTGTGCCAGCCGGGGCTACAGGCACCGTAGACGCACTCCTCGTCCGGTGCGGCGGGGGCGAGCCGGTGTGCGTCCGCACCCGACTCTCGGTTGTGAACGTCTGGCATCTGGTCCTGGTCGTATCACTCGACGACCCCCCTTGAGTCACGCGGTGTAATTCTCATATCTGACAACTGCGTGCGCCGGCGTGGCACGGTCGCCGCCCGCGGCCGGCCGCGAGCGGAGTCAGTCGTCCTCGACGAGATAGCGGAACGCGCGGAGGGTATTGCGGCCGCTCTCGGTCAGGGAGACGCGGGTCGAGCGGCCGACTTCCTCCAGGGAGACGTAGCCGTTGTCCGACAGCGGGCCGAGGACGTGGCTGTCGAGCAGGCGATACTCGCTCTTGCGGTTGGCGGCGTCGCGTTCGGCGATGAACGGCAGCCCCTCGCTTTTCCCGAACTCGATGAGGTCGCGCTTGCGGGCGCCGTCCGCGCGGTCGAGGTGGTCCATCACCGCGACGTGCTGGGGTTCGGGGCTCTGCATCGGATAGGTAGGGAGTTCGGTGATCTCGCGGATGCCTTCGGCCACGTCGCCGTCGGTCTCGGCGGCGTAGTGCTGTGCGCGGACGTAGTACGGCGTCGCGCCGGTCGCCATGCAGGCGATCATGCCGCCGATGGCGGTGACCTTCGACCCCGAGGCGAGGTTGACGTACACCTCGTGGTCGGAAAAGCGGGTCGCCAGTTCCGCGACGGTCCCGATCGAGTCGTAGAAGTCGAAGATGTTGCACGACACCGTCTCGTGGTCGATCCCCGCCTCGTCGAGGCGCCCGCGGACGGTCTCGACGTAGGAGGGGTGGTCGGTCTCGTCCTCGTAGCGCAGGAGGACGACGCGGTCGGCGCGCAACTCGACCGCCGGCAGGACGATCCGGTCGTTCTCGTAGCCCACCGGGATCAGGTGGACCCGCTCGGCGACTTCCATACCCGAGTCTCTCGTCCCGCCCTCAAAACGATTGTCCCGACACAGTCGACATAGATACCAGTTACGCTCGGCGAGAACGCCCCGCGGGGTTTTTGACGGAGTCTCGCCTCCATCCGGTGTATGCCGGTCATGGCGAGCGACGACTTCTCGGTCCACACCGACGACTGCGACCGATTCGACGACGGGATGCCGATCTCGGACCTGCCGGACGAGGTGAGCTCTATCGACGATCTGGACTGCGAGTGCTGGAGCGGCTTCGACTCGCTGGCAGCGATCGAGTGAGAACGCCGCCCCCGGACCGTCGGAATCGGTATCGGACCCCGTCGAGCGGCGACGGTCAGTCGATCGCCCGGATGCGGTTCATGCGGCAGATCGGACAGCAGACCGCCGTCTCGCTCCGCGGGATGACGAACTGGACCTCACACGTCAGGCAGAGGTACGTCCGTCCGGGTGTCTCGGCCACGCCCGGTATCCCGGGTTGTCGTTGGTCGTCCCCGTCGGGCGATCGATTCGGGCGCCGTGCGTTCCAGTGAATTGGCATCGGTACTGCGTCCGGTCGACAGTCGGGTCGCCAGGGATATGCCGTTTGTTACCGGTTAGCTCGCGGTTCCTCCCGCCATACTCACTCGGGCGGTCGGGTCGCCGTCCCGCGTGGGCGGAGCACCGCGACGGCGTACCGCGACCGAGGTACCAACGACCAAATACCCCGGCCGACAACGCCCGCGGTATGGACGAACTCCGCGACCCGTCGACGCTCCACGGGGAACCCGGCGTCGAGTACACCGAGGCGACGACGACCGACGGCGACGACGCCTTCGAGTACTTCGCGGACGTGGAGGGACTCGTCGCGGTCGGCGTCACGAACGACGCCGACGCGGTCCTGCTGATGGACAGTCCCCACGGCTGGCGGCTGCCCTACGGCCACGTCCCGAGCGGTGCCGACTGGTTCGAACGCGCCGCCGAGATCGCCGAGACGCTGACCGGCGTCGACGCCGCGGCCGCCGAGGTCCTCCGGGTCAGCGCTATCACCCACGAGTTGCGGTCCGACACCGAGCGGACGGCCACGAGCTACGACCTCGTGGTGGGAATCGAGCCCGTCGCGGGCGAACCGGTCGCCGACGACCCGACGTTCGGCGAGTGGTCCGACCTCGACCTGGGGTGGTTCACCGACGTGCCCGACGACGCCTATCACGCCCACGGCGACGCCGTCGACGACATCGAGTACTTCCTGGAGTGACCGACCACACTCGTTGGCCGACCGTACTGTGTCGACTGTGTCGTCGGTCACGGTCTACGAAACGATGTCAGCATAGTAGCTAAGCCGGGGCCGTCAGTCGTTTCGGCTATGACGACGGATCTCACACCGGGCGACGCCGCGCTGGCGGACACCGTCGCCGACGTGCGCGACGCGGCCGACGACGACGCGCTCGCCGAGACAGTCCACGAGACCGTCTCCGGCTCGTACGAGCGAGGTCCCGTCCACGGCGACGCGACCGCCGCGTCGGTATGAGGATGGCCGGGTCGACCGACCTGACGATCCGCCGGTACCGCGCCGGTGACGGCGAGCGGGTCCGCGAGCTGAACCGCGAGGCGATGGCCGAGACGCCCGAGTGGGTGGTCGACGCGCCCGACACAGACCTCGAAGACGTGCGCGACCACTATCTCGACGCCGGCGGGGAGTTCCTCGTGGGCGAGGTCGACCGCAGGGAGGCCTCGAACGGTGAGCGGGGAGAGAGGACCCGCGAACCGGACAGTGAGATCGTCGCGACCGGCGCCGTCGAACCCCTCGACGGCTGGATGGCCGACCGCTTCGACGCCGCGGCGGGCACCGGCGAACTCTCCCGCGTCCGGGTCGATCCTGCGATGCAAGGTCGGGGGTTCGGCACCCGGATCGTCGAGGAGCTCGCCCGGCGTGCGCGTCGCCGGGGGTACCGCGCGCTGGTCCTGAACACCGGCGCGGACAACGAGCAGGCCCGCGGTTTCTACGAGTCGCTCGGCTACGCCTGCGTCCGCGAGGAGACCGTCGACTTCGACGACGTGACGCTCGACCTCGCGCTGTACTGGCGCCGCGTCGACGGGTGACCGACCGGGGCGTCACCGCGTGACGAACGGGCCGCCGGACGAGCGGGACCGCTCGACGCTCCCGGTGGGCTTTTCTCCCGACCCGCCCCACCCCGGGGTGTGCGCCGGACTCTCCGGTTCCTGGCGGGCGTCCTCGTCGGCGGCAGCGCCCTCGGCGGCTACCTCGCGTTCGTCGGCGTCGACGGCGTCGCCGCCCGCCTGTCGGTGGTCGCCCCCGGACTGCTCGCCGCGGTCGCGGTCCTCGTCGTCGCCGAGGGCGTCGTCGACGGGCTCGGCTTCTGGGCCTCGGTCCGGCCGCTCGGCGGCGGGATCTCCGGCGGTCGGAGCGTCCAGTTCGCGGTCGCCGGCGACTTCTTCGACGCGCTGAGCCCCGCCGGCCCGGTCAGCTCCGAGCCGATCATGGCGACGTTCGTCGAGACCGCGACGGGGACGACCTACAGCGAGGCGCTGGCCGTCCGCTCGGTCGCAAAGTACGTCAAGTCGGGCGCCCAGCTGGTCGTCTCGACCGCCGCCGCGCTCGTGGTCGTCCTCGGCGGCCCCGCGCCCGGCTACGTCCTGACGACCCTCGGCGGCGCCGTCGTCGGGCTGGCGGCCGCGGGCGCGTTGGTCGTCCGGTTTCGCGGCCCGATCAGCGGCGGCCTGGCCGTCGTCCTCGGCCCGGTCGTCCGGTGGGTCTCCTCGCTGTACCGCGAGACGCCCCACGATCGGTCGGTCGTCGACCGCGCGCTGGAGCGGTTCTGGACGCGGATCGTCAGGTTTCGGGGGCGACCGGGGTTGCTCGCACTGGTCGCCGTCGGCGGCGTGGCGGAGCAACTGCTCACGGCGGCCGCGCTGTGGGTCGCGCTCGTCGGCGTCGGCGCGGAGGTGGGCGTCCTCGCGGTGGTCCCGCTGGTCGTCGTCGTCCCGCTCCCGCAGGTCGCGAGCGTGGTCCCCATCCCGGCCAGCCTCGGTGCCTACGACGTGTTGCTCGGGGGCGCGATCGGCCTCGTCACCGCCGTCTCGCCGGCCACGGCCGCCGCCGGAGTGCTGGTCGTCCGGACCGCGACGCTGCTGTTCAGCGTCGTCGTCGGCGGCGTCGCCGTCGCCTTCCTGCGCGGGTGGCGGCTCCGGTGAGACGGTCGACCCGGTCGTCCAACAGATACCCCCGCGGTACCGTGTCGGACCCCTTTTGCCGATACCGGCCGAAGCGCCGCCATGGACGTGATCGGGGACCTCGTGGCTCGCGAGCGACGCACCGACGAGCTTGCAGTGCGGACCGACAGCCGCGCCGGCTCGTACAGCTACGAGAAGTACTGCACGAACGCCTGGAAGACGGGCAACATCCTGCGCCACTACGGCGTCCGCGGCGGCGCGACCGTCGCCGTCGACGCCGGCGACTCGCTGACGCCGCCGCCGCTGCTCGCGCTGTTCGGCGCGAGTCTCCTCGGGGCGGCGACCCATTTCGACCCCGGGGAGTCGCCGTCGGCAAAGGCGCTCGTCGTCCCCGCGGCCCGCGCCGACGCCTACGACCCCGGCCCGGGGACGAAGACGTTCGTCTACGGCGACGTGCCCGATACCCCCGAGTTCGCCCACTTCGAGGCGGAGATGTGGAGCGAGAACCCGACGAGTCCGCCCGACCGGGTGAGCCCGACCGACATCGCCCTCGCCACCGCCGAGGAGGAGTTCCCCCACGAGCGACTGCTGACGGTCGCCGAGCGGATCGTCGAGGAGTACGGCCTCGACGGCGACGACGAGGTCGCCGTGCGGGCGCCGCTGGCCGAACCGGGAACCGTCGCCGCGGGCGTGCTCGCGCCGCTACTCGCGGGCGGGACGGTGCTCGTCGACCGCGAGTCGACCGGGACCGTCGCCGTCGCGAGCGGCGACGGGGCGGGCGCCCTCCCGGAGCCGGTGGCTATCGACCCCGACGACGTGCTGTGACGACCGGTCAGAGAAGGGCGACCGCTACTCCCCGGTCGGGCGGATGAAGTCGGCGAGCGCGACGGTGGTGCCGAGCAGCCACCCGAGCGGGACGGAGATGCCGACCCAGATGAGGACGTAGGCGAACTCCGTCATGTCGAACCTGTCGACGACGTAGCTCCGGAGGCCGACCGGGCCGAGGGCCTCCTCGCGGACGAGTTCGGCGATCTGGTCCGCGTAGGCGATGCTGAACTGGGCCACGTCGTCGGAGACGAGCGCGGCGACCACCGGCGGCAGGAAGATGGCGGTCATCCCGAAGGGGTACGCGAAGACGACGGTCGTGATCCGCCCGCCGATCGCGCGGAAGGCCACGGCCAGTCCCGCCGAGACGATGGCGACGACGCTGGCGGCGATGATGGCGTTGGTCTCCTGGCCCGAGTAGTCCAGCCGGAACTCGACCAGCGCCGAGAGGCCCCCCCAGACTAGGACGGCGAGCAGTATCACGCCGACCGCGCCGAGTTTCTCCACCGACACGTCGATCTTTCGGGCGTGGAAGCGGACGACGACGCCGAACAGGGCGAGCGGGTACAGCACCGCGACGACGAGCGCCCCCAGCGCCGCCCACGCGGTGTAGGTGACCCGCTCGCGCGTGGTCTGCGGTTGCCACTTCCCGAGGACGGTGTCGCCCGCACCGCGCTGGCGCGGGTAGAGCAGTCCCATCCAGGTCTCGTGGAACTTGTTCAGGTCGAAGCGGATCGCTTCGACGACCCCCTGCCGGTTCCCGACTGACATGTTCCGGAATTTGGCAGCGCCCTGTATACCTCTTCTGTTGCCGGCCGCCGCCGGTCGCTATTCACGTCCGACAGGTCTTCTCGGCGACAGGATCGGCGGTTCTGAGAACTGGGTCGAACGCCAACGGACGAGGCCCGGCCGGCGGCCGGCGAGAGGGTCGGCGGGCCGCCGGTCGGCGAGCGACGAGTAGGTTGCGACTCCGGAGACGGCCGCCTCCTCACTCGCCGCTCTCGTCGTCGCTCGCGTCGCCGGGCTCGGACTCCCCGGCCGTGTCGCCCGCGTCCGCCGCATCGTCGGATTCGGCCTCCGTCCCGGAGTCCGAGGCGACGTCTCCGCCGGCTTCTTCGCCCGCGTCGTCGCCGGAGTTCTCGACGACGGTCTGGGCGGCCTGAACCTGTTCGGTCCCTTCGGTGTCGGGTTCGCTGGTCTCGACATCGCTGGCGGTGTCGCCGCCGTCACTGCCGTCGCCGCCACCGGTGTCGTCGGGCGGGGCGCCGCCGGCATCCCCGTCGGACCCGGCCGCGTCCTCGTCGTCGCCGAGGAACCGGTTGTAGAGCACGCCGGCGCTCCCGAGAGCGACGATGACCGCACCGACGCCGACGACCGCGGGCGAGAGGCCGCCGCCACCGCCACCGCCGCCGGTCGTCGTCGCTCCGCTCCCGCCGTCGTCGCCGCCCGGAGTCGTCGTCTCGGGACCGCCCGATTGCGTCGCCGTCGGCGTCGGCGCGGCGGTGGCGGTTCCGCCGCCCGTCGCGTCGGTACCACCCGGCTCGTCGGTCGGCGTCGGCGTGAACGTCGGGGTCGAGTCGTCCGACGCGGGCGTCGGCGACGGCGTGGGGCTCGGTGTCGGTGACTGCGTCGCCGCGGCGACCTCCGCCCCGCCCACTTTCACGCTCCAGCCGGCGGTGGTCCCGCCGGCCGAGTCCGCCGCGCTCCCGACACAGACCATCCCCCGGTCGTCGGTCAGGTGGAACGCGGAGAACTCGCTGGACCCCGACCCGTAACTGTGCTTCCACTTGGTGTCGCCGTCGATGCCGAGGTTGGTGGCGAACCCCCTGGCGTCGTCGCCGTTCCCGTTCGTGGCCGTCTCGCCGGCGGCGAAGTACTCCAGATCCCCGGCGGTGACGCTGTGCAACTCGGTGTAGGTGTCGGCCTCGATACCCTTTCCCCAGAGCTTGCCGCCGTTGACGTTGAACTCTATCGCCCAGCCCTGACGGTCGTTCGTCGCCGGGTCGAACGCGTTCGTACCGACGGCGACGAACCCGTTGCGCGTCTCCGCCACGTCGTGGAATACGTTGTAGTCGTCGTACGGGTTGGTCGCCGTGTCGGACCGCTTCTTGAACTGCTGAGAGAAGATCTGCGTGGCCTCGTCGTCGAGTTTGACCGCCCATCCCACGGTGTTGTCGTCCGTATCGTCGGTCTCCCCGACCGCGACGTACCCGCCTTCGGAGGCGGGGACGATCCCGTGAAGCCGGTTGTGGTCACCGGGCCCGTACCGCTTCGACCAGTCGATCGACTGGCCCGGTGTCAGCCGGGCGACCCACGCGTCCTGGAACCGACTCGTCCAGCCGGCGAAGACGTATCGCCCCTCCGAGTCGACGGACACGGCCCGCATCGTGTCGGTCGTGTCCGGGTTCGCGTTGAAGGTCCGCCGCCACTGTTCGGCCCCCTCGCCGTCGACCCGGACGGCGATCGCACTCTGCTCGCTCGACCCCTCCTCGTGGGTGTGTCCGGCGACGACGAACCCGTCCCCGGCCGCCGCCACGTCGAACCCCTCGGTGACGCCGCGCTCGGCGAAGGTCGTCTGCCACTCCAGCCGACCGGCGGCGTCGACCTTGTAGAGCCAGATCTCGCTCGCGGTGTCGCCGTCCGCGGGCTCGGCCGTCCCCGCGACGACGAACCCGCCGTCCGAGGCGGGCGCTACCCCGTTCGCTTCCGCGGTCGTCCCGCGGTCGTAGGTGCGGTCCCAGCGCGTCGGCGGCACCGCCTGTCGGCGGCTCGCCGTCGCGCCGCCGACCGAACCGCTGGCCGCGAGCGCCCCCGCGCCGGCGAGACAGCAGCCCCTGATGAATCGTCGCCTGCTCGGTTCCCGTTCCATGCCCGTGGACGCGACCCGGAGTGGTAAAATCCTGTCGGCCTTTCGATCGATAGCCGTTCGCGTCACGCCGCCCGGACGGCGGGCCTCAGCTCCCCAGGCGCTCGCGGGCGAACCGCGCGAGCAGGGGCAGGTCGTCGAGGTGGATCAGTTCCCGCATCGCCAGTCGGTTCCCGTTGTTGACCTTCGCGAGCGTGTCGCCGTCGGCCCGCCGCAGGTCGGCCATCAGCCGGTCGTAGCGGTCGTTGGGCGTGAGATACAGCAGCTCGGTCATCAGCAGGCGCGTGTTCATCTTCGGCGCCACGTCGCTGTGCCAGAGCGTATTGTAGATCTCCATCTGCTCGGCCGACGTGTCGACCGACCCGGTCAGCGCCCGGTCGGCCGTGGCCGCCGCCGCCCGCGCCGAGAGCATCCCCTTGTGGATGCCCTCGCCCCACAGCGGGTCGATCGTGGGGACGGTGTCGCCGATGGCGATGAAGCTGTCGGTGGTCATCCGCCCGGGCTCCTGAATGTGGGCCGACCCGCGGTGTTGCTTGCCGTCCAGACGGGTCGCGTTCTCGAAGCGGGGGTCGCTCTCCAGCCAGTACTCCAGGTAGTCGTCGATCCCCATGCCCTCTTTGGCGTACTCGCGGTGGCTGTCGTTCTGGATGTAACAGAGCCCGACCTTCGCCGTGTCCGCGCCCGTGTGGAACAGCCACGAGTAGCCGCCGGGGGCCAGATCGTGGTCGAGCCGGAGCATCATCGAGTCCGTGCAGTCGGCGAACTCGGGGTGGTCGGGCTCGACGCCCTCGAACTCGTACTCGACGCCGATGGCCTGGCGTTCGCGCTTCAGGTCGGTGACGCCCAGGTCCTTCGCCAGCGGCGCCGCCGGGCCCGTCGCGTCGACCACGACGTCGGCGTAGACCTCCGTCTGCCCGTCGTAGCGGACGCCGACCACGTCGCCATCCTCGGTGATCGGCTTCGAGACGCGCGAGTCGAAGCGGTACTCGGCGCCCGCCTCGCGCCCCTCGGCGACGAGCCAGCGCTTGAACTCGGCGAACTCCAGGACGGCACCGGGCTGGTCGCGGACGAAGTGGTCGTTGGGCGACTCCAGCACGACCGTCTCGGTGAAGTTCATCACGACCTCGTCCGGGACGTTGAACGACGCCATCATCGAAGGGAAGGTTCCGGCGGTCGACTTGTTGCTCTGACGCGGGAACTCGGCCTCGGGTTCGGTCTCGAGGACGAGCACCTCGTAATCTCTCGCCGCAAGATCGCGCGCACACTGCGCTCCGGCGGGCCCGGCACCCGCGATCACCACGTCAAAGCGGTCGCTCATAGACGTTGGTCCGGCGTCTCCGACATTAGTGTTGCTGAACGGTCCGAACCCGTGTGAACCGTTTCCGCCCGCCGCGGACGGCTCGCCGCCGACCCCGTCGCGTCGACGACGTGCAGGCCTACTCCCGCAACAGCCACGCCAGCACGACGCCGCCGAGCAACAGCGCGACGACGCCGAGCGAGCCGCCGCTGGGGACCGTCTCGAACAGGGCGTACCCCACGCCGGCGGTCAGGATCGCCACGACGACGCTCCCGACGGCGTGCAACAGCTCGACCCGCGTCGTCGCCACCGCCGGGTCGGCGTCGCGGTCGATCCCGAGCGCGAAAGTCCCGAGATCCGCCGCGATCACGGCGCCGAACCCGCCGACGAGGACCGGCCCCGCGGACGCGGGACCGACCGCCGCGAACACCGTCGCGGCGAACAGCGCCGCGCCACCGGCGACGACCGACGACTCCGAGCGCCGGACCAGCCCGGCGAGGACGGCTCCCGCCCCGGCGAGGCCGATCAGCGTCGCCATCACCGACCCGCGGATGGCGGCCACGACGGCGACGGACGCGAGGACGGCCAGCGCGTGACTGGCGCGGACGCGCCGCCGGTCGGTCGGGCTGCTCACCGCCACCGGCCGTCACCCCCGTCGGTCGCGACTCGCTCGCCCGAACCGGCCGCGCCACCGGTCGTCGCGTCCGCGCCGCCTCCCGCGTCGACCGATCTCGCCGACCCGCGGTCGACACCGCCCGTCCACTCGACGACGGGGATCCCGGACCGCCGACACGCGTCGAGACGGGTCCGCCGTTCGGTGGCCGCGAGGCGCCGATAGGGGGAGTCCTCGGCGGTCACGTCCGGGCTGGCGACGGTCACGTCGTGGCCCCGGGCGTCGAGCGCGCGGGCGACCTCGACGGGGCGGTCGTCGACGAACGGCGAGCAGACCACGACCTGCGTGTCGCCCGAGAGCTGCACCAGCAGGCGGCCGAAGCCGTCGCCGCCCGTATCGCTTCCACCCTCCGCTGGCGGCCGCCAGCCGAAGGCGTCGTCGGTGCTGAGCGCGTCGAGCAGTCGCTCGCGGTGGGTCCGTCCCGAGGCCGGGGGGAGCCAGCAGTCGCGGGGCGACAGCGCCGCCAGCCCGACGTGACAGTCCGCCTCCGCGAGACCGCCGACGAGCGCGCCCGCGGCGTGGACGCAGGCGTCGACGGCCGGACGGCCGTCGCCCGCGGTCACGTAGGCGGCGGCCCGCGCGTCGACCAGCAGGACGACTTTGACCGTCCGCGGCTGGTCGAAGCGCCTCGTCGCGAGCTCGCCGTCCTTGGCGAAGCGGTTCCAGTCGACGCTCCCGAGCGGGTCGCCCGTCCGGTACTCCCGCAGCGAGTGGAACGCCTGCCCCTCACCGGTCGCCGAGACGGGCTGGCTGCCGGTCAGCCGCGTCGCCAGGTCACCCAGCGGGACCGAACGGTCCTCGTAGGCCGGACGACAGACCACCGTCGAGCGGTCGGTCGCCCGCCGGCCGACGCGGCGACTCGCACCGCTCACGTCCCGTGTCACGACGGTGAGGCTGTCGAACTCGTGGCGGCCCCGGACGGCCTCGAACTCGTAGGCGATCGACGCCCGCTTGCCCGGTCGCAGCGCGGTCGTGTGCCGCGCGGCCCCGTCGACGACTTCCAGGCCGGCGGGCACGTCGTCGGCGAACCGCAGGTCCGGAAGCGTCGCCCCGCTCTCGTTCTCGACGGTGAGCGTCACCCGGACCGTCTCGCCCGGCGCGGGGTCGGTGTCGCTGACGTGGCGCTCGACCGCCAGCTCGGGCGCCGGCGCCTCGGCGGCCCGGCTGTACGCGGCGAACCCGACGCCGGCCAGTCCGACGAGGATCGCGACGGGCCTCCCGAGGAGGATGGCGACCGCCGTCGCCGCCAGCGCGAGCCCGTGGATCCCGGCCCAGCGGCCGGTCCGCTCGAGTCGCTCCTCCCCGCGGTCGAGCCCGGCACCGACGGCAGCCGTCTCAGTCATCGGCGACACCTCCCGAGCGGTCCCGCCCGCCGACTCGACCGCTGCTGTCCGGACCGCTCGCTTCGCCGCCGTCAGTTCGGTCCCGGAGCCGTGCGACGGCCGCCGCGGCGCGCTCGGCTCGCCGATCGAAGTCGGGCTCGACGCCCTCGTGGACGGACTCCTCGCCGTCGGCGAACAGCGCGGCCGCGTCGGGGTCGTCGGTCCACGAGCCCTCGGCGACCCGGCGCTCGGCATCCTCGGGCGCGAGACCCGCGAACCGTTCCAGCGCGCCGACGGCGGCGACGCGCAACCGCTCGCGGGCCCGGTCGCGTTCGGCCGCGTCGCGCCGACCGACGCCCGCGTCCGCGACCGCCGCGGCGAGGTCGTCGCCGGGGACCCCGTACGCCGGCCGTTCGCCCACCTGCGGGAGGCCACCGGACGGCGCGTCGCCGCCCTCGAACCGTTCGAGGGCCGCGAGCGCGACGCCGGCCAGCGCGACGAGCCAGACCCCGAGCGTCGCCAGCGTCGCCCAGTCGAACGCGACCAGCCCCGGCCGGAACGTCAGGACGACCCCGGCGACGACCGCCGCGATCCCGACCGTCAGCAGGGCTCGACGCCGGCGGTTCACGCGTTCTCACCGCCCTCGCTCCTGCCGTCACCGCCGGCGTCGAGCCTGTCGGCCAGCCGGCCGGCGCTGCGCTCCTGTTCGTCCGTCGGGGACCGGCGGCCGTACCGAACGGCCTCGAAACCGCGGGTCACGCTCTCGACGGCGTCGTCGGGGTAGCCGCGGTCGACGGCGGTCGCAGCCGTCTCCCCCGGTGTCGCCGACTCGTCGACGCCCTCGACGCGGTCGCGGAGCCGACGCCACGCACGGACGACGGCGCTGTCGGCGGGCGAGTCGTAGCTCGGGTCGACCGACGGCGTGGGGGGCTCGGACGGTCGGTCGCCGTCACCGTCGTCGTCTCGCGGCGGTGCGCGGGAGTCGTCGCCGGTCAGGAGCACGGCGAGGACGGCTGCGACGAGCAACCCGCCGACGAGGCCGGCGACGAGCAGCGTCGAGACGCCGCCGTCCTCACCGCTCTGGTCGGGTGGAACCGGTGTCTCCCCGTCGATCACGTCGCGCGAGTCGGTCGCGGTCGTCGCGTTCTCACCGCCGCTGCCGGCGGGGAGGGGGCCGGTCGGCATCGGCTCGGTCGGCGTCGTCCCGGAGTACAGCGTCGGCTGGTCGGGCCCGCCGAACGAGCCGGCGGCCGTCACGAGCGCGACCAGCGCGAAGAGGGCGATCAGGGCGGTCGCGAATCGTCTCACGAGCGAGAGTGTTCTCCCCAACTACAAGTTTTTACCGACCGTCGGTCGGGTCACAGTCACCCGGCTCGGAGCCCCTCGGGACGGACTCGGCCGCCGAATCGATTGCCTCGGCGGCCTCGGCAGCGGAACTCCGCTCGTCGTCGGCCGACTCTCCGCCGTATCGGACCGCGCGGAACCGGTCGGTGATCGTCGCGACCGCTTCGCTCGGCAGGCTGCGGTCGAGCGCCCGCGCCGCCACGTCGCCGGGGGTCGCCGTCCCGTCGGCGTCCGTCCGGTCGCGGAGGCGTCGCCACGCTCGCGTGACCGCGCTCTCGTCGGGCGATCCGTACGCGGGCGAGACGCCCGGCGTCGGATCCTCGCCGGCGGAATCGTCGTCGGGGACGGCGGGCGCCCGGTCGTCGTGGCCGGTCAGGAAAACGACGAGCAGGCCGGCCGCGAGCAGCGAGCCGCCGACGGCGGGGACGACGAACGGGGAGACGCCGCCGGAGTTGCCCGCCGCGGCCGTCGTCGGCGTCGCGGCCCGCTGGACCTCGGAGTCGGCCGCGTCGCCCGGTACCCCGGTCGGTGGCGGCTCCGCGGTGGGCGTCGCCGATCCCGTCGGCGTCTCGCCACCGGAGACGACGGGGCCGGTGACCGCGCCGAGCGTACCCGCGGCTCCCGCGAGCGCGACGAGCGCGAGGACAGCGATCAGGGCGGTACCGAGACGCTGCACGTCGAGCACTGAGACGGCGGTCGGACAAGTGATTTCCGGCTGAAAGGACTGGTAGCGGTGGCGGGTGCGGTGGCTGTGTAGTGTGGATGCGGTGGCGGGTGCGGATGCGGTGGCGGGTGCGGATGCGGTGGCGGGTGCGGATGCGGTGGCGGGTGCGGATGCGGTGGCGGGTGCGGATGCGGTGGCGGGTGCGGATGCGGTGGCGGGTGCGGTGGCTGTGTAGTGTGGATGCGGTGGCGGGTGCGGATGCGGTGGCGGCCGGCATCCGGCGCGTAGCGCCGGTTCACCGCATCGAGGCCGAAGGCCGAGATGCGGCTTTTTCACCCATGTTTTTGGCGACCGGGTTCCCGCAGGGAGCGAAGCGACCGAGGAAACCCGGTCACGAAAAAGATGGTAACTACTGGGTCTAGTAGAACTCGCGGACGAGGTCCATCGCGTCGTCGGGAGCGCCGTCGGGGATGTCGGACATGTCCTGGTCGATGCCCTCGCGTTTCTCCCACGGGACCGAGTCGTCGTCCTGGTAGATGACGCCCATGTACTCCTTGTCGCCCTCGAGGATCTTCTCCTTGGCGGCCTCGCGGTCGTGGGGGTCGTGGTCCTCCTCGGAGAGGTCGACGATGGAGTCGCGGAAGTAGTCGTAGGTGTCGACGTCGTTGAAGGTCACACAGGGCGAGTAGGTGTTGACGAACCCGAAGCCGTCGTGTTCGACGGCCTTCTGGATGATCTCGGCGTGCCGCTGCGCGTCCGAGGAGAACGACTGCGCGATGAAGGTCGCCCCGGAGGCGAGCGCGAGCGCGAGCGGGTTGACCGGGGGCATCTGCGGGCCATCGGGGGTCGTCGAGGTCTCGAAGTCCTGGCGGCTGGTCGGCGACGCCTGACCCTTGGTGAGGCCGTAGATGCGGTTGTCCATGACGACGTAGGACATGTCGACGTTGCGGCGGACCGCGTGGACGAAGTGACCGGCGCCGATGGAGTAGCCGTCGCCGTCGCCGCCCGCGACCATCACTTCGAGGTCGGGGTTGGCGAGTTTGACGCCGATGCCCACGGGCAGAGCGCGGCCGTGGACGCCGTGGAGCGCGTAGCTGTGCATGTAGGTGCCGATCTTGCCGGAACACCCGATGCCGGCGACCACGAACGTGTTGTCGGGGTCGTTGCCCGTCTCGGCGAGGGCTTTCATCATGCCGTTCATCGTCCCGAAGTCACCGCAGCCGGGACACCAGGTCGGTTGCTTGTCGGATTTGAAGTCCGTGAATCGAACGTCTGAGCTCATTCTGCCTCCACCTCCGCGGCGCCGGCGTCGGCACCGGAGAGTGTGTTCTCGATCTCCGTCGCGAGTTCGTCCGCCTTGAAGCGGACGCCGTTGTACTTGTTGACGCGCTGGACGCGTTCGAGCACGTCGTGCTCGATCACGTCGGCGAACTGCCCGGTTGCGTTACACTCGACGACGATCACGTCGTCGGCCGCCTCGATCTCTTCCGAGAGGTCGGGCCGCGGGAAGATGTAGGGCACCGAGATGAACCGCACGTCGTGGCCGCGCTCGTCGAGGAACCCGAGGGCTTCGCGCATCGCGCCCTCGTTGGAGCCCCAGGAGATGACGAGCGCGTCCGCGTCCTCGTCGCCGAACTCGCGGTAGTCCCAGTCTTCCTCTTCCTTCGCTGTCTCGACCTTCCGCTGGCGCTTCTCGACCTGTTCGAGGCGGACCTCCTCCTCCTCGGTCCGCCGGCCGAGCTCGTCGTGTTCGAGGCCGGTGGTCATGTGGGCGCCGTCGGTCGTGCCCGGGAACGCGCGGGGGCTGATACCGTCGGCGGCGGAGAAGTGCGCCTGGAAGCGGCCGCGCTCGTCGAGCCAGGAGTCGATCTCGTCCTCGTCGACGACCTTGCCGCGCTCGATCTCGACCTCGTCCATGTCGAACGCCTCCGGCGGGAACGTCTGTTCCGTCACGGCGAGCGCCAGGTCAGAGACGAGATAGACGGGCGTCTGGTACTTCTCGGCGTAGTTGAACGCCTCGACGGTCTTCCAGAAACACTCCGAGACCGACGTGGGCGCGACGACGAACCGCGGGATCTCGCCGTGGCCGCCGTACAGCGTCATGTTGAGGTCGCCCTGCTCCTGCTTGGTCGGCATCCCGGTCGAGGGACCCGAACGCATCACGTCGCAGATCACCAGGGGCGTCTCGGTGGTCGCGACGAGCCCGAACGTCTCGGTCATCAGGTCGATACCGGGACCCGAGGTAGCCGTCATCGCGCGTGCACCTGCGCGGGCGGCGCCCAGCGCCATGTTGATGGCCGAGAGTTCGTCCTCGGCCTGGACGACCTTGCCGCCGTACTGGTCGATGCGGCCGGTCAGGTACTCCATCACGTCCGTCGCGGGGGTGATGGGGTAGCCCGAGTAGAACCGACAGCCGGCGGCGATGGCGCCCATGCCGATGGCCTCGTCGCCGTTGAGGAGCACGTAGTCCTCGTCGGTGGTCTCGATGTCGTAGTCGAACTCGTGGTCGTACTCCTCTTGGACGTGCTGCTGGCCCAGGCGGGCGGCCTCCTTGTTGTTCTCGACGATGGCCTCGCCCTTGTCGCCGAAGCGTTTCTCCAGTGATTCGTCCAGGTTCTCGATGGGGAACTGCGCCACTTCGCAGGCCGCGCCCAGGGCGACGACGTTCGCCATGATGGCGCCGCCGGCGTCCTCGGCGAGCCGCTGCAGCGGCACGGACAGGCCGATCATCCCGTCGGGAACTTCGACGTCCTGCATCGTGGAGCGCTCACCGTCGTAGATGATGACGCTGCCCTCGTGCAGTTCGTCCATGTTCTCGTCGATGGTGCGCTCGGTGAGCGCGATCAGGATGTCGAGTCTGTCGACGACGCTCTCGACGCGGTCGACGGATGTCCGGACCTTGTAGGCGGTGTACCCGCCTCGGATCCGTGACGCGAAGTCCTTCGAGGTGAAGACGTGACGGCCGGCACGCGAGAGTGCCTGAGCGAAGATCTTCCCGGTAGAGTCGATCCCGTCACCGGCTTCACCGCCGATGGCCCAGTTCAGGTCCTCGGGCATACTGCATTGGAGTATCTCCCGCCCGGCAAAAAGACTTCTGTAATGGCCCCGGAATCAGACCCCCGTATCCGTCGCAAAAGTGGACAGACAGGCGAAAATCGGCGGTTTCGAACAACCGGTAACACTGTCCTCCAATAGTGAACGCCGGTCCCCGATAGCGGTGGCCGAGCGGTCGACGAGCCGGTCGGTCCGTCCGGGGGTTCGGGGACTCCGCGTCGGGGCCGTCGACGACCGGCCCGACGCGCCGGAACGAAAGGAACATGCGCCGCGGCCCCCGACACTGGGGCATGGACGATACCGAAGTCGCCGTCGTCGCGGTCGAGTCGGTCGGCGAGGACGCTATCGCCGTCGACTTCGAGACGCCCGACGGGTTCGACGCCCAGCCCGGGCAGTTCGTGAAGGTCGCCCTCGCCGGGGTCGAGGAGTCCCGGTTCTACACGATCTCTTCGCCCGACGTGGACGGGACGTTCGAGATCACGGTCGGTATCGATCCCGAGGGCGAGGTCGGGCCAGAACTTGCCGAGCTGACCGCCGGCGACACCGTGACGGTCTCGGGCCCGTACGGGGACGCCTACTACGAGGGCGAACAGCGGGTGCTGATCCTGGCCGGCGGCCCCGGCGTCGGCCCGGCGATCGGGATCGCCGAACGGGCGCTCGACGAGGGCGGCGAGGCCGCGATCGTCTACCGCGACGCCGCGCCGATCCACGACGAGCGGTTGACCGAACTGAACGAGCGCGGCGCGTCCGTCGCAGTCGTCGCCCCGTCGTCCCCCCTGGCGTCGTCGGTCGACGAGGTACTGACCGACGACACGCAGGTGTTCGTCTACGGCTTCGCGGAGTTCCTCGACGACGCGATCGCCGCCATCGAGACAGCTGGAGGCGACCCCGAGACCGCGAAAGTCGAGAACTTCGGGTAGCGCGGGTTCCGGACAGATCTGGGCGTCGGCCGGCGGCGCTAGCGCGGGCGCTCGACCGCGACTCAGCGGCGCCCAGCCGGCCGGCGCAGTTGGCAACGGTTAAAACCCGTGAGGAGGTACGGGGTGGTATGAGCGAGAGCCAACAGAAACGCCAGGAAAAGTGCGTTTCGTGCGGCATCAACATCGCCGGCACGAACGCCGCCGCGTTCAAGTGTCCCGACTGCGGCCAGCAGATCTACCGCTGCGCGAAGTGTCGCAAGCAGAGCAACCTCTACGAGTGCCCGGACTGCGGGTTCATGGGGCCGTAACGATGGGGAAAGTCGCCGCGCAGATCAAGGTCATGCCGCAGAACCCCGAGGTCGACCTCGACGCGCTCCAGGAGCGCCTGGAAGCGTCGCTGCCCGAGGGCGCGAAGATCAACGGCTTCGAGCGCGACGACGTGGCCTTCGGCCTCGTCGCCCTGCTCCCGACCGTCGTCGTCCCGGACGAGGCCGGCGGTACCGAGGCCGTCGAGGAAGCCTTCTCCGGCGTCGAAGGCGTCGAGAGCGTCGAAGTCGGCGACGTGGGTCGCCTCTGAGGCTGGACCGTTCTCGCGTTTCGGGACGACCCCGAGCGACGCGTCACGCTCCCGACGACCGGGCCGTCCGCGAGCCCAGCCGCCGCGGCGACCTGCCGTCGCCACGGTCACCGGGACCGGTCGGCGCTCTCACCCGATCGTAATCTGAATCGTGCTCGTCGTGGAGCCGAGTTTCGGCCACACATTGATTATCAACCGTGATACTCCGCAGGAAATCTTAACTCATGGTCGCGGGTCGGGGTAGGTATGGATCGTCGGATCTCGACGTACCTTCCCGACTCGATTCGGCGCAGTTACGTGCGCCAGTTCGCAGCGGCGGTCGTGCTGATCCTCCTCGTACTCATGATCGTCCTCGGCGGCGTCTACGCCGCCGAGCAACGGTCTCAGCGCGATTCCGTCCGGGAGTCGCTGCAGTCAACGACCGAGCGCAACGCCGACCAGGTCGGGGACTGGCACCGGCAGTACACCGCCTCGACGCGGCTCGTCTCCCAGTCGGGGAAGCTCCGCCCCGAGGATGGGCAGTCGCTGAACACCCACCTCCGCAGCGTCTCCCGGTCGATGCCCACCGAAGTCGTCGGCGTTCACTTCATCTCCTGGGACGAGAAGAGCGTCGTCGCCAGTTCGGAAGAGGTGAGCGAGAGCCCGGTCGACCGGTTCCCGTGGCTCGCCGACCTCGACCTCGAGCGCGCCGGCGTCACGTCCGTCCGGACGACCGACGCCTATCGGGTCGACAACGACACCCGAATCGCGTTCGTGAGCCAGACCCAGTACGGCATCGGCTACGCCGCCGCGGTCGAGCTGTCGGTCTCCGAGTCGTTCGACCTCGACGACGCGACGGCCGGGAGCCGAACGCACGTGCTCTACCGGAACGCGACCTACCTCCACGGGGACGCCCCCGACCGCTTCGGGACGGCCTACGACGGCCTCGGGGCGGAGAACCTGGCGAACCGGACGGAGTTCATCCCTTCGCTGGCGAGTCTGAGTCCCAACGAGGGGTACCGGAACGCGACGCTCGTCCAGCAGGACGGGTCGGTCGTCAGCTACGCCGGCGTCCCGGGTTCGCGGCTGGCGGTCGTGACGAGCGCGACGACGGACGCCTACGCCGTCCCGACGGGGACGAAGCTCTACCTCGCGCTCGTGTTCCTGTTCGTCGCGCTCAGCCTCGGGACCGTCGGCCTCGTCGTCGAGCGGCCGGTCGCCCGCTCGATCAGCGAGCTGGCCGACCGGACCGAGGCCATCGAGAACGGCGACCTCCAGGTCGACCTGGAGACCCACCGCCAGGACGAGATCGGGACGCTCTACGCGCGGTTCGCGTCGATGCGCGACTCGCTGGCCGACCGCATCGACCAGGTCGAGACGGCCCGCGAAGAGGCGCGCGCCGAAGCCGACACGGCCCGGCAGGAGGCCGAGCGCGAGCGCGAGGCCGCCGAGCAGTTCACGGAGCACCTCGAGGAGACCGCCGACGACTACGGCGAGACCATCCGTGCGTGCGCCGACGGCGACCTGACGCGGCGGCTCGACCCCGACGAGGAGAGCGACGCGATGGCCGAGATCGCGCGCTCGTTCAACGACATGATGAGCGACCTGCAGGACACCGTCGCGCGGGTGCGGTCGTTCACCGACGGCGTCGCCGACCGGACGGCCAACGCCACCGAGTCCACCCAGGAGGTCCGGGCGTCCAGTCGGGACGTGAGCGAGGCCGTCTCCGATATCGCGGACGACGCGAACGAACAGGACGAGTACCTCGGTGAGGTCACCGAGGAGATGAACGACCTCTCGGCCACCGTCGAGGAGGTCGCGGCGACGACCGACACCGTGGCGGACCTCGCGGACGAGACGGAGGATCTCGCAAGCGACGGCTCGTCCGCGGCGAGCGAGGCGATGTCCGAGATGGAGACTATCGAGTCGCGCACCGCGGAGACCGCCGAGGAGATCCGCGCGCTCGACGAGGAGGTCGAGCAGGTCGCGGAGATCGTCGACCTCATCGACGACATCGCGAGCCAGACGAACACGCTCGCACTGAACGCCTCCATCGAGGCCGCCCGCGCCGGCGAGTCCGGGCAGGGCTTCGCCGTCGTAGCGAGCGAGGTCAAGGAGCTCGCCGAGGAGACGAGCGAGGCGACCCAGGAGATCGACGAGCTGCTCACGCAGCTCTCCGAGCGGACCGGCGAGGCCGTGACCGACATCGAGTCGATGCGCTCGGACGTCGTCACCGGTGTCGAGACGACCGAGCATGCGCTCGACGCGCTCGACGAGATCGCCGAGCAGGTCCGGGAGACCAACGACGGCGTCCAGGAGATCAGCGACGCGACCGCCGACCAGGCCGACTCCGCCCAGGAGGTCGTCTCGCTCGCCGATCAGGTCGCCGAGATCAGCGCCCGGACCGCCACGAGCGCCGGGACAGCCGCCGAGCGGACGGACAAGCAGGTCGACGGCATCGACGAGGTGACCGAGACCGCCGAGGCGATCGAATCGCAGGTCGAGGAACTGCGGGACCTCCTCGATAGCTTCACCGTCCAAGTCGACGACGCCGTGGGCGCGGCCGACGACTCGGAGCCCCTCCCCGAACCGGTCGACGACGCCGACGGAACCGACGACACCGACGCCGCGACCGCCGAGGACGAGTGGTTCGGTCCCGACGAGGACTCGAAC